>CAYUNK010000077.1:0-11221 GCA_964446125.1 uncultured Nitrospiraceae bacterium | reverse complement strand
CCTAACTGAGGAATTCTTTTGGCCCCAACTGGGGAATTACTCTGGCCCTCGACATAGGCATTATGAAATCTGACTGCATCAAGGATAAGCTCCCTCTCGTCAGGCAAAAGAGGGCCAAGCACGTTGCTGTCCTTAATCACTTCCGCGCCGAGCCTGCCGTGATTCAGTGAGTCACTGTCCCTGAACGTCCTGTATTGAGCATACTGGGGGAATCTCCCTATGTCATGAAGCAGGCCTATAACCTCCGCAATAAGCAGCATATTTCTGTTCTGAAGCACTGTTCCGGCAATAGAAAGCATATTCGCAGATACGTTAAGTGAATGCTGCTCTTTAAGGGCAAAGGCCTTCCGGTCTTCTTCGTCTCCGGAAGTAAATGACCTGCAGTACCGGATAAACCGTTGTTTTATGTTAAGAAGATCAATAGGCTCCATGGTGCTATTATAAAGCACCTGCAGATGCGCATGAGTCAATAAAAGGCGACGGCGATGACCGGACAGGCAGATCAGACATCTCTTGCGCGGGATGTTCAGCCTCCATATGGTTGCTGTTCATGGGGCAAACAGGTAGAATAACAGAGTCATTTACGGTGAATACTGACTTCCTGATGAGACCGAACTATCCGCGAATAATCATTGCAGGGGCAAAGGGAGGGGCCGGCAAGACCACGGTCAGCCTCGGCATCATTGCTGCCTGGAAAAGACAGGGCAGATCAGTTGTTCCTTACAAGAAAGGGCCTGATTACATTGATGCAGGCTGGCTTTCGTCAGCGGCTGAACATGCCTGCTATAACCTCGACCCGTTTCTGATAACAGGGGATAAGATAATCTCATCCTTTGTGGACCATTACGGCGGTGCAGACTTCGCAGTTATAGAAGGAAACCGGGGCCTGTATGACGGGATGGACGCTGCAGGGACATACAGCACTGCAGAACTTGCAAAGACCCTGAAGGCGCCGGTGCTCCTGGTGCTTGACTGCACCAAGGTGACACGGACAGCTGCTGCAGTGCTGCTTGGAATGTTGAAGTTCGACCCAAAGGTGAGGATCAGCGGCGTGATTCTGAATCAGATCGCAGGGAGACGCCATGAGAAGGTCATCAGGGAGGCAATAGCCAGGCACTGCAACGTGCCGGTTGTTGGCGCTATCCCGAAACTGAGGGCAGGGCAGCTCTCTGAGCGGCATATGGGCCTTACGCCGTTTCAGGAGCACCCTGAAGTGAAAGAGGCAATCGCTGCCTGTTGCGATATTGCAGAGAAATACCTTGATCTTGATGAAATAAGAAAGGCAGCAGATGCGGTCTTGCCGCTGCATGCAGGGCTGAAGGCAAAGGGCAGGAGGCAGAGTGAACCTGACCCTTTACCGTCTGTCCGCATAGGCATCATCCGTGACTCTGCATTTCAGTTCTACTATCCGGAGAATTTTGAGGAGCTTGAGGGCCGCGGCGCAGAACTTATAGAGATCAGCGCCCTAAGCGCAGAGAGGCTCCCAAAGATAGATGCGCTTTATATCGGCGGCGGATTTCCTGAGACCCATGCAATAGCGCTTGGCAGAAACAGGCGCTTCATGGCATCTGTCAGGAAGGCGGTGGAGGAGGGCCTGCCGGTGTACGCCGAATGCGGAGGCCTGATGTATCTGGGCGAGGCATTGGTGCTGGGCCGAAAGGCATATCCGATGGCAGGTATCTTTCCTCTGAGGTTCAGCCTCGAGGAGAAGCCGCAGGCGCATGGGTATACAATAGTAAAGGTGCAGAGGTCAAATCCTTTTTATCAAAAAGGGACAATGATCAGGGGGCATGAGTTTCATTACTCTGCTGTGGCCGGTTATGGGAAGAAGAATAGTCTTAAGTTTGCATTCAGGATGGAGCGCGGCGAGGGTATAATGAATGGGCATGACGGCATCTGTTACAAGAATGTGCTTGCCACCTACACTCATCTGCATGCATCAGGCTGCCCTCAATGGGCGGAGGCAATGATACGACAGGCCCTTATCTGCCAAAAAGGCAGGAAATAGATGCAAAAAACAGAGATCAGGCAGCTTCTGGGCCTGTATAAGCTTCAGCCGATAATAGAGGAAGCAAAGAAGAATCGGGCTGTTATCAGGACTCTTATATCCCTTGTGTATGACAAGGATAATCTTCAGAGCTGGCGCGCAATAGAGGCGATAGGGCTTATTTCCGGCGAGATTGCAAAGACGAACCCTGAGATTATCAGGAACCTGAGCCAGAGATTTCTCTGGATGATGAGGGATGAGTCAGGAAACGGCCCTGGAAGCGCGCCCGAGTTGCTTGGCGAGATTGTGAGAAGCGCGCCCGAGTCGTTTGCCGATATAGGGCAGATTGTTATATCCTTTTATGACGAGAAGATGCTCCGGCGCGGAGTGATGCGTGCGATATGGAGGATTATTGAGAAGCGGCCCGACCTGCTTACCATGACGCAGGCATTTATGGAGCAGAAGCTCGGCCTTGATGACGAAGATGCAGAGACAAGGGCTTATGCAGTCATGATAACAGGCGCCCTGGGTCTGCAGGCATTTTTTCCTCTTGTGAGGGAACTCCGGAATGATTCAAGTCCTGTCAGGATTTATGATAAGGGCGAGTTTAGGCTGGGCACGGTCGCAGAGGTCGCAATAAAGGTTGTTGCAGACATTCAGGCCAGGGAGAATACGCAATGAATTCAGGAAGAAGAGACAGTAACCCAATTTTAGGCTGCCCATTTTGCGGCCAGCCTCTTGGTGAACTTCAGCAGATCATCTCAAAGTTCGGCAATGTTATCAACGGAGGAAGATGTCAATGCGGCGCCGCATACGTGTATGATGGTTCAGGGCATAATATCGGCGATGCATATGTTGACGGCCTTACCCTTCTCTGCAACGGAGACCTGGACAAGGCCTGGTCCCTGATACCGGATGAAGACTATGAGGTGAAGGAATTTAACTATGATGCAAGGAAGAACAGGTTCAGATCAGAGCCGCCAGGAAGGGCAAAACGCACCCCTGTATACCTCTTTGTCAAACTGAAAGAGTGACAAAAGACCCCTGTGATTTTGCAAATAATGTGATAAATATGGTTATATAATCAACCGTAAATTATCGCAATCTGAAAAAAATAAATAAGAATCATCTGCTGATAAGTTTTTTTTATTTGACCGGACAATGGTTTCTGTATTACTGTGTATAGCTTATAACAGCGTTTTTTATAACAAGCATTCAGATGTTGGGTGTAATCCCTTCGAATGTATTTTGAACCTAAGTGAAAGGGGGAAGAAAGCATGGCAACAATGGATTTTCAGGGAAAGGCGATCGAGGTGGATGATGACGGTTATCTTCTGAACCTCGATGATTGGTCAAAGGAGCTTGCAGATGCGCTTGCAGGCCAGGACGGAATCAGTCTCAGTCCTGCTCACTGGGAGGTTATCAACTTCCTGCGAGACTACTACAAACAGTATCAGATCGCCCCGATGATCAAGATACTGGTTAAGGAGATCGGAAAGGCTATGGGGCCTGAAAAAGGCAATACCAAGTATCTGTACGAACTCTATCCGGGCGGACCTGCAAAGCAGGCATGCAAGTATGCCGGGCTTCCGAAGCCTACAGGTTGCGTATAGCCCTTTGGCAGACGACTGCTGACAAAAACAGCGCCCCATTGGGCATTCTTTGGGGTGCTGTTTTTATGATGCTGATTCGCAGATAGCCTCTGTCCGTAACGACGGGTTCTGAATCTACAAAGTCCTGGGGAGAATTTTGCACAAGATGAGCCTGAAGCATATCCTTTTAGAAAAGAAAGACTCACTTCTTGCCTCGTGGTTCGACAGTATCCTGGATGCCTATCCGGCTGAAACCGCCAGGTTTCTCAGGAATCAGAAGGACAGGTTCGCAAATCCGGTTGGTCAGACCATACATGAGGGGATAGAGGGTATCTTCCAGGAACTTGCCCAGGGAGGCGAGCTCGCGAAGGTATCGGGCTTTCTTGACGCCATTATCAGGGTAAGGGCTATTCAGGAATTCACTGCCTCGCAGGCAGTGGCATTCATCTTTTTCCTCAAGAGCATCATCAGAGACGGGCTCAGGGATATTTCACTCACCCCTGAACTCGCCGAAGAACTCGTTATCCTCGAATCACAGATAGATTCCCTTGCCCTCATCGCCTTTGATATCTTTATGCAGTGCCGCGAAAAACTCTACGATATAAAGGCCAATGAGATGAGGAATATGACTTACAGGCTTCTGAAGCAGGCGAACCTGGTCACAGAGGTCGAGGATGCGGGAAAAGAAACCAAATTCATTTCAATTCAAAAGAAAGAGGTAACTATATGAAAGCCGTATTGCCCTTCATTGCAGTTGTGATGCTCGCACTGCTTGCATTGGTCGGGGTGGCGATGGCGCACCAGATGCAGTTTTTCTTCGGGGTGATTGTGCCCTATGTTGCGGTTACGGTCTTTATTTCAGGGTTTGTCTACCGTGTTCTGCAATGGGGGAAGTCACCGGTGCCATTCTGCATTCCTACGACATGCGGGCAGCAAAAGAGCCTTCCGTGGATAAAACATGACAAACTTGAAAACCCGGCAACAACCCTGCAGGTCATAGGCAGGATGCTTCTTGAAGTGTTCTTCTTCCGCTCCCTCTTCAGGAACCTCAGGACAGAGATGAAGGAAGGAAAGATCGTATACGGTTCCGAGAAACTGCTCTGGCTCGCGGGCCTGGCATTCCACTGGTCATTTCTCTTTATCTTTGTGAGGCATTTCCGCTTTTTTATGCAGGATGTGCCGTCAGTCCTGAGGATGATGGAGGGGCTGGACAGCTTTTTTCAGGTGGGAGTGCCGCTCTTTTATATGACGGATGCGGTGATCCTCGGCGCAGTAACGTTCCTGCTGATCAGGAGGGTCTATCTGCCCCAGATCAGATACATCTCTCTTTCATCTGACTTTTTCCCTCTCTTCCTTATATTTGGCATCGCGCTCTCAGGCATTCTCATGCGCTATTTCTTTAAAGTGCATATTGTGGCGGTAAAGCAGTTTTCGATGGGACTTATCAGCCTCAGCCCTATTATACCGCAGGGCATAGGCCCTATATTCTATGTACACCTTTTCCTGATCTGCACTCTTCTGATCTATTTCCCCTTCAGCAAGCTGATGCATATGGGAGGAGTCTTCCTGAGCCCGACAAGAAATATGGCGAACGACAGCAGAATGGTCCGGCATATCAACCCCTGGAATTACCCCGTGCATGTTCATACGTACGAGGAATATGAGGAGGAGTTCAGGGAGAAGATGAAGAAGGCCGGTCTGCCGGTCGAAAAGGAGTAATCATGGCAAAACTTCCAAAACCAGAAGAACTGATGAACATAGATTATTCACCGTCGCCGTCTGAAGACTGGATGGACAGACCGGTCGAACTGAAGCCCGGCAATTTCTGCTGGGGGGCAAAAGGAAAGAATCTGAAGATCGTGGATTTCCCCAATGCGCGGGACTGGACGCCTGTCGAGGACAACTGGAAACTTCCCCAGGACTGGGAAGGAACCGTGCTTGAGGCAATGGCAGACAGGCTTTCCAAATACCGGTCTTTCAAGATATTCATGGACATATGCGTCAGATGCGGCGCCTGCGCCGACAAGTGCCACTTTTACATAGGCGGCGGAGATCCAAAGAATATGCCGGTGCTGAGGGCCGAGCTGATGCGGTCTGTTTACAGGAAATATTTCACTAACTCGGGCAAATACCTCGGCAGACTGGCAGGCGCGCGTGAGCTTGACCTTAATGTGCTTAAGGAGTGGTGGTATTATTTCTACCAATGCACAGAATGCAGGCGCTGTTCCGTCTTCTGCCCTTATGGCATAGACACGGCAGAGATCACAATGATGGCACGGGAGTTTACCAATCTCCTTGGCCTAAATACCGACTGGATATCAGGGCCGGTTGCAAACTGCTATATGAAGGGCAATCACCTCGGTCTTGAGCCTCATGCGATCATGAACAGCGTTGAGGGCATGATTGACGATATAGAGACGATCACCGGCATCAGGATCAACCCGTCTTTCAACAGGAAGGGCGCCGAGATCCTCTTTGTGACGCCCTCAGGCGACCTCTTTGCCGACCCCGGCACGTTTACTGCAATGGGCTATATGATGCTCTTCCATGAAATAGGGATTGATTATACATGGTCAACCTATGCGTCAGAAGGCGGCAACTTCGGTCTTTTCACCTCGAACGAGATGGCCAAGAGGCTTAATTCGAAGATCTATGCCGAGGCAAAGAGACTCGGAGTCAAGTATATTATTGGCGGCGAATGCGGCCATATGTGGAGGGTCCTGCAGCAGTACATGGATACATGGAACGGTCCGGCCGATTTCATGGAAGTGCCGAAATCCCCGATCACCGGGACAGTTTTTGATAATGCCGCCTCGACCAAGATGATCCATGTCACTGAGTTTACGGCAGACCTGATCAAAAACGGCAAGCTGAGGCTCGATCCGACCAGAAACGATGATCTTGTTGTAACGTATCATGACTCCTGCAATACTGCCAGGGGCATGGGCCTTCTCGAGGAGCCGCGCTATATCATAAATAGCGTATGCAACAAGTTCCATGAGATGCCTGACAATACGATCAGGGAGCGGACCTTCTGCTGCGGCAGCGGCACCGGTCTGAACGCAAGTGAAAATATGGAGATCAGGATGCGGGGCGGCCTGCCGAGGGCAAATGCGGTAAAGCATGTTGTCAAGCAGCATGGCGTTAATATGCTCGCAAATATCTGTGCTATTGACAGGGCAACGCTCTCTGCTTCCATGGACTACTGGGTTCCCGGCACCCGCGTCACGGGCGTGCATGAGCTTGTGGCGAATGCCCTGATCATGACAGGAGAGAAGGAAAGGGAGACGAACCTGCGCGGTGAACCGCTCCCCGGAAAGGGAGGTGCTGACTAATGTATAATTCCGGAAAGATAATAGCAGGGCTTGCAGTCTTCTTTATTATGGCTGCATTACCTTTCCTGCTGAACATCGGCAGGGCGAGCGTAAAGATCGAGCCGAGCCTTGATACGCCGGAGATCAATGCCATGGCGGTAAAGCAGTGCGTGGAGACCAGGGAGTTTATGAGGTCAGAACATATGCAGCTCCTCAACGACTGGCGGGACGAGGTTGTCAGAAACGGAAACCGGCTCTATACAAGCAGGTCAAACGGCAGACAGTATGAGATGAGCCTCCAGAATACCTGCATGAAATGCCACTCCAATAAAAAAGAGTTCTGCGATAAATGCCATAACTACATGGCTGTGAAACCGTATTGCTGGGGCTGCCATATCGCGCCAAAGGAGGAAACATTATGAGCATGGACAGACGGCAGTTTCTGAAATTGGCAAGTGTTTCCACGATCCTTGGTGTCGGCAGCGCTGCAGCCCTTACCAGTCTTGGCAGGGGCGGTCTTGAGGCTTCACAGTCTTCCCCTGACCCGAAGGGGCTTAAGGCAAAGCGCTGGGGTTTTGTGGTGGATGTAAGCAAACTCAGGACAGATGAGGATTACCAGAAGTGCATAGACGCCTGTCATGACATCCACAATGTTCCGACCCTGAGCAATCCGAAGCATGAGATAAAATGGATATGGAAGGATGACTATGAGCATACCTTTCCAAGCATGGCAGAAGACAAGCTTATGAATAATGAGCTGCGGGAGAAGAATTTCCTGCTCTTTTGCAACCATTGCGCCAACCCTGCATGCGTCAGGGTCTGTCCGACCCAGGCAACATTCAAACGCAAAAGCGACGGCATAGTGATGCAGGACATGCATCGCTGCATAGGCTGCAGGTTCTGCATGGCGGCCTGTCCCTACGGCGCAAGAAGCTTTAACTACGTTGACCCGCGCAAGGACAATGCCATCAAGGTCGAGAACAAGGAGTTTCCGACCCGCATGATAGGAGTTGTCGAAAAATGCACGGCCTGCTATGAAAGGCTCGCAGTAGGAAAGCAGCCGGCCTGCGCCGAGGCATCAAACGGCGCAATCGTGTTTGGAGACCTGGAAGACCCTGCATCTGAGGTCAGAAGGCTGCTTGCCGAAAAGTATACGATACGTCGCAAGCCCGAACTCGGAACCCAGCCGGGCATCTACTATGTGATTGGAGGTGGCGAGCATGTTTGAAAGGGCCCTGAGCGGCAGCAACAGATACTGGGCATGGATATTCTTCCTGCTTGCAGTAATAGGCATCGGTTTTCTTGCGTATATGAAGCAGTTGAATGAAGGCTTGGGCATTACCGGACTGAGCAGGGATGTTTCCTGGGGATTTTATATTGCCCAGTTTACGTTCCTCGTCGGAGTGGCAGCGTCAGCCGTGATGCTCGTTATACCCTACTATCTGCACGATTACAAAAAGTTCGGCAAGATTGTTATCCTTGGTGAGTTTCTTGCCGTTTCTGCAGTCATCATGTGCATGCTCTTCATCCTGGTTGATATGGGACAGCCGATGAGGGTAATGAATGTTGTTCTTCATCCGACACTGAACTCGGTTATGTTCTGGGATGCGCTTGTGCTGAACGGGTATCTGTTTCTGAATATAATAATCGGATGGACAACGCTTGCAGCAGATCAGAAACAGGTGGGGCCGCCCAAGTGGGTCAAACCCTTGATCTATCTTTCGATTCCCTGGGCAGTCAGTATTCATACTGTTACGGCATTTCTCTATGCCGGACTTCCGGGCAGGCATCTCTGGCTTACCGCAATCATGGCAGCCAGGTTCCTTGCCTCAGCATTTGCAGCCGGCCCTGCCATCCTGATCCTTCTTGCCCTTCTTGTGAAGAAGTTCAGCAAGTTTGACCCCGGCAGGGAGGCAATACAGGCCCTTGCGAAGATCGTCACCTATGCAATGTGCGCAAATGTCTTTTTCTTTCTGCTTGAGGTATTTACAGCATTCTATAGCGGCATCCCGGGCCATGCACACCCGATTGCATATCTCTTTGCCGGCCTTGACGGCCACACCAGCCTTGTGCCCTGGATGTGGAGTGCTGCTGTGCTTGCCATTGCAGGCATTGCGCTTCTGGTAAACCCCTCTACACGCCAGAACGAAGGGACTCTGAAGCTTGCGCTTATAGCTGTTATAATCGCCGCATGGATAGACAAGGGCATGGGGCTTGTTATCGGCGGGTTTGTGCCGAACCCCTTTGAGCGGGTGACTGAATATGCGCCGACCATGCCGGAGCTTGCGATCACATTCGGCGTTTACGCTATCGGGTTATTGGTGCTGACACTGTTGTATAAAGTGGCGATTGCGGTGAGGGAAGAAAATCCGGCGGTTGAGCACTGACAAGGTTATAACCTGTTGCATGCTGATGTATGCAAATATCAGGACTTACTTCATAGAAAAGGAGGAAATGTAATGTATTTATTAGCTGTTAATGCAGATACCTGCACAGGATGCGAGGAATGCTCAAACAACTGCCCTGTAAGCGTGTTTGACATGGTGGGCGGCAAGGCTTCTGCCACACGCGCTGATGATTGCGAAGGCTGCCAGACCTGCACGAGCGTCTGCCCGTCAGGCGCAGTGACCCTTACTGAGATGTAACGGCCTTTCAGGGCGGGCATCCTGAGAGGCTGCCCAGCCTTTTGGCTGCAAGTTCAGGAGCAGCAGCAACGGGGCGATCAGTATTGATGATTTGGCTGGTGATCCTTCTGACTGCTATGAAACAGTGCTTTTTTAATAAACCTTAATTAGGAGGCAGGTCTATGAAGATGGGAGTTTTTATTAATGACTATAAGAATGTTCCGGCAACCGTTGACAGGCTTACAGCTGATAAGCTGGGATTTATTTTTGTCCAGAACGGCGTATACCATGCAACACTGAAGGAAAACGGCAAGGCCTCATCCCTGCTGGACAAGACAGAAAATCTTTATGTGCTTGCTGAAGATATTGCAACCAGGGGCCTGGCTGAGTCTGATGTGGACAAGCGTGTGAAGGTTGTTACATACAGCGATGTAGTGGATCTGATCTTTAACGATTATGAAAAATTGGCCTGGATATAGGAGGAATATATGGGAACGCTTACAATAGGCTGTTTCGCTTCACTGGTCGGCTCAAAAAGCCTTGATTTTACCCTGAAGCTTGCAGACGCTGCAGCTGACAAGGGACATAAGGTGAATCTCTGGCTGAGCGGCAATGCAACAGCGCTCGGGAAGAATCATCAGAAGCATCTGAAGGATTACTCAACAGGCGAGAAGCCGGTTCTGGAGTTATTGAAGAAGGGTGTAGAGGTCTGCGAATGCGAGGCCTGCGCACTTGCAAGGGGAATTCAGAAGCCTGATGCAATCGAAGGCATACAGTGGAATGCAATGCACTGGTATCTTGCCAAGATTCATGGCAGCGACAGAGTGCTGCATGTAGGAGGTGAATAGTTATGTCGAACGTAACCTGCGCATTTGTGATACAGAGGCCGCCCTACAAAAGCGAAACATCAACCCTTGGCCTTACGCATGCCATATCATGGCAGGTCGTTGAGATGCTGCTTGAGGACGGCCAGAATGTTATTCCTACTGTCTGCTTTACAGGCGAGGGAGTCCTGAATCTGTTAAAGGACCAGAAGGCGATGGACAATTACGGCGTAACAAGCATAGAATCTCACGGAAAAAATAGCCTGCTCGTTGACCTTGACATGCTGGTATGCAAGGAAGACCTCGATAGCTTCGGCATTGCTGAAGACAGACTGCTCGATGCAGAAGAGATGGGCGCTGATAAAAAACTCCAGATCGTCCCGTATGCAGAAATCCAGAAGGCGATGGAATCTTGCAACCATCTCCTCTTCTTTTAATCAAATAACGGAGGTATTAAACATGGCAGATTTAAAAGCACAGACACCGGCAGAGGTTCTTGACGTACTTGGAAGGGTATGCCCATATCCGCTTGTGCTCACCAAGAAGGCTCTTGAAAAGCTCCCCAACGGCGGAGTCCTGAAGATCCTCTGCGATGCACCGGCATCGGCTGAGGATTCTCTTCCGAGGTTTGCAGAGAGCAAGGGAATGCCGATTGAGGTGGTAAAAACAGGCGAAAGCTGGGAAATCTATATCCAGAAGCCTTAATCACTCATTGCCGTGCGCGTTGGATGGGCTCCTGGTGTTTCAGGGGCCTATCTAATGCAGCCTGCCGGGTTATCAAAACCGGATGTCCGCTTATTTTTCGATGCCTGTTCTTGCCTTTACGCCCTTATTTGAATAATGTTTCAGATCCTTCATCTCGGTTACAAGGTCAGCCCGC
>CAYUNK010000076.1:0-11361 GCA_964446125.1 uncultured Nitrospiraceae bacterium | reverse complement strand
GCCTGAGAGGATTCGAACCTCCGGCCCTCAGCTCCGGAGGCTGATGCTCTATCCACTGAGCTACAGGCGCATGCAGAAACTGTAAATATCGGTCAGGATAAGACCCTGAACAGCTTGCTGCCGAAACCCTATCTTTTTCCTGCAAAATAGCAGGCAGATGTTAAATGGGGTGAGTGAGGGGGCTCGAACCCCCGACCACCAGGGCCACAACCTGGTGCTCTAACCAACTGAGCTACACCCACCATAGAAATTCCTGCTGATCAATACTGCTGACTGATAAATAGTATAAACGATACTCCCGAAAAATCATAGCACCCCGGCATCAGTCAGGCCTCGCTGCGCCATTCATATTGAGATGCGGAATTGGTACGCCTGACAGGATTCGAACCTGTGGCCTACTGCTTAGAAGGCAGTTGCTCTATCCAACTGAGCTACAGGCGCATATCGAAAACAGTGAGCCTTAATTATAAGAGGTAAGGAAAAACCCTGTCAAGAATGGCGCAGGAAACTGTCCGCTCACATTCACAGCAATCCATTATCTCTTTAAGAGGCTGTCCCGATGGCAGGCCACTATTTCCCCCCTGCTGCCTCGCTCCGAAAAAACGATCCGCTCCACAAGGCCGTCTTTGCGCTGAAAATAGATATCATTGTCATTGTCAAGTTTCGGAAAATATCTGCCGCCGATGTCTTCGTACAGATCTACCCGGAAAAGGGGCCTGCCCCTGCCGTCATCTTGTGCAAGGGTAAGCAGGCCTTCATGCTCATATACAATGAACGCGCCGCACTGATTTCTGTATCCCACATAATATCGGCCGCCCTCCTTATGATATATATCGGCATTAAAGGGGTAGAGTGACTCACCGACAACCTCGAAAAAATCATCTCCGATCACCCTGAATACTTTATCTGTCCTGCTTAGCACCCATTCGGAGGTGATCTTGTCAGGGCTGTGGGTGAGGATAGACTTCTGCCTGTTCAGCACAGTATGCTTAAGGCGAACATAGTCTGTATGAACTCCGCTCTTTTTCGCAGCAATGTCATGTATCACTATTCCTGAATCATACATATGCAGGGCATCTTCATATCGCTGCCTGCTCCAGGCCCGCTCAATAAAGTCATTGATATCGCCAAAAAGCAGGGAAGAAGTCTCGAACTCATCCTGAGGCATAGTATGCCGTGGAACCCGTTTTTCATCTGCGAGTTCCTTCCAGAGGTCAATATCATGCACAGTGTCAGAACTGAAAAGCAGTGATTCGGCCCCATTGCTGAACTTCAGGCCTATGCCCGGAATGCCGTGCCAGACCGGGGCATTAAAGGCCTCTATCGTAAAGCCCTCCGGATCCATATAGGGATTCTTCTGCTGCTCGTAAAATATATCGGAGGAAAATGAATAGAACGATTCCGGCTCAACCCACTCCTTCGATTCCGGGTCTCTGAAGAGCATGCGCGCAAGCCCGGTACCGCTGCTGATAACGATCTTTGCGCGATCAGGCCCAACCGGTTTCCTGTCGGGGCCTTCAACAATAAGGGCTGACTGCCCATCAGCCTTCCCTGCTGATACAATCCTGTATTTGGCCCGCGGTCCGAGCAGCGCATGATCTATATAGTCCTCATAGGGGATATCTGTCACCTTTTTCCCGTCAGCAGAAAGGCTGCGCTCAAGCGCAGGCCCTGAAGCCCTTTTCAGCTCCTCTCCGACCTGCTCACTGGTCAGCAAAAAAAGCTTTGTTGCAAAATCAGGGGCATACATATTGAACAGGGCAAGATCGGAAAACCATCTCTTGTGGTCGTCATGGCAATGGGTAATGATCAGGCCCCTGATATTTTTGAGGCCATGGCCGCCTATCTGCTGGAAAAGCGGTGTGCCGCAGTCAAGGAGATACTGGGAACTGCCCAGGCCAACCAGGTATCCGATACTCTTGCCCATGCGGGAAAACGGGCCATAGTCGCCCAGGATCCTGACGGTGATTCCCTCAGCCATTCTGTTTGCCCCTGTTGGCTTTCCGGACAGTATCCATCACCTCAAACAACGGCAGTCCGGTTTTTCGGGCGATCATCCTGCAGTCTTCGTATTCCGGCGTCATCTTTACAGAATTGCCAAGTGTTGACGTCTTTAACCTCACCTTCCCGTATGATGTGCTGACCTTCCTGATCTGACGCTGCATTTTCACCCTTGAGGCGACTGAAAGGCGCACACCAAGGGTGCTGGTCTCACAAAGAATTATACGGACAATCACATCTTTTTTCTCAGGGCTGCAGAGTGCGGTAAGAAGAACGCCTGGCCGTGATTTCTTCATGATCACCTGCGTCAGGAAGACATCGAGAGCCCCGGCCTCAAACAGCCGCTCCATAACATAACCATAGATCTGCGGATTCATGTCATCTATATTTGTCTCTATCACCATCACCGTCTCATCCTGGATGAGACAGTCTGCCCCGCCGACAATAATACGGAGGACGTTCGGACGTTCTTCAGGGTCCCTGCCTCCTGCGCCTATGCCGATCGTCTCAGAAGATAACAATGGCTGGCTGCCGAATCCGGAAGAAAGCGTCCTCAGCAGCACAGCGCCTGTAGGTGTTGTCATCTCGTATTCAGGGCCTGTTGAATAAGTGGGAATCCCTTTCAGGAGTTCTGCAGTCGCCGGCGCAGGCACAGGCAGCATGCCATGCGAGGTCATTATTGAGCCTCCCCCGAGGTTGATTGGCGATGAATAGACCTCTTCAACGCCGAGCATCGAAAGACCGATAAGCGTGCCGAATATATCCACAAGGCAGTCAACAGAGCCGAGTTCATGAAGGTGCGTCTTGTTGATCGTGCTGCCATGCACCTTTGCCTCTGCCTCAAAAAGATTCCTGAAAATCTGAAGGCCCTGGTTTCTGACCTTCTCAGTCAGTGAGGATTCTCCGATAATCTTCTGTATATCTTTCCATCTTCTTAATTCCGGATGTTTCCTGCCGGAGCCTGCTTTGAGTATTACATCCACCTTCGTTGCAGCAATTCCACACCTCAACACCTTCTGTTGCCTGATGCTGTATCCGGCGAGTTTAAGTTTCTTCAGTCCTCTTTCGATCTCTTTGAGCGGCACGCCTGCGTCAACCAGAGCGCCAAGGCACATGTCTCCGCTGACCCCGGAAAAACAGTCAAAATAAGCTGTCTTCATTTAATGGCTCACCCGCATCCCCAATATAATTTTTTCATCATGCCGCATATCTTCCTGTTGCCGGTGCAACTGATAAGGCTCTGTCTATTTCATATTCAGCAGCGGTTTTACGTCTTTCTGAAAATCGAGCCCCGAAAAGTAACTGCCGATCGCTGAACGGTATTGTCCGATGGATTTCATAGCCTGCGCCGCAAGGCAGAACCGCTGCTCAAGGCTTATCCTCCCTCCGTTGTACTTCATCTGTGCGAGAAAATCAGCATACTGGGCCGGCGAGGTGAGCGCGGCAATGCCGTGCCAGTTCTTTGCAGAGGCCATTGTCATGGCAGGGCCTCCGATATCTATATTCACCCGCGCTGTCTCGGCTGTCGTCTCCGCCTTTTCTATTACAGAGGTGAAGGGATAGAGGTTGCCGACAAAAATATCGAAATATACTCCAGCATACCTGCTGCCTGCAGCAAGCGTTTTATAGAGATATTCTTCATGAGCTGGGTTGCCCCGCTCTGCAAGCAGACCTGCATGGATCTTGGGATGCAGCGTCTTGACCAGCCCTCCCTCCATCTCAGGCGCGCCGGTAAACTCCTCGACCGAAATATAGTTGTTCGACGCCCCGGCCCCGAGGATCTCAGCTATCTTTTTGCCTGTTCCGCCGGTAGAGTAAAACCTGGCATAAGGATTCGCCTCAAGTATGCCCTTGATCAGTTCATCGAGCCCTGTCTTGTCAAAAACGCTAACAAGGATATGCCCTGGCTTAATGAGATCAACGACCTGATACATGTTTTCTCTTATACTCATAATTCCCCCTGTAATGTAGTCTTATTAACAGCCCCAAAATACTCTGAGCATAACCCCTCCCACCTCCCCTTATCTTAAGGGGAGGATTCACTCCCCCTCTTGGGGCAAGAGGGGGCAGGGGGGAGTTATTGAGCGTCAATACTATAATGAAACCATTATTAAGTATGTATAGTACAACGATCAACAGCCAATTGTCATGGCATTCTGATGACTGCTATGCGGCTCCTGCAAGCAGTTCCTTGATTTCAACTATCATCTCAGCTACCGTCATCTTTATTCGATGTCCAAAGCCGAGTCTCTGCCTCAGTTCGATCTCGATGCCCGAAAGCTCCCGGTAAAGACACGACCTGTCAACAACACAGTCGGCAGTCTCTTCCAGGGACTTATCCCAGTCAACCATATGGCAGCCGCCGCCCCGAACCATGGTGCCGTCCGGTCTTAGCATTCTGTATGGAACACCGTGGAGCCTGCAGATCATAGGCCTGCAATCATACAGGCTGCAGAGCCCATTGCTGTTAAGAGGGCATAGCAGCCTTCCGGCCTGTCCCTCTCTGTCATCACTGCCGTACTGGTCTGCCACCTCTTTTGACCTTGAAAATATCAATGTCATCTGCCGGGCATCGAGTCTCTGTATGCCCTGCATCAGATACAGAAACTCGGAAAGAGTATAGTGATAAAAGCGCTCTTCGCAGCAGCTCTCATGGCAGCCCTTGCAGGAAAAACCATAGCAGGAAGCAGACTTCTCATAAGCCCTGTCCATGCGATCATAGAGAGTCCGTACGTCACGGACAGCAGCCTCAAGGAGACTCCTGTCAGAATCGAGAAGGGGCAAAAAGATGCTCATGCCCTGTTGCATGGCCGGGTAGAGATCAAATCCCAGGTTTCCTGGTCAAGTTCGTCCGCATAGTCTGCTATGCTGTATCGCTTGCCGCAGTCCATGCAGCGCAGGATGATCGCCCTTCAACCGAATTGCAGGCCTATCTTTCCGCTGCAGGCCCGGCATATAATCTTCGTATCTTTCACAGCAGTATTGTACTCAATAGCAGCGGCTTTTTGAAACCATCCTGCTTCACGTATAATTAATAATGCAGGGCAGCATACAAAAGCTCTTTTCTGATCAGGCAGATGCGCTCGCAGAGGTCAGCAGTACAGCGCGGCAGGCAGAAATCCTGATCGAGACGATCAGCCCTGTCATAGAGGCATACACTGTAGCAGCATGTCCGGAATGTGCCTCGGTCTGCTGCGTCAACAGACATTCAAGGTTTGACCGGAGCGATCTGATCTTCATGGCAGCCCTCGGCATAGACATACCGGATGATGATCCCCTGATCGCCGATACAGATGCCTGCAGGTTCCTGGGCATGCAGGGATGCCTAAGAAAACGGTCAAGGAGACCTTATCGCTGCACCTGGTTTTTCTGTGAGTCTCTGATGGAGCAGATCATGAGACAGACATCAGCCCCTGAACTCAGAAAGTTCATGGAACTGCTCCAAAAAATAACAGAACGCCGCACAACCATGATAACCGCCTTTGAAGCCATTTCCGAAAAGCTCTGTCGCTTGCCGGAAATGCGGGGGAAAGACAAATAACCCGTTGTTTTTATTGACACTTTTTCTTGCTGTGCGATAAAATTAAAGACATCTGAATGATAGACAAATCGCTCATCCTGAAAGAAGCTCAGAAGTATTTAGCCAAAGGCGCTTTTGACAAGGCTATTTCCGAATTGGATAAACTTGTCAAAGAGAGTCCTGACGGAAACACCTACAACATGATAGGTGACATATACCTGAAAAAAGGCAGCCAAAAGTCTGCCATAGAGTATTACCAGAAAGCAGCCATCTTCTTCAGGGCAGAAGGGTTTTCCCAAAAGGCACAGGCGCTCTGCAAAAAGATATTAAACATCCAGCCTGCCAATACTGATGCGCTCATCGTCTTTGGGGAGATCTGTGAAGAAAGGGGCATGCTTGCTGAAGCCATCAAATATTACCTTGTTGTTGCGGATATCCTTACGAAAGAAGGCAGGAAGGATGAGATCCTCGATGTATACTCTAAAATCCTGTCCCTTTCACCTGCAAATATTCCCCTCAGGGTCAAGGTGGCAGATATTTATCTGAGGGAAGGCCTCAAATCAGATGCGGCAAGTGAATTCACCCATATCGCCAGGATACATGATGAAAAAGGAGATATTCAAAAGGCCAGGGAATTCTTCCTCAAGGCCCTTGAAACAGAGCCCTTGAATAAAGAGGCTGCTCTTGGTCTCAGCCGTGTCTATGAACAGACCGGACAGTTGCAGCAGGCGGTCGAGCAGATGAAAGATGCAATAGTGCTTTTCCCCGGAGACATTGACATCCTCTTCAGGTGCACAGACCTTGCCCTTATCTCCGACAATAAAGGTCTTTGCGAGAAATGCCTGAAGCGAATAGCAGAAATAGAACCCAATAACATTAAGGCGCGCAGCATGTTGGGAGAGCTTTACCTGAAGTCCGATAAGCCCGAATTGGCCTGGTCGCAATACCTGCCTATCCTTGATGAATTCCTTCTCAAACAGAATGCTGAAGATGCAATCGGCTTCCTCAACACCTTCAGGGCCATTGAACCGTTTGAAACCGGCAAGAGACTTGTATCGCTCTACAGACAGCAAAATGAAGATGACCTCGCAGTGGCAGAATTGATCTCTATCGGTGATCTGTATTCGGAAAAGGGTCTTGAAGACGACGCACGCGCCTGCTATACCGAGGCGCAGGGAATAGATCCTTCAAATCCGGAAGTAATACAAAGGCTTTCAGTTCCTGAGCCTGAGTTGATGATGCCTGAATCTGCCGCCCAACACGAACCAACGGGGCAGATCGAAATCCCGGATATGGAAATTGAGAGGGAAATGTCCTCGACCCCCGATATGGACATATTCACACAGTCCGATTTCTTTACGGATGAGGTTGAGCTTGACCCGAACCTGCTTGAAACCCCTGCAGAGACGATTAAGGAACAGTTTGAGCCCAAGGATGATGATAAGACAAAACCCGAAGGCATCACGCTAAGAGCGGAAAAGGCGCTTGACGAGGTGATAACTGAGGCTGATATTTTTTTCCGCTATGGTCTTCTCAACGAAGCTCAGCGTCTTCTGGAGGAATTAAAGCAGAGATTTCCGGAAGATATCAACGTTCATATCCGCCTTAAATCCGTCTATGCAGACACGCATAACAGGCAAGCCCTCGTAACCGAATGCCTTATCCTGAATGAACTGTACAAACGTATGGGCGATGAGACAAATGCCGAACAGGTACTGAAAGAGGCCCTCGACCTCAGCCCGGAAGATCCGCGGCTTGCACGAATGGACGCTGCCCCCCACGCAGAGAAGCCTTCAATTACCGCAGGCGGGCCGGCCGGTATAGGGGAGACTGTATCCTCAGAAGAGCCAGATATCGAAGACTATGAAGAAGAGATTGCTGAGGCTGATTTTTATTCCCGCCAGGGCCTTGTAACAGAAGCGATCAGCATTCTTGAAAAACTGCTGAAGCTTTTTCCGGAAAATGAAGATATCCGTGAGCGTCTGGTCTCACTGGGCCAGACCGACCTCAGCGCCGAATTTGACGAAGCGGCAGGGGCCGAAGATCTGCATGGCAGCCTTGAGATGCCTGAGCTCATCAGAGATCTGGATGAACTGACCCTGCATGAAACAGCCGAGACAGGTGAAGACTCTGCAATGCCCGGCAGGAGCAGTCAGCAGGAGACGGATGATCGCTTAGACAGGAATGAAATGTTCGCTGCCTTTGAAGAGGCCGAAGAAACAGCTCCGATTCAGACAGAAAAGACCCCTGCAGATGAGTCCATATCAACAGGCGCTGAACCTCCTGGGGGAACTGCCTTCGAAACGTTCAATTTTTCTGCCGACGACCTCGTTGATGCCCAGGAACTTCCTGAACCTGCGCTTGACAATGATGTGCTCGAAATATTTCAGGAGTTCAAGAAAGGTCTCGAAAAAGAGCTCGAAAACGAAGATTCGGAAACTCATTATAACCTCGGCATTGCATATAAAGAGATGGGGCTTATTGACGATGCCATCAAGGAATTTCAGACGTCGCGGGATGATCCTGCCAGATTCATCCAGTCATCTTCCATGCTGGGGGTCTGCTACATGGAAAAGGGCCTCTATTCCCTTGCTGTTGATGTGCTGAAAAGGGCAAGGGACGATATCAGGGAAAAAGATGACTCCTACTGGGCGCTTACATACGACCTGGCAGTTGCATATGAGAAAAACGGCAGTCTGGAAGAGGCGCTCGATTTATTTACCGGCGTATACGGATGGAATGCCAAATTTCGGGACGTTTCTGATAAAATGAGTCAGCTTAGGGCTAAGTTGACGTTGAACGTCGAAAAAGAACAGGTGAAAGAAAAGCCCAAAGAAAGGAAGGATAGGGTATCCTATCTCTAAGGCATGGACTATCTCGAGTATTTTAAGCTTGCAGAGCATCCGTTTTCGAATGTCGTGGACAGCAGGTTCTACTATAACAGTCCAGAGCAGTCGCAGGCCCTGGCCAAGCTTAAATATGCCATTGACTCAAGAAAAGGCCTTGCTGTCGTAATAGGCAACATAGGCGCTGGCAAGACCACGCTTGCGAGGAAAATCCTTGAGGAACTCGATGAGGAACATTATGAGGCAGCGCTTCTTGTAATCATCCACTCGTCAGTCAGCTCCGAGTGGCTGTTCAAGAAATTTGCCATACAGCTTGGGGTCAAGAATGTCCCTGACTCCAAAATAGAACTGCTTGCCGAGATCTACCGCAGACTCCATGAGATCAACGAACAGGGCAGGAGGGCTGTCGTGCTGATGGATGAAGTGCAGATGCTTAACTCATCTGAAATCATGGAAGAATTCCGGGGCCTTCTGAATATGGAGACATCTGAGGGCAAGATGGTCAACTTTGTCTTCTTCGGACTTCCTGACCTCGACCAGGTGCTCTCTCTTGACGAGCCTCTCAAGCAGAGGGTCGCCATCAGGATAAGGCTGAATGCATATTCAGAGGCAGATACCGGGGACTATATCCAGCACAGGATGAAAGTGGCGGGTGGCGACATGGATATTTTTACTGACAAGGCCATAGCTCTTATCTATAAATACTCTAACGGCATTCCAAGGTTGATCAATACGATCTGTGATAATGCCCTTTTGGAAGGATTTCTGTTTAAGAATCCGACGGTAGACGATTCGATAATCAAGACTGTAGCTATAGACCTGGGGCTTGAGGGCTAACGCAGCCCCGCAAACGTAATCTCCCGGACAGTCAGCGTCACAGCGTACCGGGAGAGTTCTATCCTCATCTTTGACTGATACCAAAGGCCATCTGCCTGCATAGGACTGTCATAAAAGACCTGCAACTGCCTGTTGTCATCAAACGTTATGATCTGCTTTTGGGGAAGCATCGTCTTATGGTCAACCATAACCTGCCTGTTTGAGTTCTGAAGGATAAGAAGATCCTCCTCCTGCCGGACTGCAGCATCTGCAAGATCCCACCAAAAGAGGCTGTCCCTTATCCCCTGGGTAAGAATGACGCTCCGGGACCTGTCGAGTCTGGGCGTGCTGTTTACCCGGCCATTCTTTGAGGTAATCTCGATGCCCAATATTCCAAGGGAATAGACCTTCATATGCATGTCGCCATTGCGTGCAACGTCAAGGACTGCGTTGCCGTGCATCTCAGAGTCGGGCTTTTCAAATACTACGGTCATTGCCGCATCTATCTTCTCTATTGACCTCAGGCCTGCAAGAACAACTTCAGGGCTCTGCTTCCAGGCAGCAGGTGTTTCATCCCTGCCTGGTGCGCATGCGGCTGCAGACATGACGAGACTAATAAAGAACAGCCTTAAGAAAATCGTCACAGTCTCTCACCCCTGTCACCTCGATATCCTGAGCTGTCCTGATCTTTTCTGCGTTGCCTGCAGGTATCACAGCCCGCTTAAATCCTATCTTCGCAGCCTCTTTCAGCCGGACTTCTGCCTGGGCCACAGCCCTTATCTCGCCTGAAAGCCCGATCTCGCCAAAGACACAGGTCCCCGGATCAACCGGCTTTTCCCTTGTAGATGATGCGATTGTGGCGATAATTCCGAGGTCAACTGCAGGCTCTATGATCTTGAGGCCGCCGACAATATTTATAAATATGTCCATGCCGCCAAGATGAAGGCCGGCCCTCTTTTCAAGGACTGCTGTCAGGAGGTTCACCCTGTTATAGTCAACCCCGATAGATGTCCTCCTGGGCATGCCGAAGTTTGTCTGGGAGACAAGAGCCTGTATCTCGACCATGAGCGGCCTCGTGCCTTCAAGGCAGGCCACAACTGTCGAGCCGGAGACATTCTGCGGCCTCTCTGAAAGGAAAAGCTCCGAAGGGTTGGCCACCTCCCTCAGGCCCGCATCCGACATCTCGAAGATGCCTATCTCATTGGTCGAGCCGAAGCGGTTCTTGATCGTCCGAAGAACACGGTACGAATGTCCGCGGTCCCCCTCGAAATAGAGGACTGTATCCACAATATGCTCAAGCACGCGCGGCCCTGCAATCGTGCCGTCTTTTGTTACATGACCGACAAGAAAGACCGGCATCTGGCAGCGTTTTGCATGGAGCATAAGCCGTGCTGCGCACTCACGCACCTGGCCCACAGAACCGGGCGCCGACATCAGCTCCTGCGTAAAGACGGTCTGGATGGAGTCCACCACCACGGCATCAGGCTTGATCCTTGATGCAGCCTCAAGGATGCCCTCAAGGGATGTCTCGGGCAGAAGTATGATCTTTTCGGAATCAATAGACAGCCTCTCTGCCCGCATCTTTATCTGCTGGGGCGATTCCTCGCCCGAGACATAGAGCAGTTTTCCTGTCCTCCTCGAAAGGCCTGAGAATGCCTGAAGCAGCAGGGTTGACTTGCCGATGCCGGGGTCGCCGCCTACAAGGATCACAGAGCCTGAAACCACGCCGCCGCCAAGCACACGGTCAAACTCCCGAATGCCTGTAGAAGTTCTTCTTTCGGATATGGCCTCTATTTCCTGAAGCAGCACCGGCTCAATCTTCACGGCAGGCTGAAAAGAGCCCTTCCTGGCCGAGGGGGCCTCCCTCTCCTCCACAAAGCTGTTCCAGGCATTGCAGTCAGGGCATTTGCCGAGCCATTTGGGACTGCCATGCCCGCAGGCCTGGCACTGATAGAAGGTTTTTGTCTTAGCCATTGTCTATATGCCTATCATAAAAGAAGTCTCGATATGCATTGCCCCGTCCGGGGTATTATATCGCCCTCTTTTGGTTTACTAAGGATGCCATTAGTAAGAACTCATAGTGTCATTCCCGCAGTCTGTTGAGCGGGAATCCAGCCAGATAGGAACTGGATGCCCGATTAAGAACCCTCGATTACGACATTCGAGGGCAGGCTTCGG
>CAYUNK010000075.1:7794-11365 GCA_964446125.1 uncultured Nitrospiraceae bacterium | reverse complement strand
ATCGCAGGCTCGCTGCCATTGATTGCGAAATGTTCACGAATGCGGATGTACGGTATAATCCGGCTGCGCACGTTCACGAGGCGCCTGCCGTGGTGTTGCCTGACTGTCTCTGCCGTCAGTTCTATGCATTCTTCAACGATAGAAAGGGGTATCACGAATTTGTCAGCGCCGATCTGCACCAGAAGGCCCTCGATGATCGCCAGGGTCAGGGGCAGACTCATTGTTATGATCGTGCCTTTCCCGGAGACACTCTCTATTCCCATCTTGCCCCTGAGGCTTTCAACGGCCTTCTTTACCACATCCATGCCCACACCGCGACCGGATACGCTTGTGACATTGCCGGAGGTGGAAAATCCCGGCAGGAGGATCAGGTTGCATATCTCCTGCTCGCTCAGTTCTTCGTCCGGACTGATGAGATCCTTCTCAAGCGCCTTTGCATGTATAGCCTGCATATCAAGACCAACACCATCGTCCTGCACCTGTATAACGACATAAGATCCGGAATGGGTTGCAGAGAGGCGAATAGCGCCCTTTCGTGGCTTGCCGAGCTGCCTGCGCTGATCAGGCAGCTCTATGCCATGGGCCATGCTGTTTCTGATGATATGTATCAGCGGATCGGTCAGCTTCTCGATAACCGTCTTGTCAAGCTCCGTCTCTGCCCCTTCCGCGAGCAGTTCAGCCTCCTTGCCGAGTTCTGCTGCAAGGTCCCTGACAAGCCGCTTGAATTTGCCAAACGTAGTGCCCATCGGCAGCATCCGCATATTCATGGCAGTCTCCCTGAGTTCCTCTACCAGGCGGTCAACCTCCTCCGAAATCAGAGAGAGCTCAGGGTCATCCTTGCTTGAGGCGGTCTGGCTGAGCCGCGCCTGCAGAGTGACAAGCTCGCCCACCAGGTTAATCAGTTTATCGAGTTTCCTTGAAGCAACCCTTATATTCATCATCGCCTCAATCTTCTGCCTGTTGTCACGTACATCCTTCACCTGCTGCTGCTCGGCAAGGGCAGACTGCGCGCTTAACTCAGGGACAAGGCCCTTTTCGACCAGAAGTTCACCAAGACGCTTTCTCTCCCGCAGCGTCTCTTCAATATCCTCTTTCCGTATGTCCTTCTTCTCGACAAGGATCTCGCCAAATTTGGTGTAGTCATCCGGCCCAAGCGGAGTCGCCCCATCATCGATAACATCTATCCTCACCTCTGATTCATCCTGTACAAAGATAAATATATCCTGGATTACGTTGAGCCCTGCTGCTGTGGTCAGGATGATGTCCCAGTACGTATAACAGGCTTCTGCATCCAGCATCTCCAGTTCCGGTATGGCTTCGGTATGCGCTATAACCCTGCAGTCGCCCATTGCCCTGAGTTCCTGGAGCAGCAGAAGCGGATCTGTGCCGTTCAAAAAAATGTTTTGGGAAGGCCGGAACCGGATTCGGTAAACCACCTTCTTCTCCCCGACATCCTGACTGCTTAATATCTCTTCGGCAAGACCGGCCTGCTTCAGCAGCTTCGGAGTCTTTCTCTGCTCAGGGATGAGCCTGCGGAACATTGCAAGGATATCCGCAGTCCGATTTTCAACTGCCTGCCTTCCGGTCAGATCAGCGTTCATTAAATCGCGGATCTGATCGCAGGCAGCCAGGGTAAGGTCAATAAGGGCTTTGTCAGCCTCTATCTTCCAGTTCCTGACGAGGTCATACACGGTCTCGATCTGATGCGTAAACCCGGAGATATCATCAAAACCGCACATGCCGCCCGAACCCTTAAGGGTGTGAAACGACCTGAATATGGCAGAGACAGCCTCCATGTTGTCAGGGTCCTTCTCAAGATCGAGGAGCGATGCTTCAAGCGCTGTCAGAATCTCGGATGCCTCGATCCGGAAGGCTTCCCTGATCTGCATGAGATCGTCGCTCATGCCATCACCTTCCTTATGGCCGAGACAAGCTGATCAGGCCGGAACGGTTTGACGATCCATCCTGTTGCTCCGGCAGCCTTTGCTGCTTCCTTCTTCTCAGTCTCTGCTTCTGTAGTAAGTATTATGATCGGAATGAACCGGTAAGCCGGATTGTTCCTCACTATTTTGATAAGGCTTATGCCGTCTATCTCAGGCATATTTATATCCGTGATCAGCATATCCGGCTTTTCCTGCCCGAGCTTCCTGAGAGCCTCTGCGCCATTTACGGCCTCGGCAACCTCATATCCCTGCTGTTTCAGTGTAAAGCTCACCATCTGCCGAACACTGGCAGAATCATCAACCGTCATGATCTTTCTACCCATTTTGTCCCCCTCTGTCCGCTATCCGGTCTTCATCTGCCCGGGCAGAGCATTGTGCATCTGCATCGTATCCGGCACCTGCAAACAACAGTCTGATCTCAGGAGCTGAAGACCAATCCACTTCAAAGGTCTTCCTGCCGATAAAGGCTGTTCGATAGGCCGAGCAGAGTATCTGCAGAAAAGAGGCATCAGCAACAGCATCCTCTCCGATCTCCAGGGTAATCCTGTCTGACTCCCGAAATGCCCCAAGCAGCAGTTGTCTGATCACGGCAGCATTTTCGATCGTAAGGCTGCCGCAGAGCGACAGCCTGCCAGGTTCTCCGGTTGAAACTGATCTGAAACTCATGATTTCATATCCTTTTCTTTCTTCACCAGGCTCCTCCCGGCAGCCATTCTGACTTCCTCATCAGGGTCGTTCAGCATAGCCTCAAGCGTTTGAAGAGCCCGTGGAGGCGAAACAGAGGCAAGCGCAAGCGCCACTTCAGTCCGAATCTCAGGATCACTGTCCTGAGCAAATTGCAGCAGTGCGTCATGTTCTCCAAGCATGCTGAGGGTCTTGGCAAGGAGAGCCCTGTGAGAACCGGTGGAAGCCCGCATCTCATCGACAATACTGCATACTGCCCTCTTGCCGGACTGGAGCAGCGCAGCAACCGCATATTCCTGGAGAGCTTCGTCTTTGACTGACTCTATCAGCCATTGCTGCACACCCATGTTCTGCGACCAGCTGATGGCAATGCCTGCCGCTCTTCTGGTCTCGGGCTCAGCAGACTTCAGCAGGCCAAGAAGCATAGGCATGTGATGCATGAAATACTCGGGGTCCGGCCTTACGCGTTCCCGCTCGGCTATCTCCACGAAGGCCAGGAGCGCATATTCACAAAGCTGCGCATTCTGCAGACAGTTCTTAAGATATCTTATAGAGGTCTGCTTTCCGGCTTTTCCGATCGCACCAATCGCAGTCTCCTGAAAACCTGGCATTTCAAGGCAGCGGTACAGAACTCTGAGCGCAGCCTCCCCGCCGATCTGCCCCAGCGAATTAATTGCTGCCATAGCTACCCAGGGTTCGTCCTCAATCGCATTCTGCAGCGCCGGCACAGCATGCTCATCTCGTATTGTGCCGAGGGCTTCGGCAGCAGCTGCCCGCACGTTTAAATCAGCATCCCTCATCGCTTCTTCAAGGAGGGGAAATGTTCCGCGGTCTGCAATACTGCATAGTATATTCACCGCAAAGAGCCTTACTTCGTGGTTGCTGTCCTGAAGCAGGCTCTCAAGCGAGGGGAAACCTTTCGCACCGAGCGCACGGTACACCTC
>CAYUNK010000075.1:0-7772 GCA_964446125.1 uncultured Nitrospiraceae bacterium | reverse complement strand
GCGTTTCTGATGTCTGCGTCATCATCATTCCTGATGCCCTGCTCCAGCTCTTCCATGTATTCGTGCACAGGATATGAGGTCAGCCTGGCAATATACTGCTGCCGCTCCCACCAGTCCTTCCCGGGCAGCAGCTTCCATATCTCATGGGACCCCATCGGCATCTTCATTTCGCCCTCTGCTTTGGCGCTGTCGCTGCCTGCAGTCCGGCCTGCTCCTGCCTGTTTCTGCTGTTCTTCCTGTACACGGTCAAAGCGCCGAAATAGACCGGAACGAACAGGCTGGTGTGCTGAATAAGACTTTCGGAGGCGGAGATGAAGAGATAGCCGTCATCAGAAAGTGCATTGAACAGATTGCGGGCCAGACGCTGAATGCCGCTGTCCGCCATGCCGCTCAATACCTGCCGGCAGAATATGATGTCCATTGCGCCGAGCCCGGCGAAAGATTCGCTCTCAACAAGGTTGACAGCCCTGAATTCGACATGTTCCCTGAGATAGGGCTTTACGACATACCTGTCACCCATTGCATCGAAGTATTCCCTCAGGAAGATCACGTCGCTGATTGCATCAGCAAGAGCATCTCTACGGTACCAGCCCTCCTGCGCTCTGGCTATTGCTGCAGGGTTGACGTCGATACCGATAATTTCTATATGCCATGCAGGAGGAGAAAAACCGCAGCCATGAACCACGGCGCTCAGCGTATAGGCCTCTTCTCCGGCGCCTGATCCTGCGGACAATATCCTGAGTCTTTTCTTCTGGCCTGACCGGTGCGATGCGCCAAACTCTTTCAGCAGTGCGGACAGGAGCCTGAGCTGGTCGCTGTCATGGCAATAGCAGGTCTCATGACTCGTCAGATGTGACAGCAGAAGTGCAGATTCCATGCCCCTGGGATCAGATAAAAGATGGTCATAATATTCACGGTATGTTTCAATGCCGAGTATGGCCAGCCTGTGGGACACCCTCATATGGAAGGTCAGCATTCTGCCGCTTTTCAGCCTCCAGCCGAAACGCTGTTCAATATATTCACTGAAAAGCCTGTATTCGTCTTCAGTGACGATCCGCTCTCTGTCTATTACG
Source organism: uncultured Nitrospiraceae bacterium (assembly GCA_964446125.1). Classification (GTDB taxonomy): domain Bacteria; phylum Nitrospirota; class Thermodesulfovibrionia; order Thermodesulfovibrionales; family UBA6898; genus UBA6898. The sequence goes on along the minus strand of CAYUNK010000075.1, from coordinate 6,699 downwards.
GCATTATTGAACATGCTTATCGTATGCCATCCTCTCTGCCTGATTGCACGGTGATATGATTACTTTGCTGCAGTCTCTTTGCGACGGTTTATTTCGGCAAAAGGCGAGACTGCCTTTTGCTTGTTCATAATTGCTTCGATCAGATCATGCAGAAGATTTGGCTTGAATGGCTTTACCACATAGCCGGCAGCGCCTAATTTCAACGCCCTTACTGTGTCGTCCTCCCTGCCTTCTGTGCTGATTACAATAACAGGGATGTGGCGGTACAGATTCTCGCCATGCAGCTTCTCCATGAACTGGATTCCGTTCATGACAGGCATATTGATGTCCAGCAGGATAAGGTCGCAGTCAGGCTCCCTTGAAAGAATATCCAGGGCCTCGAGGCCGTTCATGGCATCAAGGATCCTGCAGCCCTGATACCTGTTCATGATGAGCCTGTACATATTATGGATAAGCTGGGAATCGTCTACGATCAATACCTTATTCAATAATCTCATACCCTCTCCTTCTGATTGGATACATTTCGTCGTTAGGCCTTTGTTGTGACCGGTATATCGAGCGTCTGGACCTTCTTGAGAAGATGCGGTATATCAATCGGTTTCTCGTAGTAATGGAAAGCCCCTCTCTTTTGGGCCTCTTCCCTCATCTCGTCCGAGCCGTAGGCTGTCATGATAATCACATGGGTCACCGGGCTGAGCTGCTTCACATAGCTGAGCAGTTCAAGTCCTTCCATGCCTTCCATGCCGCTCAGTCTGATATCCGCTATCACCAGATCAAAGGTGTACCGCGAAAGAGCCTCCTCAGCCTCTTCCATCCTGCTGCTGGTGATGACCGTTGTATCTGCGTTACTAAGCAGATACGACAATGTCATCAGAATCGTTGGTTCATCATCAACGATCAAAATCTTTTTCATGCCTGTGGCCTCCAGTAATGTGGTCTTGCGCTCCCCTTATCAAGACCTGTGCCATACCTTCATGCTGAGACAAGAGCAGTGCATGCATGTAACCGACTGTTTTTAAATGGTTTCTAATTCCAAGAACTTCGGGAAGATGGGATGAAGATGTCAGAGAGGATCAGAAACTGACCGAAAGCCGGACATATTGTCCGGATTTCGGTCAGTTGAGGTTGTATTTCTTGATCTTCTCGTTGAGGGTCGACCGCGCTATGTCAAGCATATCAGCCGCCTTTGTCCTGTTGTTGTCTGCAAGGCGCAGCACCTGTCGTATATGCGCCTTCTCTATTTCACTGAGCGGCAGAGGCCTGCTCTCTTCTGCCTCCGGCTTTGCCTGTGGGATGATGATATGATAGGGAAGGATATCCCCACCCTGGCAGAGCAGGACAGCCCTTTCTATCACATTTTTCAGCTCTCTCACATTGCCGGGCCAGGAATAGCTGCAGAGTATGTCGTTTGAAGCCTGAGACAGATTGCCTATCTCTTTTTTTGCGATTGTCTGCTTTATCTCTTTCAGCAGAAATTCGGCCAGCAGCGGGATGTCATCCGGTCTCTCCCGCAACGGCAGCGCCTGAAGAGGCATAATATTGAGGCGGTAGTAAAGGTCTTCCCTGAAAAGTCCTTTTCTGACCATCACGGCAAGGTCTTTGTTCGTTGCAGCCACTATCCGGATATCTACGGCTATATCCCGTGTGCCGCCTAACCGTTTAAGGGTTCTTGTCTCGGTCACCCGCAGTATCTTGGCCTGGGCGCTGAGAGGCATGTCGCCGATCTCATCGAAAAAAAGCGTTCCCCTGTCAGCAAGCTCGATAAGCCCTGCCTTCGTCTTTTTTGCGTCAGTAAAGGCGCCTGCCTCGTAACCGAAAAGTTCGCTCTCAAGGATATGTTCAGGGATTGCGGCGCAGTTGATAGCAACAAAAGGCCTGTCAGCCCTGCTGCTTAAGGCATGGATATTGCGGGCGATAATCTCCTTGCCGGTGCCGGTCTCTCCAAGGATAAGCGCAGTAGTTGAGGGGTTTGCTGCAAGGAGATTGACCATATGAATGATGCTCTGTATATGGTGGCTCCTGCCGATGATCGGATAATCGGTCTTCCTGCATAAGACCGCATCCTGCTTCATCTTCTTGATGCCGATGCCCTTTTCAACAAATGCAGAGAGCGCATCCAGTGCCATCGGTTTCTGAAAGAAATATTCCGCTCCAAGCTTCATGGCCCTGACAGCATCGTCTATCTCACCGTAGCCGGTCATGATGATCACGGATATCTCCGGGCAGTCCTGCTTGATATTCTTAAGCACATCAATGCCGTATCCGTCAGGCAGCCGGAGATCGAGGATTACGGCATCAGGGATCTCCCTCAGGCAGATGTCAAGGCCTTCCCTGCATGTAGAGGCAGTAAGAACACTGTATCCCTTGCCTTCGAAATACGACCGCAGGCTTAAGGAGATGGTCTCATCGTCCTCTATGACAAGAAGAAGAGCGGTGGGCATTATCTCTTTTCTTGGTGATGGTCAAAGAGGGTCTGCACTTCATCCCAGAGTTCATTGATATCCTTGAACTGCCTGTACACAGAGGCAAACCTCACATAGGCAACCTTGTCGAGCTCCTTGAGGGCTGTCATGATCTCCTCTCCTATGGAGGAGCTGGGTATCTCTTTTTCGCCGAGGCCGATAAGTTTCTTTTCTATGTTTTCGACAATCTCATCAATCCTGGCAGTCTCTATGGGCCTTTTTTTGCAGGCAATAAGAAGGCCGCTTCTTATCTTGTCAGCATTAAAGGACTCCCGGCGTCCGTCCTTTTTTATAACCATGGGGGCCAGTTCCTCGACCCGTTCGTAGGAAGTGAACCGTTTGCCGCACTTCAGGCATTCGCGCCTGCGGCGTATGGCATTGCCCTCCTTGCTTACTCGCGAGTCAATGACCTTGTCTTCCTGGCTCTCACAGAAAGGGCACTTCATGGAAGCAGCTCACTGCGGAATGATCCGGCCATTTTTTAGCGGTAGACAGGAAACTTGTTGCAGAGAGCCTTCACCTGCTCGGCAAAGGCCTGTATCTTCGACAGGTCTGCGTGGTTGTCTATGACAGAGGATATGATCTCTGCTATCTCGACCATCTCTGCCCTGCCCATACCGCGGGTAGTGATGCTCGGGGTGCCGAGCCTGATGCCGCTCGTTACAGCAGGCGGTCTTGTATCATAGGGAATGGCATTTTTGTTTACAGTGATGCCTGCCTTGTCGAGTGCATCCTCTGCATCCTTTCCTGTGCTGTTTTTGTTAGTAAGGTCAACCAGCATAAGGTGGTTGTCTGTTCCGCCGGAGATGATGCTGAAGCCCCTCTTCACAAGCTCATCCGCGAGTGTCTTTGCATTTTCGACAACCCGCCGCTGGTATGCAGTAAATTCTTCTGTCATCGCCTCCTTGAATGCAACCGCCTTTGCCGCGATCACATGCATTAGCGGACCCCCCTGTATGCCCGGAAAGATCACCTTGTCCACTGCCTTTGCATGCTCTGCCCTGCACATGATCATGCCGCCGCGCGGCCCCCTGAGCGTCTTATGGGTGGTCGAGGTGACAAAATCAGCATAGGGTACCGGCGAAGGATGGACACCTGCTGCGATCAGGCCTGCGATATGGGCAATATCTGCCATCAGATATGCGCCAACTTCCTTTGCGATCCTTGAGAAGCCCTCAAAATCAATAATGCGGGAATAGGCGCTTGCGCCGACTATGATCATGCGGGGCTTATGCTCATACGCAAGCTTTCGCACCTGATCAAGGTCAATAAGGCCGTCCTTGTTCACGCCATAGGAAAAATTTCTGTACAACGACCCTGAGAAGCTGACAGAGGCGCCGTGGGTCAGGTGGCCGCCATGGCTCAGGCTCATCCCCAAGATCGTGTCGCCCGGCTTGATCGCTGCAAAATAGACTGCCATATTCGCCTGGGAGCCTGAATGAGGCTGCACATTCAGATGCTCTGCGCCGAATATCTTCTTTGCCCGCTCTATCGCAAGCAGTTCTACTTCATCGGCATATTCGCAGCCGCCGTAATACCTCTTTGAAGGATAGCCCTCAGCATACTTGTTCGTGAAGATAGATCCCTGGGCCTCAAGCACTGCCCTGCTTGCGTAGTTCTCTGATGCGATAAGCACGATCTTCTCATGCTCCCTGTTTCTTTCCTTCTCTATGGCATCAAAGACTTCAGGGTCGCTGGCTTTCAGGCTTTCATCTATCATTGCTCTTTACTGTTTCCTCTATCTTCTTGATTTTATTGATCCTTTTCATATGCCGTTCGCCCTCGAAGTCTGTGTTCATCCATGTCCGAACAATCTCTGAGGCAAGGTCTTTGCCTATGATCCTTCCGCCGAGCACGAGGACATTTGCGTCATTATGCAGCCGGCTCATCCTGGCGCAAAAAAGGTCATTGCAGAGCGCTGCCCTGACATTCGGGAATTTGTTGGCCACCATGGACATGCCAAGGCCGGTGCCGCAGATCAGAATGCCCCTTTCAACCTCTCCCCCTGAGACCATTCTCGAGACCTTTTCGCCGAAATCCGGATAATCTACAGATGCGGTGTCATATGTTCCGCAATCAACAATATCATGGTTGAGCCCTTTTAACAGCTCAAGCAGGTCCTCTTTCAGGCCAAAGCCGGCATGATCCGATCCTATAGCGATTTTCATTGAATTGTTATCTTATCCGAGATGAGAATTTCAAGTCAACAGGGCCTCGTTGCCCGAAATTCAGCAAAAAATAGTGGCTCTTATTTCGGCAGTTTTCAGGTAAAATATTTATTGCAGCATTTTGAACTTTTCAGGATCAGGCAATGAAGCCGAATAAGGAAGAATTTATCTCAGAAAACACAAGGAAAGTCCTGCGGGAAGAACTGTCCCGGATGCAGGGCACTGTCAATATCGTGGCAGTCATCTCTGACGGGCAGAACAGGCCTTTTAATGACTTCAGCAGAAAACTCCTGGCAGAACTCGCAGCGCTGACTGACAAGATCAGGCCTCAGATCGTGGAGCCTGAGAGCGGGACTGCAAAAAAATATGAGGCAACACGCACCCCTACCCTTTTGATAGGTCCCGAGCATTACTCCATCCGATTTACTGGAGCCCCTGCCGGAGAAGAGGCGCGTACATTCCTGCTCAGCGTTATCATGGCCGCTTCCGGAACCACCATGCTTTCAGATGCTTCCCGAAGGCGTCTGTCTGAACTGAAAGAAAAGCGAAACATAAAGGTCTTTGTGAGCCCGACCTGCCCGTACTGCCCGGAGCAGGCCTTGCTTGCGATCTCTGCAGCAATAGAGCAGAAGGAGCTTGTCAGCACAGAGATCATCGAGATCCATGAAAATAAGGATCTCGCAGCGGAATATAACGCATTCTCCGTCCCCCAGCTCTTCATTAATGACCAGCTTGTCGGCACAGGCCTGCAGCCTGAGGAGGTCTTTGTCGAGGAAGTGCTGACAGCATCACCTGTCGAAGTCAAGCCCTTTGAGGGCAAGGGCAGAACCGAAAAAGATCTGGTGATCGTCGGGGCCGGCCCCGCAGGCCTTACAGCAGCTATCTATGCTGAGCGGGCCGGCCTGGACTCGGTTGTTATAGAAAGAGGCAACATCGGCGGCCAGGTGGCCATTACACCGGTAGTAGAGAACTATCCGGGGTTTACAAGAATCGGGGGCAAGACGCTGATGGACATGATGGCCCAGCAGGCAGCCCAGTATACAGACATACATCAGGGAGAAGAAGTGCTGGATGTCAGCAGGACAGACGCTCAGTTTGATATACGCACAAACCGGGCGTCGTATACTGCAAAGGCGCTGCTTATATCAGCCGGGGCTGTAAGCAAAAAACTGGATCTGCCAGGGGAAAAAGAGTTTCAGGGCAAGGGCATCAGCTACTGTGCATCCTGTGACGGATATTTCTATAAGGATGGCAAAAAGGTCGCAGTCATAGGAGGCGGCAACACCGCAGCCACAGAGGCGCTCTATCTGAAAAATATCGGTGTTGATGTAACCATTATCCACCGCAGGGATAAACTGCGTGCCGAGAAGTTTCTGCAGGACAGCCTTGCCGCAAACAATATTCCCATTATATGGAATACAACAGTGTCTGAGATCAGAGGTGACAGGTTTCTAAAAGACGTTGTTCTTGAAAATGTCAAAGACGGCACAAAAAGCACCATGCCTGTTGACGGTCTGTTCATTGCCATTGGGTATGTGCCAAATAATGAACTCGCACAGAAGCTGAGCATAGAGACTGACGATGAAGGCTATATCAAGACAGGCAAGGGTTATCGAACAAACGTGCCGGGGGTTTATGCAGCAGGAGACATTACCGGAGGATTCAAACAGATCGTCACTGCAGTCGGCCAGGGGGCCACGGCAGCTGCAGCCATCTTTGAAGACATTGCTGCATCATCAAAAAAAGAGGATTCGTAGTATAATACATCTTTTTACACAGAGGAGGATTTGCCATGAAGATCGAACTTGAAGGAACACTCCTGAAGATGACCCCTGAAAACAGCAGGGAAAAGGAGGAACTTAATCAGCTCTGGTCTGTTATCATCGACTGCGTAAAGGACAATAAGAGACTGGTGCCTGTCGGCCAGTACATTCCCGGCATGAAGGAGGTAGCTACCTTTAATATAGAGTAGCTGTCATTGCGCCCGGTTTCAGTATCGGCAATTTAATGGGTAATATACCCTAATGTTGCATAAAAATCATCATGCAGCTTGTTTGAGGCGGTTGAGA
>CAYUNK010000074.1:0-11761 GCA_964446125.1 uncultured Nitrospiraceae bacterium | reverse complement strand
CTTGAATTCCAATTTTACCTGTCAGTTATTGGCGGTTTATAGTGAGAGGTTACAAAAGGGTTGCCGACAGCTATTACCGTCTCTCCGACCTTCAGTTTTTCCGAATCGCCGAACCTCAGAACAGGAAGATGGTTGGAGTCTATCTTTATGACAGCAAGGTCAGTCTTGGGGTCAGTGCCTATCACCTTGCCCTTGAATTCCCTCTTGTCGGACAATTTCACCTTTATCTCATCAGCGTCCCTGATCACATGGTTATTGGTCAGTATGTAGCCGTCCTTATCCACAATTACGCCTGAGCCCATTCCTGACTGCTTATGTTCCTTTGGCCTTCCAAACTGGCCGAACTCGTCGCCGAAGAAACGCCTGAAAAAGGGATCATCAAGAAAAGGCGACTGCATTCCGGATATCTTTACTGTCTTTGTGGACGATATATTCACCACTGCCTGCTTCACTGCAGCGGCAACCTCTGCCATGGCCTGTCCTGTACGGGAGAGGATATCAATTGCCTCTTTGGATATATGGGCCTCCTGGGTATGCCCTTTTGAAGATATATCAAAGTTTGTGGATATGCCGAGGCCTATGATAAGCCCGACCATCACGAGGGTTGCGCCAAACATTATCTTTCGCTTCGTCTCTGCCATCTTCTTCTCCATCCTGCGCTTATTTTTTGTTCGATAACTGACCGGCCCGTGCCGGAGAGCAACTCCGACGCCCGGCAGGGCTGTCAACTGTGACATATCCCATGCCGGGCGCAGACAAGATTCACTCAACTGCTACTGAGACCTTCCTGTCTACTTAACAGCCTTTGACTGCTGGGCTCACCTACTCTCCGGCCTTCACCTCGATTTTCCTCGTCTTTACTTTTTCGGCCTTCGGCAGAATCAGACGCAAAACGCCGTTTTTTACCGAAGCCTCTATCTTCTCCCTGTCTATCTCGTCAGACAGGGAAAAACGGCGGTGATAATCGCCGATGCCGTATTCTGACATGGCAAGTCTCATATCCTGAGGTATATCCGGGTCAACCGTGCCGTATATATCGAGAATGTTCTTCTCCAGGGTGATTTCCACTGAAGACTGGTCTACGCCTGGGATATCAGCGATCACTGTAGTGATATCCTTGCCCTCGATAATATCAACTGCCGGTGTATAAACCCTTCTCTCACGCGTCCTTTCCTGCTGTTGGGCAGCAGCCTCCTTCTTTTTTGTATCCTGAATATCATTGGCCATGATCCTGCCTCCTTTTTCTATTCATCTGAAATTGTTATTTTTTTCGGTTTATCCGCTTCAGCGCGCGGCAGGGTAATGGTAAGCACACCCTTTTGATACTTAGCCGCAACCTTGCTGTTTTCTATCCTGAACGGCAGGGCAATAGTCTTCGAGAATTGACCGCTCCATCGCTCGCGTCTGTGATAATTCTCCCCTTCAGCCGGCTCCCCAATAGTCCTTTTTCCTTTGATCGTAACCATCTCGTCAGCCACTGAGATATCAATGTCCGAGGCATCCAGCCCTGCCACCTCTGTTGTCAGGACAGCCCTGTCAGCAGATGTCCAGACATTGACAAGCGGAAATTCATGGACAGACGTCTCACTGGACCGCGACAGCCCCCTGCCCATCCTTTCAAATTCCAGCCAGGGGTCAACAAACCTGCCGAACCTTTCAAATTCTGACCATAACATAATGCATTCCTCCTGATTTAATGTTATAAAACAACTCATTAGCACTCTCCATGGCTGAGTGCTAATCTTTTTTTATCACAAATAAACTGACTTGTCAACCCCGGATGGCATAATCATGCTGCTATAAGTAAAAAAATGGCTGCGTGCTGCTACGGCTGACGGCAGGAAACTACGGATAATGTTCATGCAGAGGTAAGCGATCATGATGCAACAACTGCATAACAGACTCTATCACAGAATCCAGACTTGGACAGAGGAAGGCTCAGAATACTGCCTGTATGTTATCTATGCCACAGGCCCGACATTAATCCCAAGCGCCCTGATCTTCCCCATCCGGTTAAGCCTCTTGAGATCATACTCGAGTCTCTTTGCCTCTGCTTCATCCCTGCAGGGTATCGTCTTGATTAGCTCAAAAGGTCTCCATGACCTTACGTATTTACTGCCCCTGCCCTGCAAGTGCTGCTTAAGCCTTCGCTCAATATTGTTTGTGACGCCTGTGTACAGAGAATTATTCCTGCACCTGAGCACATACACGCACCAGTCTTCGTCCTCACGAGGGATATTGCTCATGAACCTTCTGCCTGCGAGGGGCTGTCCATTGTCCCTGTAATCCGGTTTTCGATCAGGCACTGGAGCATCTCGAGTTCATCCGGATCGAACCAGGAAATGCCGCAGACATTGCACCGGTCAATCTCTATCAGATATGCGCCGCTATAAAAGGTCCTGAACATGATATTGCGGCATTTTGGGCATGTATGGCCTGCCATTGACCGTCTGCCTGTAATATCCCGGCGGCGCACAGACAGGGCCCTCTGATTGTCCCCGGCAGAGGCAGCGGCAAGGGACATCACCCGAAGACTGCATCTCTTCTCCCTCCGGGCGATGAGCCTCGGCAGCTTGTCGTTTTCGACCAGAGTTCCATGACATAGACTGCAGTTATGCACCTCTGTGCCTTCATACTCCACTGCCTGAAGCGGCTGTCTGCAGGCAGGGCAGCCATATGGAGAGGCCACTCCAAAGACAACTGAGGCTGCTGTATGTCCGTCATCCCCCTGCCCGCCACTCTCCCCGGCAGAGTCCGGCCTTTCCTCCTTAAGCATCCTCCGGCTGAGCGCCTCACTGCTGAGACGCGCCATATCAAGCAATATGCTTATGCGCTTCATGATGGGAGGATGAGTAGAGATGAGGTCAGCCCACCATCCATCCGACTCATCCGGCAATGAGACAACAGGATTGACTATGCAGAGCATCTCTATACCTGAGCTGATTATGCCGCTGCCCCTCCAGTTATGGGCAAGGAAATAGAGCGCCTCAGCCATGGCAACCGGATTCCGGGTCATGCGCACTGATGCAGCATCTGCCCGGTATTCCCGCTCCCGTGAGATGAGAAGGCTCAGGAGCATGCTCATCTTCAGAAGAACCCATAGCGGCAGAAAGGATGGCGCAAGGCCGGCCCGCCTTTCATCTCCGGCAAAAGACTGCATGCCTTCAAGAAGCGACAGATACATCCCAAACAGGCTTGTTGCAAGGGTCGCCTCGCGACAATCCCCGGACAGCACATGGTATGCCTCATGGGCGATAACCGCCTGAAGTTGCTGTTGCGACAGGCGCGAAAGCAGTCCTTCGGTTATGGCGATCACTGCATCTCCCCTCAGATCATCCGCAGCAAGTGCGTTCATAGAAAGGGATGGTATCACCAGGCACTGAATCCTTGTGCTGCAGATCAATCTGGCTCCAGGCATTTTTCACATCATTTTTTTGAATAACAAGTCTGTTGAAAATGCAGATGCCCCAGAAGACAAGCAGAAGAAAAAGGCCATCAGTAAACCAGACAACCCCCATGCAACCTGCCTATGCGCCTGTTTCTTCCGCCTTATCCTGCCCGGATTCTCCTTCAGCGCCCTCTTCCTGCTCCCCCACAGCATCCCCGGAAGAATCAGCATCAGGGTTATCACCCTCCCCTGAAGGTTTCAGAAGCCCGCTCCGCCTCAATCTCTTCTCTTCCTGCTTCTTCTGCCTCTTGACTTCCTTCTTCCTCTTTTCGCTTTTATATGCACCTGCGCGTTTTGCCATATCAACCTCCCCGGAAATATATTTTTGTATTATAGCATGATGCTCTTTCTAATTATGAATGCTGCCGCAGCAATATTGCAAAACAGCATCCTTATATGGAAAATGTATAGTGTATGAAAAAAGGTATTTATACTGCAGTGATGCTGTTTTGGATCCTGACTGCGGTCTCTGCAGAGCAGACCTCAGAGGTGCTTCTGAGGTATAGCAGGCAGGACAACAGCATCAGGGTAGTGCTCGAATCTGATGAAAACGCCGTCAGTAATGCAAAGACGATGATTTCTGCAGCAGGCGTCAAAATAGCCTTTTCTTCTGCCTTTGAACTGAAAAAACCCCAGGATTTCATATTCAAGACCCTGAAGGAGGCCCAGACGCTCATGATCTTTCTGCACGATGTAACAGATGTCAGGACATACAGGCTGTCTGCACCTGCCAGGATTGTGATAGAGATGAAGGGCAGACTGCAGGATACAGGGCAGGCCATTCAGACGGAAAACGCGGCAAAGACTGAACAGAAAGATCCTGCTGTACCTTCTCAGGAGACCCGGCCCGCAGTTCAGCTTCAGTCAGATCAAAAGGCCCCTGAATCATCAAAACCGCAAGCCAGGCCCCCCAAGGTCAGCACAGTTGTAATTGATCCCGGCCATGGAGGATATGATTACGGCCTTTACAGGCAGGAGATAAAAGAAAAAGAGATAAGCCTCAGTATTGCAAAGGAACTTGCCGGCATACTTCAAAAAAAAGGGGTGAAGGTCTTCCTGACTCGTAAGGTGGACCAGTCATATGCTCTTGAAGACCGGATCAATTTCAGCAACAGCAAAGCTCCTGACCTGTTTATCACTATCCATGCAACCCCATACGCGAAGTTCGTGATCACAACAGCATCTGCTGATGAGAGCGCCTCAGATGCAGCGATTATGCCCTATAGGCTGTCGGCCCGCCAGAACCGTCACATTGACAAAAGCAGGGCTTCAGCAAAGGCCCTTGCTGCTGCATTAAAGCCGGACTTCAAAACAGAACCTGCAATAAGGGAGCTTCCGCTGCCGGTCCTCTCCTCTATTGATGCTGCTGCGGTCATGCTTGAGTACCCCCTCACCGACCGAAACACATATGATCAAAAGGAGCGGGACAGGCTGATCAGCGCCATAGTCAAGGGGTTAGCCGTCAATGAATAACAGGAGTCTCTGGATCGTCCTGATAGTATTCTTTTTTATCATCGGCGCTGCCGGCAGCTATATATTCCTCAAATACGTTGACCCTGCTCATAATCAGCCCCAGACTCAGGAGGGCCAGGTCCAGACAGTTGATGCGCTGGATGTAATGGTCATCAGACTCTACCTTCCTTCCAATAACAGGCTTGAGACGGTCGAGAGAAAGATCCCGAAAAGGTCCAGGAGCAGCGCAATTGCAGAGGCAGTGCTTGAGGAGTTTTTCCGTCCGCAGTCTCACGCCTCGCCGGTTCCCCAGGGGGTGAGGGTGTTAGGCATATACCGTGATGCTGCCCTTACTCTGTATATTGATCTTTCCGATGAGCTGCGCAGGAACTTCCAGGGAGATGCACTTGCAGAGTATCTTGTATTAAAAGGAATGCATGACAGTCTGGTTGCCAATCTGCAGGACCTAAGCGAGATCAAGATCCTTGTCGAGGGTAAGGAGATCGAATCGTTTGGCGGCCACTTTTATCTGAAGTATCCGCTCAAAAACAGCCTTGTAAGCGATGCCCCCGGAGAAGGCAAGCCAGTTCATGACTGACTGCAAGAGGCCGATCGGCATATTTGATTCAGGCATCGGAGGCCTTACAGTGCTTAAGGAGATCTTCAGCAAACTGCCTCACGAAAATACGATCTATCTCGGTGACACTGCCCGCGTTCCTTATGGCATTCGCTCTCCTGAGACAGTTACGCGCTATAGTTTCGAAAACAGCAGATTCCTGTCATCAAAGGATATCAAGCTGCTGGTTATTGCCTGCAACACTGCATCCTCTGTGAGTCTCGATGCCCTGCGCAGGAATTTTCCGGTTCCTGTTGTCGGCGTTATCGAACCTGGGGCCAGGGCTGCGGCGGCTGCATCAAGGAAGAAAAGGATCGGCGTCATCGGCACTGAGGCCACGGTCAGCAGCAATTCCTACACGAGGGCGATTCATGAGATAGATCCCTCTATTGACGTATTCGGCGTCCCATGCCCTCTTTTTGTGCCGCTGGTTGAGGAGGGCTGGACAGAGGGACGGATAACAGAGATGATTGCAGAGCGTTACCTGTCGGATATGAAAGAAAAGGATATAGATACCCTTGTGCTGGGATGCACCCATTATCCGCTCCTGAAGGCTGTGCTTTCAGGTCTTATGGGGCAAGGGGTGACACTGATAGATTCGGCAATAGAAACAGCCTCTGAAATCGAGGCGGTTCTTTCTTCTCAGGGGCTTCTGAATCTGCCCGGACTGCCTGCGAGAAATGACTTTTTTGTGACTGATTCTCCCCGGAAGTTTCTCTCTGTCGGAGAGCGCTTCCTCGGCAGATCAATCGAGAAGATAGAGAAGATAAAACTCGAGATGGAGGTTTAGATTGAGGCCTGACAACAGAAGAAACGACCAGTTAAGAAGCATAAAGATCACGAGAAACTTTATAGATACAGCCGAAGGCTCGGTATTGATAGAATTGGGCAGGACAAGGGTCATCTGCACAGCATCCATAGAAGAGAGGGTTCCCCAGTTCCTCAAAGACAAGGGCACAGGATGGGTGACGGCCGAATATGCCATGCTTCCCCGCGCTACATCTACAAGAACCTCCCGGGAATCCTCGACCGGCCGCGTAGGCGGCAGAACGCACGAGATCCAGCGGCTGATCGGCAGGGCCCTCCGCTCTGTTGTTGATCTGGGCGCAGTCGGACAGCGATCCTTCTGGATAGACTGCGATGTGATAAGGGCTGACGGCGGCACCCGCACTGCTGCCATTACCGGCGCGTATGTCTGTCTTCACGATGCCTTCACCTATGCAGTTAAAAAGGGACTTATAGAAAAACATCCTGTCAGGGACGCTTTGGCGGCGATAAGCGTAGGAGTGGTCAAGGGCCGGCCTGTCCTTGATCTCTGCTATGAAGAGGACTCTGCTGCAGATGTGGATATGAATGTAGTAATGACCGGCTCCGGCAATCTCGTCGAAGTACAGGGAACTGCAGAGGGGACGCCCTTCTCTTTCCAGACAATGGACCAACTGCTTGTTCTTGCCAGGCAGGGCATAGCGAGCCTTATTACTCTTCAGAACGATCTCCTGCAGTCCGAAGCCTTATCTGTAGTGTCGCCATAGCCAATAAGGCCTCAGATAAGACATATTGCCGGTTGTTCATGCCGGTGGCTGTGGCAGAAAATAAGTATTTTGGTGTGGTAAAATAGTGAAAATCTACGGAGGTGCAATTGAACGCTTACAGAAGTCTCTTTATATGGCTCTTGATCGGCATCATGATCATACTGCTCTTTAATCTGCTTAATACTCCAAAAAAGATGCAGGAAGAGCTTATTTTTTCTGAGTTTACTGCCAGGCTCGAGGAAGGACAGATGGAGGAGGTGACCATCAAGGAGAGTGAACGCCTGCTGACCGGCCGCCTGAAAGACGGGACAAAATTCAGGACATATTTCCCTGATGACCCTGAAATGTACAAAAGTCTCAGGTCACTCAAGGTCAAGACAACTGTCAAGCCTGCCGACCAGTCTCCATGGTATGTTAATTTCTTCTTCTCCTGGGGGCCGATCATATTCATAGCGGTTGTCTGGATATTCTTCATGCGACAGATGCAGAGCGGCGGCAACAAGGCCATGTCATTCGGCAAATCAAAGGCAAGGCTTGTTTCCGAGAAATCCGTAAAGATCACGTTTGCTGATGTTGCAGGCGTTGACGAGTCAAAGGTAGAGGTGCAGGAGATCATAGACTTCCTGAAAGAACCGGGCAAGTTCACCAAACTTGGCGGCAAGATCCCCAGAGGCGTTCTGCTTGTCGGCTCGCCCGGAACCGGAAAGACCCTGCTTGCGAGGGCTATTGCAGGAGAGGCCGGCGTGCCGTTTTTCAGCATCAGCGGTTCTGATTTTGTCGAGATGTTCGTAGGCGTCGGCGCATCCCGTGTGCGCGACCTTTTTGAACAGGCAAAAAAGAGCGCGCCCTGCATCATCTTTATTGACGAGATAGATGCTGTCGGCAGGCACAGAGGCGCAGGACTGGGCGGCGGCCATGACGAGCGCGAGCAGACGCTGAACCAGCTCCTCGTCGAGATGGACGGATTTGAAGGCAATGAGGGCATAATAATCATTGCTGCCACAAACAGGCCCGATGTTCTTGATCCGGCCCTGCTGAGACCCGGCAGATTCGACAGACAGGTGGTTGTGCCTCACCCTGACGTAAAAGGCAGGCTTGAGATACTGAAGGTGCATACCCGGAAGATCCCGCTCAGTGACAATGTCAATCTCGAAAAGATAGCCCGTGGCACGCCCGGATTTTCGGGAGCTGATCTGGCAAACCTCGTAAATGAGGCTGCCCTGCTTGCGGCTCGGGTCTCAAAGACAACTGTCGAAAATAGGGATTTTGAGGCGGCCAAGGACAAGGTGCTGATGGGTGTCGAGAGAAAGAGCATGATCATCAGCGATGAAGAGAAGAAAAATACTGCGTACCATGAGGCCGGCCATGCGCTTGTGGCAAAGCTTACTCCAGGGACTGATCCTGTGCATAAGGTGAGCATCATCCCGCGCGGACGGGCCCTCGGCATTACCCAGCAGCTGCCGATGGATGACAAATACACCTATTCAAAGGATTACCTGATGAAGCGGCTCTATGTGCTGCTCGGCGGAAGGGCGGCTGAAGAGATAATGCTGAACCAGATGACAACAGGCGCAGGCAATGACATAGAGCGGGCTACTGATCTGGCACGCAAGATGGTGACTTCATGGGGGATGAGCGAGAAACTCGGCCCTGTTACGTTCGGCAAGAAGGATGAGCATATCTTCCTTGGCCGGGAGATGTCGCAGCATAAGGATTACAGCGAAAAGACTGCTGTTGACATTGATGATGAGGTGAGGCGGCTTGTCTCTGAGGCATATATAGTGGCAAAGGAACTCCTCGAAAAGAATGTCGTTATCCTTGAGGCATTTGCAAAAAAACTGCTCGAAATAGAGACAATGGACGCCCCTGATATCGAGGCCATTATTTCGCTGGTCAACGAGCCCGGGGACAGCCCGGCTGCTGAGTGCGGAGGCGCCATTTGCAGCGATCCGGCCTGATATATTTCAGGGCTTGCCGACAAAAAGGCGGGAGTGGTCCCCGCCTTTTTTATTTGAGATGCCTATCATGAAGCTTGCCTGGTCGCGCTATAACCTCGACTTCAGCGCCAGGACCCATATCATGGGTATCCTTAATATCACGCCTGACTCGTTTTCAGACGGCGGCCTTCACCTTGATCCCTCTTCTGCCTTGGAGCAGGGGATCAGGATGGTCAGCGAGGGGGCTGATATCATTGACATCGGCGGCGAGTCAACACGGCCGGGCGCTGAGCCTGTAGGCCTTGAAGAGGAACTGAGGCGCACCATACCTGTTATCGAGGCCCTTGCAAAGAAGATTGATATACCTATCTCTATTGATACGTACAAGGCTGAGGTTGCCCGGCAGGCCATTGCAGCAGGAGCCTCGATCGTAAATGACATAAGCGGCCTGAGGTTCGACCCTGAGATGCCGGAGGTGATCGCAGGGCATAAGGTGCCGGTCGTTATCATGCATATCAAGGGCAGGCCGACACAGATGCAGCAGAATCCAGAGTATGACGCCCTGATTCCCGAAATCATGGACTATTTCAGGATCAGCATCAGGCTTGCAGGGAAGTTCGGGATTCCGGATGAACTGATGATCCTCGATCCCGGCATAGGCTTTGGCAAGACCTTTGACCATAACCTCGAAATACTGAACAACCTCGATCAGTTCAAGGCGCTCGAAAAGCCTCTGCTTGTCGGCCCTTCCCGCAAGGCATTCCTTGGCAGGATTTTGGGCGATGCGCCGGCCTCAGAGAGGCTCGAGGCCACAGCAGCAGCCGTTGCTGTCTCGATCATGAAGGGCGCAGATATCGTCCGGGTGCATGATGTAAGGGAGATGGCAAAGGTTGCGCGGGTGGTTGATGCGATAAAGCGGGAAAAGGTCTGCTGAGGCAGGGCGAAGGGGAAAAGACAACTCAGCCTGTTGTTGAATAGACAGTGAATTGGTTTGGATGTTTCAGGACGCTATCAAAAAAAAGCTCATTAGTATAAAATTGCTAATTAATAAATGGTTATGAATCCTCGACAGAGAAAGCGGCGGTTCATGGGGCGGGATATATAGTTCATGAGCATTGAAAAGACTTCTTCGATCAAAGATAACCAGGGACGGGGCAATGTCGGGGACTTTCTCAAAGATAATAGCCCGGTCAATTCAAGGCTCTCTATATCATATTGTCCGCATTGTCGGGCTGTGACAAATCAAAATGTTTTTATTATCCCTTCTCTTGGTATTCAAATTGATGAGTAAGAGAACCTTATGGCATACAGCACATATCACTGCAAAACTTGTGTATTGTTTGCAAAAAACGAGAAAGGCAATATGCCTTTATTAATCAACAATGTTTGAGCAGACTAAGCTTTTCTACTTGAACAACCAAAACCTTTTTTCTAATAATTACCTCCTAAACCGCCTTCCTGAAACTGACCTATGGAAGACCCAAAAGCCGAAGTCATCTATTGCATTTGAAGAAATCGGTAAGGCTTACGAATCGATAAAATCTTTGAATCTCGGACCGGGAGAGGAAGCCGGGCTTGAAGACAAGTTTATCAGGCCGGTCCTTCAGGCACTCGGTTATGAATGGGACGTTCAGCCGACAACAAATAGAGGGCTTAAAAAGAAAAGACCCGATTATGCCCTATTCAAGGATAAAGTTTCTCTGACAGATGCACGGAAGGATAAAGACAATCGGAGTCGATTCTTCAAACATACTCTAACGATCCTGGAAGCAAAATACTGGGGCAGACAGCTCAATGATTCAGACTTGAAGGACACACTTGACAGGCGCGATCCTACGGCGCAAACAGTGAAATATCTTGATGATGTATATCACGCCTCTGAAAGTCATATCCAGTGGGCAATACTCACGAACGGAAAACTCTGGAGGCTGTTTTATTACAGAGCATCGTCCCGTTCGGGGAATTATTTCGAGGTCGATCTTGAAGATGTCATCCTTCGCCAGGATACTGATGCGTTCATGTATTTCTATCTGTTTTATTCAAAAGACGCGTTTCTCCCTGATCCTGTTTCCGGCAATAAATGGCTCGATCAGCATTTAAAAGGCACAGAAGAGTATGCCGTACGTGTCAGCACAAAACTTAAAGACCTTATTTTCGACAAGGTCTTTGAGGGCCTTGCCGAAGGCTTTGTGTATTTCAGAGCATCGGATCTTTCGATAAGGGAAGAAACAGACGAAAGCAGAAAAGAGATATTTAAGGGCTGTCTTACGCTCCTTTACCGTATGCTTTTCCTACTTTATGCTGAAAGTCGGAATCTGCTTCCGCTTGATGAAAGCGGCTATTACAATGTAAGCCTTTCAAAGCTCAGAAAAGACATAGATCATGAAATCAAAACATCCGGCCTCGAAAAAATGAGTAAGAGGTCATATGTTTACTGGGCAAGGCTTGAACGGCTTACAGACATCATAGCTAAAGGAGACTCTGCCTTAAATGTTCCGGTCTATAACGGCGGGCTTTTTGAACAGCCGCAAGACGGATTTCTTTCATTTAACAAAATGGCAGATCCTTTTCTTGCCGAGGCGATCAGACTTCTGACCGTTGACGGTGATGGTGAATATATAGATTATTCGTCTCTCAGCGTTCGTCATCTTGGCGATATCTATGAAGGCCTGCTTGAATTCCATGTGCAGGTCGCCGATGCGGAGACCGTAGAGATAAAAGAAAATAAGTGGCTTGTTCGATGCATTTGTGGAGGCCTGTCCACTTGAGTATAAGA
>CAYUNK010000073.1:0-11876 GCA_964446125.1 uncultured Nitrospiraceae bacterium | reverse complement strand
GCGTACAGCCGGGACAATACTGAGTTCTATATCGAAACTGATTTACATTTCCTCGGCAACAGCGCACTCAGCGTAAGCAGCAACATCTCACGCGCGCAGGCGACGAACCTTTATGCCGACAATGACCTTGTGACTGCCGCAGGCACAGCGCTCAATTTGGTAACGTCCGGCATCCTCAGCTATCAGGATGTTGCAGCAGACACAGAAGCCCTGGTTGACGGAACTGAGATCGACATATGGGGCTGGGACCTTGTCGGCTCGGCAAAGGTTGACAGCAATATGATCTCTGCCCTTGCAACCGGAGGCGAGGTTAATAACAGCCTTTCTGTTTCTGCCCTCTCGGTTTCAGGGTCAGGCGTAACTTCTCTTGAGACCAGCAGCTTCATTTTACTTTCGGCGGAATCAGGGGATGACACCCTTGCGAGCCTGCTTAATGTTCAGGAGCGGACGGGCGCTGTATACGCCACACTTCGTGATTCGGACGGAGATCTCGAGATCTCTGTTGATCTTGCAGATGTAACAGGCAGCGTGAGTGTAAGCAGGAATCTTGCTGCTGCTGAGGCCAGGGGGCTGGTTGCCACCAACAGCATCAATCTCAGTTCAAGGACAGTGAATGACGGCGGAAGCGCAGCGCTCGGCAGCGCCCAGTTCAGCGGAGCAGATGTTGAGGCCAGGATTGGCGATGATGATGACAACTATATCGCTGTCTGGACTTATAACCTCCAGGGAACCTCAAAGCTTGACTTAAATACGGTGATGGCAGCAGCCACAGCCAATCTGGCGCTTAACAGCCTTACAGCTACGGCAGCTACTGAGACGCTAAGTCTCGGAAGCGAGACTACAGCATCCATAGGCCTTCCGATAAGCTCCTATACAGTCGGCTTTGCGCTTCAGAATGCCCAGACCTTTGGTGATGCGGCCGCAACCTCATCCATTCAGTACTTCTATATAGAAAGCGATATTGACGATATTACCGGCACAGCCACAGTGGATAACAATGCTGTAACAGCGCAATCCCGCGGCAATGCAGCGCAGAACAGAGTTGTTCTTAATGCAGGCACAACCCTTAATGCAGCGGCGTCGCTTGTCAATGCCCAGACGAACATAGACGGAGAGATCACCTCAAGCATTTCCACAAGCGCCATCAGCCTTGATGCAGACTCTGTAACAGGGACAACTTCTGTAAGCGGCAATACTGTTCAGGCAAGCAGCACATCGAACCTTGCCTTAAACAGCATGGATATCACAGGCACTCTGGCAGCCTCCACAGGCGGCAGCACAGGCGCAAATACTGCGACTGCCGATTATGCGGCGCTCAACTTCCAGATAAATGTTGGAACGCTTGTTGAAAGCAGTATCAACGACTTCAGTATCAGTCTTGCCGATAGCGGGGGAACCACCGGAACGGCCAGCGTCCTTAATAATTCAATACTGGCAAATGCCACTGGAAATGCAGCTGTAAACACATTTACGCTTAAACCGACCGGCAGCTCAAACACTGCCGACTTTGCCTTTAACGGCTATCAGAGCAATTTTGGCGCGACGGTAAACAGCAGCATAAGCGGGGCCTCGATCAGCCTCACCAGCTCGGGCGGCGCAGGAACATTCAGCGTCAGCGGCAACAAGATAGGCGCAACCTCGATCGGCAATTCGTCGGTCAGTTCGATCAAGTCCGGCCTCTAGAAGTATTGAGGCAGATGATCAGTTCTGCCATAAACAAGGTGGGGAGACAGAATCATGATCCTGTCTCCCCATCGAATTTGTTAAATATATCGGTATAATGAAGCGTATATATCAGAACAAGTAGGAGGAGATATGTTACATCGTTTATTGCCTTATGCCATGATTCTGCTGTTATTTTCTGCCATGCCGTCCACGGGCCTCGCTGCTGATGCCTCCGGCAAATATGCTGTGCGCGGTGTCGGCGCATCAAAATGCAGCCAGTTGGTCAGCGCCATAGAATCCAAAGACCAGAATGTTCGCAGGGATGCCGTTGGTCTCTATTCGAGCTGGCTCAACGGGTACATGAGCTATATAAACCGGGTCGAGAAGGAGACCTATGATATTGTACCTCTTACAGACAGCGCCCATCTGCTTGCAGTTGTCCTCGGGCAGTGCCGCAACAACCCTGACGCCCTTGTCGAGACCATTGCCTCGCAGGTTATGGCAGTTTTGGCAAAGGCAAAGATAGAGGCTGAGTCGCCGATTGTTGCGCTTTCAGTAGGCGACCAGAAGGGGAATTTCCGCAGGTCCACCCTGATCGCGATGCAGGAAAAACTGATCAACCTCAAGCAGTTCAAAGGCAAGCCGGACGGGGAGTTCGGGGCATCCAGCCAGAAAGCGCTTGTTGCATTCCAGAAGTCTGAGAAGCTGAAAGAGACAGGGTTTCCAGATACAGACACTCTTATGCGCCTGCTTTTGAAGTAGCATAGCGCAAAACTGAGGGCTGCAGAGGCCTTGAAGAGACCATCCGGGCGAGAGAGGAATGTCTTCTGTTTCTCCTTGCCCTCTTTTTATGGAGGTTCGCTGGAGGCCTTTTATCAGCCCTTGGCACTTCAGCGAAGAATTCCGCGACAGATGCAGTAAATGCCGGCAAAGTGATATAATGACGACGGTCCTACCACATATATTACTAACAGGAGGCTTACTATGGGCAGTTACGAGGAGGTATTTAGAAGAAGCATTCAGGATCCGGAGGGTTTTTGGTCAGAGGCTGCAGGCGCAATAGACTGGTACAAGAAGTGGGACAGGGTTCTTGACGATTCGAACAAGCCCTTTTTCCGCTGGTTTTCGGGAGGGGAGCTGAATACCTGCTACAATGCTGTTGACCGCCACGTAAAAGGCGGCAGGGCGGATCAGGCGGCCATCATCTATGACAGCCCGGTGACAGGGACTGTCCGTAAGTATACGTATCAGGAACTGCTCGATGAGGTCTCGAAGTTTGCCGGTGCGCTTAAGGGGCTCGGCGTCGAAAAGGGCATGACTGTTCTTATCTATATGCCGATGATACCCCAGGCCCTGTTTGCGATGCTTGCCTGCGCCCGTATCGGAGCGATCCATTCGGTTGTCTTTGGCGGCTTTGCCCCGCATGAGCTTGCGATCAGGATAGATGATGCAAGACCGAAGGTGATCGTGACCGCCTCTGGCGCTAAAGAGGGCGCGAAACTGCTCGAATACAAGCCGCTGCTCGACAGGGCGATTGAGGAGGCTGAACATAAACCTGAGGCCTGCATCATATATCAGCGCGAGATCGTTAAATCCCGGCTTACAGAAGGCCGCGATAATGACTGGCAGGAGCTTGTCTCAAAGGCAGAGCCTGCGGCTTGTGTACCTGTCAAGGCAACAGACCCGCTCTATATACTCTACACCTCAGGGACAACCGGCAAGCCAAAAGGCATTGTGCGGGACAACGGAGGCCATGCTGTTGCCCTCAGATGGAGCATGGACAATATCTATAATGTGAAGCCCGGTGAAGTCTTCTGGGCAGCCTCTGACGTGGGCTGGGTCGTAGGACATTCGTATATTGTGTATGCCCCCCTGCTTGCAGGCTGCACCACGATCGTATACGAGGGAAAACCGATAGGCACGCCTGATGCCGGAGCCTTCTGGCGTGTGATATCAGAGCATAATGTGAAGATTCTCTTCACTGCGCCGACCGCATTTCGCGCTATCAAGAAGGAAGACCCCAATGGAGAGTTCATTGGGAAATATGACCTTTCAGGATTCAGGACCCTGTTTCTGGCAGGAGAGAGGCTCGACCCGGACACGTACCACTGGGCGGGCAATCTTCTCGGCAAGCCGGTTATAGATCACTGGTGGCAGACAGAATCGGGCTGGCCGATCACCGCTAACTGCATGGGAATAGAGGAACTGCCGGTGAAGCCGGGATCCTCGACAAGGCCTGTGCCAGGCTTTAATGTAAAGATTCTGGACCCGCAGGGAAAAGAGCTCGGCCCGAACGAGGAGGGCCTGGTGGTTGTGAAGCTGCCGCTTCCTCCCGGCACGCTGCCTACGCTCTGGAATGCTGAAGAACGTTTTCTTGAGGCGTATCTGAAGCCCTTCCCGGGGTATTACTTTACTGCTGACGGAGGACATCTGGATGATGATGGTTATGTCTATATCATGGGCCGTGTGGACGACGTTATCAATGTCGCCGGCCATCGTCTTTCGACCGGCGAGATGGAGGAGATCGTCTCGACCCATAAGGATGTTGCCGAATGCGCTGTAATAGGCGTGCATGACGGATTAAAGGGCCAGGTGCCGATCGGCCTCGTTGTGTTAAAGGCAGGCGCCAACCGTACTGATGAGGAGATGAAGAAGGAACTGTCGCTTCTGGTGCGCGACAAAATAGGCCCGATTGCATGCTACAAGGAGACTGCTGTTGTGAAGCGGCTTCCAAAGACGCGATCGGGGAAGATATTGAGGGGCACTATGCGGAAGATCGCAGACAGCGAGAAATATACCGTGCCCTCAACCATTGACGATCCAGCGATACTTTCTGAGATCGAGTCCTCTATGCAGAAAATCGGATACGCCAAAAAACAGTAGTCTGGATATTAATTAGAAACGATTGCGAGGCAGAAGCATTGCAGACATTGCGGTGTTTCTGCCTTCTTATTTTTTCTGAAAAAGCACAATTCGGTTGGTGTTTGTCCCTTCTTTATTGTTGCTTACGCCCCAGAGGTTTGAGGTCTTTGTGAAGTCCTGCTGATTGATAATGATCCCCTCACAGGCAAATCCTGCATTCATGCCGAGCGGCGCCACATGCTCATCAAGCCTGATCGTTGCCTTTTTCACCTCACCCACTTCAAAGGCGACCCAGCCCTGCTTTCTGGTAATGCGGTACAGTTCATGAAAGACCCTGCCCATTACCATTGACCATTGCTCAACCGATCTTGCTGTTGTTATTCCGGATGCTATCTTTTCGGCGTCGAGGCAGTTAAACCAGCACCTGAGCCAGTTGTCCTTTGAGTACGAAACAATGTCGAGGAAGGGCGGGGAGGTGACGGTGAGCCGGACAGCGCCGGATTCTATCTCAGGGGTCTTTCCTGCATCCCGGCTCAGAAATCGCGCTGTCTCGCCTGCCCTGAGCAATGACAGCCTCTGATCTTCTTTCAGATTCCTGAGCAGGCTTTTGGTCTTCTTAAGGATGATCTGCCTAACATCCCTGTATTGCGGATGTTGGTTTCGTCTGCTGTTTATTCTTGCCTGTTCCTTCGGGCCTACCGCCTGATTTGGCGGAAATGTGTATACAGAGAAGAAGCCCGGGGAGTGGCCTGTCAATCTGTTTGTGGCTACCATGCGTATCCAGCGGTCTGTGTCATCCTCAGAGCCGCTCTCTTTCCTGTTCTGAAGATACCGCCTCAGTGACATGATTTCTGCGAGCGTATCCGGATGATAGAACATAGAAAGGTCAATATCCGGTTTGATCTGTCCGGAAAAGATGATCCGGTCGAGACGGTCAGAAACGTCCTCAAAATAAGGAATAAAAAAACGGGGCATGGCGAGTATCTGATTAAGCGGGCTTATGTCATTGGAGATGACCCTTCGGCCAAGAAGCGCGGCCTCTATTGCGGTTGTACCCCTGCCGCTGAAGGGATCATACACAATATCTCCTTCTTCAGTCAGCAGGTTTATGAAAAAGGCGGGAAGCTGCGGCTTAAAGCAGGCCCTGTACGATATCTCATGGATTGAAGAGGCCTGCCGCTGCCCTGCTGTCCAGAATTCATTGGTGTACTGCGTAACCTGGCTGCCGTCAATATCAAAGGACTCTGTGATTGTCGGAGAGGACTGCTTCTGAAGAGTATCTGTAGAAAAAGGGGATGTCCTCCCCGTAATTTTATTTTGCATCCAGTAGTATAGCCGAGAAGTTAGCCGGCAGGGAATTAGCCTGATACGCCAGGGAAGCTTAAAATCCCGGATGTTAGCAGCCTTTCCCTTATGAGCGTTATGATATACTAATGACTGCTTATGTTCCAACCCCCGGTTCCGAGAGAGACCTGAGTGCGTAGAGTATTTATAGACAGCATGTATACTGAATATGTGTTAGTAAGGATTATCACAGCCTTGATTGGCGCCTGCCTGATACTGTTTTCAACATCGGCTCATGCACTTGAAAAGGTGACGCTTCAGTTGAAGTGGACACATGCCTTTCAGTTTGCCGGATACTATGCTGCAAAAGAAAAAGGGTATTATGCCGAGGCCGGCCTGGATGTCAGCCTGGAAGAGGCCCTGCCGGGCATTGATCCGGCAAAAAATGTCCTTGATGGCAAGGCACAGTATGGCGTCGGAACAAGCGCCCTGTTATTGAAGCGAAACGCCGGCGAGCCCGTAGTGGTATTGGCGGTCATATTCCAGCACTCGCCCTATGTTCTGATTGCACGCCAGCTGCGCGCAACCCAGAGTATCCATGACCTTGTCGGCAAGCGCGTTATGCTCGAACCACAGGCTGATGAACTGCTCGCATACCTTAAGAAAGAGGGCATTCCCCTCGAACGCATCACACGGGTCGAGCATAGCTATGATCCACAGGATCTGATAGACGGCAAGGTTGACGCTATAGCCCGGGTATGTTATCAATCAGCCTTATTATCTTGAGCGCGCTCAGCTGGCATATCAGATTTATACGCCTCGGTCCTCCGGCATTGACTTCTATGGCGACAATCTTTTTACGTCTGAACAGGAATTAAAGTCCCACCCGGAAAGGGTCAGAGCATTTCGTGAGGCCAGTCTGAGGGGCTGGCAATATGCTATGGAGCAGCCTGATGAGATCATTGACCTGATACTCGCAAAATACTCGCAGCGCCACAGCCGTGATTACTTTCAGTTTGAGGCTGCTCAGGCAATCCAGTTGATACATCCGGAGTTGATAGAGATCGGGTACATGTATCCAGGCCGCTGGCGACATATGGCCGAAACTTACGCAGACATCGGCATGCTGCCGAGGGAGTTTTCTCTTGACGGCTTTCTTTATAATCCCGATCCCGTGCCTGATCTGACCTGGCTGTATCGGGGTCTCGTTGCTGCAGTGATGTTGACGGTCATCATCAGCACTATTGCCCTGTACATCCACAGGATCAACCGCAGACTTGCAATAACACTGAATAAACAGGAAAGCTAAATCTTCTTTATAATCACGGCACAAAAAAATTATAGCATGACTAACGGCATAATAAAAAAGGAATAATAACTATTTTGGATGGCTTCTCCATGTTACGGCCGATTTCTTCTCCGCTTTTGACATCTGTTTAAGTTCCTCCCTGTATTGCTTCCTGAGATTCTCCGGCGACAGTATCTTTGCATGTCTGCCCCATGACAGCACCCATCTTAATATCTCCTGATATCCTGCCACCTCTGCTGCAAGATCAATGGAGCCGTCAGAATTTTCCTTTATTCGCTGTTTAGGATGCCATGTCTTGCGCTTTATATCTTTTGCTGCCTCAGCAGAGAACCGGATTGCGACTTCTTCAGGCTCTCCAAGGGAATACTTCTTCCAGCAGCCTGCCATATAGGCCTCAAAGTCAAAGTTCCGTCTTATCCCGAAGTATTTATCAAGGGGTTCAACGTATCTGATCCTGTCGAGGGCAAATGTTCTGATGTCTTCTCTCAGGCGGCAATACCCTATCACATACCAAAACCCGTCTGAGTAGAAGAGCCGGTACGGGTCAAGCTCTCTTGCTGAGTATTTGCCGTCCTGTCCGAGGTGCTCTATCTTCACCCTCTCTTTATCTCCTGCTGCCTTAAGAAGTGCATTGTATTGAGCCTCTATCTTCTGAAAGTCCACTCCCGGCTCGATACGAACGCTTACAGGCCGGCAGAGGTTATGGTCTTTAGTGCTGTCAACAAGCCTGCTGAAGAAGCTGTCCATCTCTCTTGACGGGGCGCCGCCTACTGCATTCATTATCTCCCTTGACAGAACAACAGCCTGCATCTCGCCCTGGCTGAGCGCTATCTTCTTCAGAGTAAAGCCGTTTTCGTAGCTGTATGTGCCCTTCTTCTTTGAATAGGTGATAGGAAAGCCTGTCTCGATCAGGGCGTTTGTGTCGCGGTATATCTGGCGCTCGGATACGTCGAACCTGTTTGCAAGATCGAGTCTTCCGGGGTTGCTGCCGTCTATGGACTGGAGTATCCTGATAAGACGCTGCAGGCGTTTAATATCCTTCTGCATGGAGATAGGATAGCACGGCAAACTGACATATGTATGTCAGTTTGATTGGCTAAGGGGTGCTTCGATGATAAAAACAGGAGGGCTGGCCCAGACCCTGAAGGAAGAGATATATCCTGCGGCCCGAATTACGTTCATGGCCTCCTGCGCTTCATCTGAGAGTTCAACCGGCACTGCAAGATAAGCGGTCTTGCTGAGACGGACTCCTGCAAGCCTTACAGACCCATTGACGGCTTTTTCGTAATCCCCGGCCTTTTCCTCAAATTCATGAATATACCTGTACAGCTGCGAGGCAACAGATACGGCATAGAGCTGCTGGACGGCCTTTCCGCTGCCGAACAGATTAAAGACCTTTATGCGGGTTTCTCTGAGATATCTGCCGATCTTTCTGTCGAGCTCAGGGGAAAGATTGGCTGAGTCGTCATAGCCCCTGACGGCAGAGGTCTCATTCGGGCTTTTGACCTCGACAACTGCAAGGCTGCTGCCCCTGAGGCCGATCACATCTGCATACCGGCCTGTTTTGGCAACCTCAAATGCCTTCCACCCGGCCCGATTGAAAGCCTCGACCGTCATCTGGTCATATATCTTTTTGTCAGGAGTTATAGCGCCCATATTTCAGAACCGGAAGGAGGCATATATGGATTTACGCAAAGTTAGCCACAGGCACTGTGCGCTTCTCGGCAAAACTCTTCCTGTGGAGCTTTATACGCTCGATTTCATGAAGAGTATCAGCTGCAAGATAGCTTTCTCCGCAATTTGGACAGGTCACGACCGGCACATTCTCTATGACCAGAATGTTCTTACCCTTACCGTATGTTCTGGCAACTCTGCGGACCTGGGCGCCTTTTTGGGCGCAAATGTCACATATCATCTGTTCTGCTCCTCTCATGTTTTATTATGCCACATAGACTGTAATGATGACCAACTTGCCTGTAGGGCTGAGTTTAGTTATCACTTCGATCTTTGTGCCGGACAATGCCTGGCCATGCACTCGGTATTTAGATTCACCTGTCGCTTTATCTTTTTGGCGCTCGATTATCTTCCCGATCAGGATGCAGTGCTCAACGTCGAAGATAGTGAGGCTGTCATTGTCCATCTCTTCTTCCGCATGCAACGTCATGATGTACTGCCGCGTCCGAATCTTCTCTCTTAATATATTCAGGATTCTTTCTAACATTTCCTTCCTTTATACCCTTCAGTCTATCTTCTCCCACATGCGCCAGCGGTTGCAAAAGGCGGCGGAAGAGGTCTGCCGCGACTGCACCATGCACTGAAACTGCCCGGCTGATGCCCTGATATAAAACGGCTTGTAGTTCTGCAGGACAATCTCCCTTGACCCTGCCCAGTATGAGCATGTGGAGCATTTCTTTTCGGAGATTCTGTATTGGGCGTTGGAGGGCATATAATTATCCGGCTCCCCTGCCTATCCTGTCCATAACCAGTTTGTATATCTCTTCCTTATCACGGTGACCGATACCGACAACTTCGATTATCTCGAGCTCAACACCTGTGAGGCGATATACAATCCTGTATTTCTTTTTCAATATATAGAGCTTATAAAACCCTGTCAG
Source organism: uncultured Nitrospiraceae bacterium (assembly GCA_964446125.1). GTDB lineage: Bacteria > Nitrospirota > Thermodesulfovibrionia > Thermodesulfovibrionales > UBA6898 > UBA6898. The sequence continues at coordinate 2,141 of CAYUNK010000073.1, read as the reverse complement.
GTCAATGCCGAATCTATTGCCAAGGGGCTTGCCAAGAAAGGGGTTGCCGGCAAGCGAATCAATCTTTTTGGCAGCTTCTTTTTTTACTGATCCGTCAAGGCGTTCAAAATCCTTAACCGCCTCCGGGATGAATTCAATCCTACAGGGCATGCTTTTTCTTCAGCCTTTCCCATGGGATATTCTTTGGCTTGCTGCGGCCTTTTGCACGCTTTTTGACCATTTCGGCTATTTCAAGAAATTCAATGGCCTCTTCAGCCTGCCTGAACATCTCAAACTCCTTTGCCGATACTATTACGGCCGCCATTTCATTATTCCTAAGCACGTATAGGGGCTCATCTGTTTCAGAGACTTCCTTCAGTCTTTTTAGCAGCTCCTTCTGCAGCTTGGTGACCGGAATCATCTTTTCCGTCTGCACTAACATCTCCCCACCTCCTCATACATAATATTGCACATAGAATAATATATATTCAAAGACAATTCAATTTGATCTGCCCTCTCCCGTATGAGCCGGAGGCTGCAGAAGGCAGCGGAAGAGTTCTGAGTGATCGTCACTTATCCAAGGAATTAAGGACTTGTTTAACAACTTTTGGATGCAGGATTTTATCTGTATGAAAAGGAACCACCACTCTTGTATTCTGCTTGAGATATATCCTATGGCTGCCCTTGCTCCGTATCATCTCAAAACCGGCCTTGAACAGCATGTCTTGCGCTTCCTGTGCTGTCAGACGCAGAAGCTTAGGCAATCTGAACCTCTAAGGATGAGGTCATGATCTCCCTGCTAAGACAGGCCTTCTTCTCTTCTTCTGTCAGAGTCTCAAGATAGAGTTCCACCGCCTCCCTGATATTGGCAAAGACTTCATCAAAGGAATCCCCCTCTGTCTGGCACCCTTCGAGTTCAGGACTGTAAGCATAGAAACCGAATTCATCTTTTTCTATAACGATGCTGACCTTGTATGACATCTTCCACCTCCAGTTAAAGAATCAGTTTGATTTTAATCTATCTTCTCCCACATTCTCCAGCGGTGGAAGAAGGCAGCGGCAGAGGTCTGGCGGCCCTGTCCGGCTTGACCTGGGAATCGAGTTCCATAATAGGTCTTTTCAGTGCAACAAGGCAAGTGCAAGGATGCAGAGGTATCTGGTGAGGCCGAAGCTGGAGCAGGTGATCAGTGAAGCGAAGGGAAAGAAGAGGGACGAACAAGTGGTATCTGCAGTAGAGCTAAACGAGTACACTTACAGGGAAGCAGCAGAGGGCCCCGGCCTTCATTACTCAACCATAAGCCGCATGATAAGGCGAAAGAGACGATAGATGCAACATGAAAGACCCCCTTGACCGACCCCGAAAGAATATGCCAAGACAGGTTGCATTGTCAAGGATGTAGACCTGACCCTAAAGACCTTTCTTGTCAAGGATGTAGACCTGACCCTAAAGACCTTCTTACATGGTGTAATGTGCCGGGAAAATCAAGTCGCGCCTGTCTTGGCATGCCCTATTATTCCCAGCCTTCCCCAATAAGTCAACTAATTCAACAACGTCCCTGAAGTGGTGTGAAATATCTATGTCCAATGTCAAGGGTGACCCTTTGTCTCCTCTGTGTAAGTCGCTTAATATTGAAGGCTTGTCGCTTGAATGTGAGGCAAAGGCCGACTACATCGTCTCACGCGACCCCCATCTCAGAAACCTCGAGCACTTCCACGGCGTAAAGATCGACGATGTGAAGGCCTTTGTTGAGAGGGTGAGGAAGGGATAATTACGGCAACCCCGGTGCAGTTATATCGACAATCTTCCACTTACAGTCAGTGACATTCTTCAATATAAATAGTTCTTCAAAAGGAATAGAGTAGCCAGGTTTGTTCCTTTCTATGACCCCAACCTCTATAATTAGTGGTTTCTGGGATATGATGGACATTTCTAAAAAGTCTATTTTCTCAAGTGTTTCAGAAAGCAGCTTTCCGCCATGAACCATCTGCTCTAAATCTTCTTCGTCAAGAGGCTTTTGAGAAACTATTCGGCCTGAGCGCTTCAATGCGTCAAGGGTCTCTTTATCCGGTTTTTCAAGAAAATACTGTTTTATTTTAGATTTATCACCTCCCTTTAAATCTTCATAATATTGAATAATGAATGCCTGGGCTGAGGCTTTTAT
>CAYUNK010000072.1:0-12087 GCA_964446125.1 uncultured Nitrospiraceae bacterium | reverse complement strand
ATGAATTGGCAGAGGAGATTTTCTGATGGGGGCATCTGTGGAGCAAGCGTCAGGCGATAATGAAACGGCTGATGTCACGGGGCCGCTGCCCAGTCAGGTATAATATGCATTGTGAAAAAGGCAGGTAAGTCAGGCGTGCGAAACCCATCAATTGCTCACCCTTTTTTTGGCCTCCTCTGGCACGGCATATGACATACAGAACCGGCAGGCTGCATTTTGACAGGATCGCGGAACAGGCGCTTGAGCGGCTGCCGGCAGAGTTCAGACGACGTTTCGGAAATATGTCCATAAGCGTGGAGGACTACCCCTCCTCTGAGGATATAAAAGATACCGGCATTTCCCGGCATGACCTCATGGGCATATTCCGGGGTGCAGGGTACTCCAATAGGGGAGGTTTCTTTGATCTGCCGTCTTCAGTTCCTGATCAGATCATCCTGTTTCAGAGGAACATAGAAGCTGTCTGCAGTACAGAGGAAGAGCTGATCGAAGAGATCAGGCTTACCCTCATGCATGAGATAGGCCATTATTTCGGAATGTCTGAAGAGGACCTGCAGCAGTATGAACCATGAGAATCAATGCCCTATGATGGGGCGGCTCTGATGACACCGCAGCCGATAGACCAGATACTGCCTGCCCTGACAGATGCGGTCAGCAAAAATAAAGCAGTTGTGCTTCATGCTCCGCCTGGCGCCGGCAAGACCACAAGGGTTCCTCTTGCGCTTCTTGACCTCATACCCCCAGGGCATGGCCGCATCCTCATGCTCGAGCCGCGAAGGCTTGCGGCAGTATCAGCAGCAAGGTGGATGGCCCACCTTATGGGCGAGCAGGTCGGCGGGACGGTCGGGTATGCGATCAGGTTTGAGCGGCGTGTCTCTGACAAGACGCGGATAGAGGTGGTGACTGAGGGCATACTTACGAGACGAATGCAGTCAGACCCGATGCTTAAGAACGTCGCAATGGTCATCTTTGATGAATTCCATGAACGGAGCCTTCATGCAGACCTTGCCCTTGCCCTCTGTCTCGATATCAGCAGGGGACTGAGGCCTGATCTCAGGATTCTGGTCATGTCAGCCACGCTTGACTGCCGCCAGATCTCGATTCTTCTCGGCAATGCGCCGGTAGTCTCATCTTCAGGAAAGGCCTTTCCTGTTGAAGAGAGATATATCCCGGACAACATCAACAGACCTCTGAAAGAGAGGGTCGCTGATGCGGTTGTCATGGCCCTCAGGGAAACCTCAGGCGATATGCTTGTCTTTCTGCCGGGCTCTGCAGAGATACGCCAGTGCAGTGAACTGCTGAGAAAGGTAATTCCTGGACAAGGCAGAGGGCTTTCGGTTCATCCCCTGTATGGGGATCTGCCTTTTGAAGAGCAGGAGCGTGCAATTGTCCCCTGCACAAAGAGGAAGGTTGTGCTGGCCACAAATATCGCAGAGACGAGTCTTACCATAGAGGGTGTGGCTGTTGTTATAGACAGCGGGCTGACCCGAAGGCTGCAGTATGATCCATCAAGCAACATGAACCGCCTGATCACCGTAACCGCCTCAAGGGCCTCTGCAGAGCAGAGAAAGGGCAGGGCAGGCAGGCTCGGCCCTGGAGTCTGCTACAGGATGTACGGCAAATCTGCGTTTCAGGCGATGATACCATTTACCCCGCCTGAGATCCTTGTCTCAGACCTTTCGTCTCTTCTGCTTGAACTTGGCGTATGGGGGGTGAAGGATCCCTCCGGGCTTGCATGGCTTGATGCCCCTCCTGCTTCAGCTGTTGAGTCTGCAAGACGGTTGCTTGTTGACCTTGGGCTCTTTGACCGGTCATCTGCAGTCACCCCCAGAGGCAGGGCAGTCTCGATGCTGCCGCTTCACCCTCGACTTGGATGCCTGTTGCTGAGGGCAGTTGAACTCGGCCGTCCACAGCTTGGCGCCGACATTGCCGCGCTGCTTTCCGAGCGGGATATTGTAAGGCGCGTCCCCTCAGTCTCTATTGATCCGGATATAGGCACAAGGATAGATATGCTTCATCTATGGCGCAGAAACAGAGAGGTATCAGAGGCATTTGACCCCTGGGCGCTGAGAGCTGTTGAAAGGACATCAAACCACCTTCTGAGGCTTCTGTCAGGAACTGCTGAATCGGTTGATACAGACTGTTCTGATCCTGATATGGTTGCCCTGCTGCTTCTGGCTGCCTTCCCCGACAGGATAGCAAAGGGCCGTGAAGAGGCCAATGGCGCTTTCTTGCTTATGCAGGGAAGAGCGATTAAGATTCCTGCAGGCTGCAGTCTTGCCGGAAGTCCCTATATCATAGCGATGAATCTGGATGCAGGAGAAAAGGCTGAGGGCAGGGTGCATATTGCTTCGGCTGTCTCCGAATCCCTTATCCGTCAGGAATGCAGCAGAGATATAGTGACATCCCGCCGGATCGAATGGAGCAGGAGACAGAAAAGGATCATTGCCGAGGTCCAGGAGAGCCTTGGCGCATTGCTGCTTTCTGCAAAGCCGTTTTCGCCCGGCGAAGAGCAGCTGCAGGCCGTAATATGCGAGGCCATAAAAAGCGGTCAGGCTGATCTATCGTTCAACAGTGATGCAAGGATATTTCAGGCGCGCGTCAGATTATTAGGGAGGCTTTTCCCTGAGCAGGGCTTGCCTGATCTTTCGGATGAATCCCTCTTGTCTGACCCCGGGAAATGGTTGTTTGGCCGGCTCGGAAGAATACGGAATGAACAGGAACTCCTGCGGCTGGATATCCTGCCGGCGCTTCAGGCGATGTTGTCGTGGCAGCAGAAGCAGTTCCTTGATGAAAATGCGCCGACCCATATATCCGTGCCGAGCGGCAGAAGGATTGCCCTTGACTATGCATCCGGCGATGACCCTGTGCTGGCGGTGAAACTGCAGGAGATGTTCGGACTTGGCGATACTCCGGCCATTGCAAAGGGAAGGGTGCAGGTGCTTCTTCATCTTCTTTCTCCTGCGCGAAGGCCGGTGCAGATTACCCGGGATCTGAAGGGGTTCTGGAATAATGGGTATCAGCAGGTGAAGAAGGAATTAAAGGGAAGATATCCGAAACATCCCTGGCCGGATGACCCATGGAATGCATCTCCGGCCAAAAAGACTATTTCGCCCCGCAGGTGATGACCGGTTATTCCTGATATGGACTGCCTTTTGTTGCCTTCCTGCTGCTCAGTCGGTAATATAGATGCGCAGCTATTTCCCCCTGCACCAGATAAGCATTAACGGTCTCTTCCCTCGCAGAGAAGATTCGGACTGACAACGGGAATGTAACCCAACAGGAACTCATGACATATGGATATATACAAGGAAATTTCGCGGCTTAACCCCAGGCAGCAGGAGGCGGTCATGCAGACAGACGGCCCGCTCCTGATACTGGCAGGCGCAGGCTCCGGCAAGACGCGGGTCATCACGATGCGGACTGCTTACCTGATCAGGACCGGCATAAGCATGGCAGGTTCTGTCCTTGCGGTCACCTTCACGAACAAGGCGGCAAAAGAGATGCAGGGCCGGGTCAGGGCCATGCTCAAAGGAGAGGCCGGATTGCCGGTGATCTCGACGTTTCATTCGCTCTGCCTCAGGATCCTGAGGAGGGAGATCGAGCATTTGGGATACCGCAAGGACTTCACGATCTATGACACGTCCGAGCAGGTCTCGCTTCTGAGAAATATCCTCTCTGACATCAGGTTTTCCGACAGGAGCTTTAAGCCCGAAAATATCCTTGAGCGGATCAGCAGGACAAAAAACGATTATCTCCCCGCTGAAACCGCCTCTGCAGACAAGCCTCTTGAAGAGGCCTCGGCAATGCTTTATCCGCGGTACCTCGATGCGCTCAAATCCCTCAATGCGCTCGACTTTGACGATCTGCTGCTTCTGACCCTTAAGCTCTTCAGAGAGCATCCTGATGTGCTTGCCAGGTATCAGGATATCTTCCGCTATATCATGGTTGACGAATATCAGGATACAAACCGTGTGCAGTACAACTTCATCAAGCTCCTTGCAGGACAGAGAAAGAACCTCTGTGTAGTGGGCGACGACGACCAGTCTATATATGGCTGGCGGGGGGCAGACCTCGGCAATATCCTCCATTTCGAAAAGGATTTCCCTGGCGCCACAATCATCAGGCTTGAGCAGAACTACCGCTCCTACGGCAATATACTTGCCGCAGCAAACAGCGTAATAAAGAACAACAGAAAGAGGATGGAAAAATCCCTCTGGTCAGAAAGGGGAGAAGGCCCAAAGGTGAACATCCTGAAGGCCCGCGACACAGAGGACGAGGCAGCATGGATCGTTGACAGGATCTCGACGATCAGGCTCGACAGGAATCTCCCGTATGAGCATTTTGCGGTGATCTACCGCGCAAACATCTTTTCGAAGCCCTTTGAAGAGGCTCTAAGAAAAGAGCGCATTCCCTACTCTGTGGTGGGAGGAACTAGCTATTTCGAAAATAAGGAGATAAAGGATCTTGCTGCCTATCTCAAGATCATCGCAAACCCCTCTGACGATCTGAGCCTGCTTCGGGCTGCAAATGCCCCAAAGCGAGGATTGGGCAGTTCTGCCCTGACAGCGCTTTCGGAATTCAGCCGCGCTCAGTCCATCAGCCTCCTTGAGGCATTCGGCAGGGCAGGCGAGGCGCTGGGGCCGCGGCCTGCCTCATCAGCCAACCGCCTTTTTGAGCTGCTCGGGCGGTACCGCGAACAGTTCCAGAAAGGCAGAGGCATGGACAAGAGCCTTGGGGCGCTTATTGACGAGATCGGGTACCGCGACTATATAGGCGACCTCTATAAGACGCCTGAGGCTGCCTTCAGAAAGATGGAGAACATTGACGGATTTATCGGGTCTGTCCGCCACTATGAAGCCTCTGAACCCGGCCCCTCGCTTCATGGATTTCTCGAGACCATGGCCCTGACTGACCTTATGGACGAAAAAAAGGAGGAGAAGGCAGGCTACGGCGTTACGCTCATATCGCTTCATTCCTCAAAGGGGCTCGAGTTTCCTGTAGTCTTTATTGCAGGCGCTGAGGAGGATATCCTGCCGCACAAAAAATCTGCAGACACAGATGAGGGCCTTGAAGAAGAGCGGAGGCTCTTCTATGTCGGCATCACGCGGGCCATGCATGAACTTTATATCACCCATACGATCCAGAGGTCAAAATACGGCAGGGAGCAGCCCTCTGTTGCCTCCCGGTTTCTTGAGGAGCTGCCTGAAGATGCCACAAAGACGCTCGACCGGCAGGAGAAGCTCTCTCCGGAGGAGGAAGATATCTATGCAAGAAAATGCTTTGCCAATATACGGGCTATAATAGCAAAATAGAACAGATTGCAGCATTCGGATGAAAGGAAGGTAAGACATGGAACTTCGGCTTGACGACAGGGAATTACGCGTTCTTGGCTGCCTTATCGAGAAGGAGCTGACAACGCCTGAATATTATCCGCTTTCATTAAACAGCCTGACAAATGCCTGCAACCAGAAGTCCAACCGGAACCCGGTCGTCTCCTATGATGAGGCTGCTGTAGAGCAGGCACTGGAAGGGCTTCAGTCGAAGAATCTTGCACGGAAGACCAATACTGCAGGCAGCAGGGTAGACAGGCACCTGCATACCCTGCTTGACAGATTTGACCTGTCGAGGCAGGAGGTGGCAGTGCTTTGCGAGCTGATGCTTCGAGGCCCCCAGACTGTGGGCGAACTCCGCGGCCGCGCAGACAGGATGTCTCCCTTCGAAAACCTTGATCAGGCGGAAGAGGCCCTAAGGGGGCTGATGCAGCACGATCCCGTACTCGTGATCCTGCTTCCGCGTGAGCAGGGAAGAAAAGAACGCAGATATATGCAGCTGTTTTCAGGCGCTGAACCTCCCGCTTCAGCCTCACCTTTGGAGGAGGCGGTATCATCTGGCCCTGCTGCTGATCGTATCAGCATGCTGGAGCAGGAGATTGCATCTGTCAGGACTGAACTGCAGGAGTTGAAACAGGCGTTTGCAGAATTCAGGGCGCAGTTTTGATTGAGCAAGATCAGTCTGAAGCTGTTTTGTCGTTAGATGAAAGTCTTCCGATAACGGATGCAGCCTCAGTGCTGATATCAAAGAAACTGAGCCCGTACCCTGACTGCGGTTTCCCGGCAATAATACGCTCAACCTCGCCAGAGACGGTCACCTGCCTGCTGCCTTCCACAGAAAAGCTGCAATGAACCGTTGCCCCGTCAGGCAGGTCAGCGGCTGTTCTGAAGAAGAGACCTGAGGTGCTGATATTTTCGATCGTGCCGAGCGCCCGTATTCCCTGCATCTCACATTCGAGCCTTATCTTGACCGGAATACGGCAGCTGATGCGAGGCGCAATAGTAAGCAGTTGATGCGCCTCCTGAAGCAGCAGGGCAGGAATAACAGGCATGGTCAGATAGGCATTTGCGTTGCAGTTGAGGCAGCGCTCGATTTCGGATTCCTGCCCCCTGCATATAAGAAGTATCGAAACCCCGCGCAGCGCTTCGTCATTTCGTATCTGGCTGCAGAGATCTTCGCCGCTCATCTGTCTGCTGTCGAGATATGCAATGATAAGGTCAGCCTTCTCATTACGGTGCAGCGCAAGGGCCTGTCTGTTTCCGTCTGTGGTCAGGATCCTAAGATCAGCCCTGCTTAGGAAGCTCTGCTCGGGCTGAAACAGCTCATATAGCTCCTGCGGCATTATGACCTTCTTCATATCAGTGATTAGTATACCTCAGGGCAGAGTCCTTATGCCCTATTTTGACCTTCTGATATGGTAGAATTTCTTAGTTCAGAAACAGAAATGGAATATGCCTATGACTGATTACAGCAGACTTCATGACGCACTCAGACAACTCTCAGCAGACATCAAGGTTCTTATAGATCTTTCGATGCACGAAACCAGCGAGTCCTGGGATAAGATGATTGATACCGTAAAGAAGGAAATTGCCGATGAACTACTCAAACAGCCGCAACAGGAGATCAGGACCGAAGATCTCATATACCAGACCCTTATATCCGAAATTTACGACCACCTTGCCATGCTGGTGAAGAATCTGAAGGTTTCGCAGGAGAGGCTCAGGAGGCTCGCAACCCGGGACTTGCTGACCGGGCTTTATAACAGGAACTTCTTCAATGAGACTATAGTAAGAGACATCAGGAAGGCAGAGCGTCTCAATGAAAGGCTCTCTTTCATCATTATTGACATAGACAGATTCAAATACATAAACGATACCTATGGTCACCTGCATGGAGACGGCGTCCTGCGCGAATGTGCATCTGTTCTCAGAAAAAGCGTAAGGAGATCTGACTTTCTCTGCAGATACGGCGGGGATGAATTTGTTATTGTTACGCCCATGAAGACCTGCAGGGACAATGAACCGCTGTATAAGCGTATAGAGAAAGAGCTCTCTGTATGGAATGCTTCCTATTCGAGCTTCGGCTACAGGCTCTCCCTCAGCATCGGCTGTGCCGTCTGGCAACCCGGCAGAGATATCATTGAAGTGCTTAATGAGGCTGACAGCATGATGTATCAGAACAAAAAGTCAAAATCATAGACCCTCAGGCAGACTCCTTGATCATCCTTATTAATCCTCCTTCGGCAAAGCCGGGCGAGCCGCCTGCAGGCATTGCGCGCCTATCAGGCATGCTCAGCCGGAGAAATATTGAACATGCGCTCCTGGATGCCAATATCGAGGGGCTTGTCTATCTGCTCGGACTTAAACCGCCCCCGGAAAGATCAGACAGCGCATGGACAAGGAGGGCTTTTAAAAATCGTGAGCAGAATATTTCGGCGCTCAGAGACCCTGAGCTTTATCAGCATCCTGACAGGTACAGGAAGACAGTAAGGGATCTGAGCAGGGCCCTTGACCAGATCAGCCCTCCCGGAGCCACTGTCGGACTGGCGGATTTCGGGCAGCAGGATCTCTCTCCTGCAAAAAGCAGTGATCTGCTTGCTGCAGCAGGCAGGCCCGAGGCAAACCCCTTTTATCCCTATTTTTCAGAAAGGCTGAGAAGGCTGTTTGAGATGAAGAAGCCCTCCATTGTCGGCATATCCATTAACTATTTAAGCCAGGCGATCAGCGCATTCTCGATGATCGGTTTTATCCGCCGTTCATTTCCGGGCGTAAGGATTGTGACAGGCGGCGGGCTTGTCACCTCATGGATGAAAAACCCAGGGTGGCAGAACCCCTTTGGAGGACTTCTGGATCACTGCATTTCAGGGCCTGGGGAGCTGCCCCTTCTGTCCCTGCTCGGCATTTCAGGGCCGGAGGCAGGCATGCCCAAGCCTGAGTACCGTGGTCTGCCGGCAGATCTGTATCTGTCTCCAGGGTTTGTTCTGCCTTATAGCGCATCTTGTGGCTGCTACTGGAGCAGATGCGATTTCTGCCCTGAAGAGGCAGAGGGGAACAAGTATATCCCGATCCCCCCAAAACAGGTGATGCAGGACCTGGGCGAACTGAAGATGGAGACCTCGCCCTCGCTGATCCATCTGCTTGACAATGCCATAAGCCCTGCAGTGCTCGAGGCCCTAAGCAGGCAGGATATGGGCCTGCCGTGGTATGGATTCGCACGCATAAGCAGACATCTGACTGACCCTTCATTCTGTGCCGCACTCAAACGTTCAGGCTGCGCAATGCTCAAACTCGGCGTGGAATCAGGAGACCAGGAGGTGCTTGACAGGCTTAACAAGGGGATCAGTATTGACATGGTCTCAAAAGCCCTCAAAAACCTCAAAAGGGCAGGCATCGCAACCTACGTATATCTTCTCTTCGGCACGCCGGCCGAGACAGAGGCAGGCGCACAAAAGACGCTTGAGTTTACGGCTCAGCACAGCGCCTGCATTGATCACCTTAACCTTGCAATATTCAATATGCCGATCTGTGGCAGGGCCTCCTCCGGTCTTTCAGGCAGGAGCTTCTCTGAGGGCGATCTGTCCCTATATGCAGATTTTGTTCATCCGCACGGCTGGGACAGGAAAAAGGTCCGCCTATTCCTCGACAGGCAGTTCAGGCGCCATCCGTCAGTCGCCTCCATCCTGAGGAATGAACTGCCGGTATTTACCTCAAACCATGCGCCCTTCTTTAGAGGCATACTGACCAAGGCAGGACTGAAGAAGCCACAGAGATAGCCCGCATGAGCAGACTTTTGGTCGCAGCCATGATATTATGATGCATTGTTTTTTTTGAATAGTCCGCGTCATTGAGGAGGCGTTATGCCGCAGATTCCTGAGTCTCTCTGCATAGCAAAAACAGACCATGAGATAGGCATCATCCCCAGCATGGCAAACCGTCACGGCCTGGTGGCAGGCGCAACAGGCACAGGCAAGACCGTAACGCTCAGGGTCATTGCCGAGCAGTTCAGTTCGATAGGCGTGCCGGTATTTATGGCAGACATCAAGGGAGACCTCACAGGCATGGCAATGGCCGGGGGAGAGCATCCCAGGGTGCGAGAGCGCGCCTCAGAGCTGAATATGGCAGATATGGCCTATGAGGGCCTGCCTGTTGTCTTCTGGGATGTCTTTGGCCAGAGAGGCCATCCGGTCAGGACGACCATATCAGAGATGGGGCCGCTGCTTCTTGGCAGAATCCTGAACCTAAATGAAGTGCAGGGCAGCCTTCTTACGATGATCTTCAGGATCGCTGACGACAGCGGCCTTCTTCTTCTTGATCTTAAAGACCTGCGCTCTATGGTCAAGTTTGTTGGAGATGAGGCAGAGAAGTTCAAGAACGAATACGGCAACATCTCGACCGCAAGCATCGGGGCGATACAGAGAAGCCTGCTTGCGCTTGAAGAGCAGGGAGGGGACCGCCTCTTTGGCGAGCCTGCGCTTAACCTGCAGGATATGATGCAGACTGACAGCAGGGGCAGGGGCATGGTCAATATCCTTGCAGCAGACAGGCTTATGCAGTCGCCCAAGCTCTATGCAACGTTTCTGCTATGGATGCTGTCTGAACTCTTTGAGCAGCTTCCAGAGGTGGGAGACCCCCAAAGGCCGGTATTTGTATTCTTCTTTGATGAGGCGCATCTGCTGTTTGAAGACATCCCCCAGGCATTATCAAGCAAGATAGAGCAGGTGGTGAGGCTGATCAGGTCAAAGGGTGTTGGGGTCTATTTCATAACCCAGAACCCGCTCGATATCCCTCAGGATGTGCTCGGCCAGCTCGGCAACAGGCTTCAGCATGCGCTTCGGGCCTTCACCCCAAAGGAGCAGAAGGCGGTAAGGGCGGCAGCAGAGACCTTCCGGCCAAACCCGGGGCTCGATGTAGCCAAAGTGATCATGGAGCTTGGCGTTGGCGAGGCCCTGGTCTCCTTTCTCGATCCAAAGGGCGTGCCGGGCATTGTAGAGCGCGCCCTGGTCTGCCCGCCCCGCAGCCGCTTACTGCCGCTTACAGATGCAGAGCGTACAGGGGTTATAAACAGCTCCATGCTTGCAGGCCATTACGAGCGGCTTGTGGACAGGGAGTCTGCATACGAGAAATTAAAGGAGAAGGCAGAGGCAGTCATGCCGCAGGCTGAGGCGCCCAGGGCAGGCAGGGAGCAGGTCACCCAGGGCACAAAGATGATACAGGCTATGGCAAAGAGCGCAGCGCATGCAATCGGAAGCCAGTTGGGCAGACAGATCATCCGCGGTGTGCTCGGCTCCATATTCGGCAAAGGCAAGAGATAAGAATCAGTGCCTCTTTATATGCCCTGCATAGTCTAAATTATTGACAGTGTAGTAAAATATGACATTTAATGAAGAACGACAGGTGACATATGCCGTATGCTGAAATAAAGAAATCTACTGTAGCGGTTCAGTTTTTCAAGGAAGTAACAGCAAAGCTCCTGTTAGGTGACTGCAAAGAAGTTTTGAGATCGCTGCCTGATAACTCCATTGATCTCATTGTTACATCCCCGCCTTATGCAGACAGTCGCTCTGCTACCTATGGCGGCATCAAGCCGGATAAATATGTCGAATGGTTCCTGCCTATAACTTCTGACCTTTTGCGCATCTTAAAACCATCTGGAACTTTTATATTGAATATCAAGGAAAAGGTTGTCGGTGGTGAAAGACACACCTATGTATTAAAATTAATCCTTGAGATGAGGAAGCAAGGCTGGCTCTGGACAGAGGAATTTATTTGGCATAAGAAGAATTGCTATCCGGGTAAGTGGCCTAATCGGTTTAGAGACTCTTGGGAAAGGCTTTTACAATTCAATATAAACAGGCACTTCAATATGTATCAAGAAGAAGTGATGGTGCCGGTGGGCGCTTGGGCCAAAACAAGGTTGAGAAATTTAAGTGAAACAGATTTGAGGCGTGATAATTCACGGGTCGGAAGCGGTTTCGGGAAGAAGATAGCGAATTGGATCGGCAGGGAAAAAGCATATCCTACGAATGTCCTTCGCTTGGCAACAGAGTGTGCAAATAAGAATCATAGCGCAGTATTTCCAGAAGCTCTGCCTGAGTGGTTCATGAAGCTATTTACCAAAGAGGATGACTGGGTCTTAGACCCGTTTATGGGATCGGGGACAACAGTTAAGGTTGCACAGAGAATGATGAGAAATTCCATCGGCATTGAAATCTTGAATGAGTATTACGAGATGGCAAAGTCAGCTGTCAAGGAAAAAGAATATTTTCTTTTAGAGGAGCAATCCGGATATGAGCCAAATCGGAATAGACGAAGTCGTAATATACAAGGACGGCATCCATTATCTTGTTTCAATAAAATCCGGGCCGAATTGGGGCAACAGCAGACAAATCAAGAAAATGAAGGATGACTTTCTCAAGACAATACGTATTCTGAAAACAAATAACCCAAAAATACATGTGCTTGCGGTGAATGGCTGTTGTTATGGAAAAGACAATAAGCCCGAAAAAGGGAACTATCAAAAGCTTTGCGGACAGCGGTTTTGGGAATTCATTTCGGGCAATGATATGCTTTACTCAGATATCATAGAGCCGATAGGGCATAAGGCTAAACAGCGGAATGATAGATTTATGGAATCCTACGCTCAGATAATAAACAAGTTTACTCACCAGTTCATGAACGATTTCTGTATTGACGGGAAGATCAACTGGACAAAATTGGTCAGGTTCAATTCCGGCAAGTAAGAGAGACCATTTTGGGT
>CAYUNK010000071.1:0-12560 GCA_964446125.1 uncultured Nitrospiraceae bacterium | reverse complement strand
CTTCTCATACTCTTCGCCAGGCAATATGAAAATGCCAGAACAAATTTACCGTGGGGTGTTCTGCGGCTGCCTCTACTCAACTGTTACACTCTTTGCGAGGTTGCGGGGCTGATCAACATCGCATCCCCTTAAGACCCCGACGTGGTATGCCAGAATCTGAAGAGGGATGACAAGAAGCATGGGTTGAAGATAGGGATTTGTATCAGGCACGAGGATGCAGTTACGCGATATTTCACAAACCTCTGCATTGCTTTCATTGGCTATGGCGATCACCCTGCCGCCTCTGCTTTTGACTTCCTGTATGTTCGTGATAATCTTTTCATGGAGTCTGTCCCTGGGCGCAAGAACAACGACAGGAAGATCTTCGTCTATAAGCGCTATTGGGCCGTGTTTCATCTCTCCTGCAGGATAGCCTTCGGCATGAATATAGGATATCTCCTTGAGCTTAAGCGCTCCTTCGAGGGCAATCGGGAAATTAATCCCCCTGCCGAGAAAAATAAAACCCTTTGCACTGAAATAGTCCTGTGCTATTGCCCTGATCCTGTCCTCGGCAGCAAGCGTCTTCTCTATCTTGCCGGGCAGCACAAGCAGTTCCTGCAGAAGTTCCCGTGATCTGTCCATGCTTACGGAACCACAGCTCCGGCCAAGGGCAATAGCAAGCAGATACAGGGACATGACCTGGGTCAGAAATGCCTTTGTCGAGGCGACGCCTATTTCAGGTCCTGAGTGAGTATAAAAAACAGCGTCGGCCTCGCGCGCAGACGTGCTTCCAACAACATTGCAGATAGAGAGCGTCCTGGCGCCTCTGAGCCTGGCCTCACGCTGAGCAGCAAGCGTGTCGGCAGTCTCTCCTGACTGTGTTATCACGATCATCAGGTTGTCACTGCCGATAAGAGGATCCCGGTATCTGAACTCTGAGGCTATGTCAACCTCCACAGGCAGGCGCGCAAGCTCCTCGATCATATATTTGGCCATAAGACCGGCGTGCCAGGAAGTCCCGCAAGCCACGATATAGACCTTCTTTATTACGCTCAGCATCTCCCGTGAAAGACCGAACTCCTCAAGACTTACCTCTCCGGCGTCAAGGGAAAACCTTCCGCGCATAGTATCGCTGACAGCGCGGGGCTGCTCGAAGATCTCTTTAATCATAAAATGGCGGTACCCGCCCTTTTCAGCCATGGAAGGGCTCCAGGTTATGGTAGTCACTTCCTTGTCTATTATGGCGCCGGCAAGGGTTGTGACCAGGACTCCCTCCGGCGTCACAACAACCATCTCCTCATCGTCAAGGAACATGACATTCCTCGTGCGGCTCAGAAAGGCCGGGACATCCGAAGCAATAAAAAACTCGCCTGCTCCAAGACCTACCACAAGAGGGCTGTCCTTGCGAACACCAACTATCTTGTTGGGCTCTTTTTCGCTGACTACGGCAATGGCATAAGCGCCCTTCACTTCCTGGAGCGCTGCCCTGACAGCGTCTTCAAGGGGCAGGGTTTCTGCATGCTCCCTGATAAGATGACAAAGCACCTCTGTGTCTGTATCAGAGGTAAAGGCATACCCCTTGGCCAGAAGCTTCTTTTTGAGGGACAGGTAATTTTCTATAATGCCGTTATGAACAATGACAATGTCACCGGACCTGTGCGGGTGGGCATTCTCTTCAGAGGGTTTCCCGTGCGTTGCCCACCGTGTATGGCCTATGCCTGCGGGGCTGGAAAGACGTCTGGTTTCAACAAGCGAAGCAAGTTCCTTGATCTTGCCCTTGCATCGTATGACCTCAATGCCTTTGTCTGTATGGAAGGCAATGCCTGCTGAATCATATCCCCGGTATTCGAGCCGTCTCAGGCCTTCAATCATATGGGAAACAGCATTCCTGTTTCCGATATATCCGATAATCCCGCACATGTTACAGTCTTGCCCTTCGAACCGTAAAAGGCAGTCTGTTGTCAACAGATATCATTCATTCACCTTGGACTTCACCTCAGCCCGGCGATCTTTCGCCCCAACATGACGATTATTTGCCCAATCCTTTATATGCCTCTGTTCTGCTCTGCTGACTGCAAGCGACCCGGCAAGAACATTTTTTGTAATCGTTGAACCGGCGCCTATATAGGCGCCTTTGCCGATCTGCACCGGCGCCACAAACTGCGTATCACTGCCGACAAAAACCCTGTCGCCGATAATGGTCTGATGCTTTTTCTTTCCGTCGTAGTTGCAGGTTATAGTTCCAGCGCCTATGTTCACCTCTCTGCCTATCACAGCGTCCCCAAGATAACTCAAGTGGGATGCCTTTGTATTTTTGCCTACAGTGGTCTTTTTCAGTTCAACGAAATTGCCTATTTTGGCATATGCTCCGACATCAGAGCCGGGCCGGACATGCGCAAAAGGTCCCACGCTTGCACCCCTGCTGATACGCGAGGCTTCGATCACAGTCGAGTCTCTGATAACAGCATGGTCAGCGATAATGCTGCTGCTGATCCGCACATGAGGATAAATAGTCACGCCCCTGCCTATCCTGGTGCCGGCTTCAATAAATACGTTCGGATAGATGGTTGTATCCCTGCCTATCAAGGTGTGCGGATGGATAAACACAGATGAAGGATCAAGCAGATTCACTCCTCTGGAGATGCAGTGTTGGACAACGGCCTGTCTCATAGCCTCAGATGCCCTGAGAAGCTCTTCCCTCGTATTTACTCCCATGAACTCCGCCTCCCGGCCTATGGCAAAAGAACATGTCCGAAGTCCCCGCCTGAGAGAGTGAGCTATAATGTCAGTGAGGTAATATTCGCCTTTTTTCCTGTTCATGTCCAGTTGGTCAAGAAGAAAAAAAACGTCATGATTGATCGCATACAGGCCGCTGTTTACTTCATGGATCTTCTTTTGTCTTATATCAGCATCCTTCTCCTCAACAATCGCAAGTAAATTACCTTCGCTGTCCCTGAAAACCCTGCCATATCCCTTAGGGTCTTCTGCACAGAATGACAAAACAGACACAGCGCTTCTGTTCTTATGATGCAGTGACAGAAATCTTCTGATCGTCTGTGGCTGTATAAGCGGGGTGTCTCCGTTTAAGACAATTACAGTCCCATTGAAACCCTTTAGCGCAGGGATGGCGCACTTAAGCGCATCGCCTGTGCCTTTAGGCTCTTTCTGAGACACGTAATGAACAAGAGGGGACGCAATCTCTTTTTTGAGAAGATCAATCTGTTTGCCTGCGACTATGACAACAGATTCAGGCCTCAGTTTCGATGCAGTATCAACAGCAGCCTGAAGCATAGGCATTCCGCAGACCCTGTGAAGCACCTTGGGAAGAGAAGATTTCATTCTTTTGCCCTGCCCTGCGGCAAGGATAACGCAGGCCGTCTTCATCCCGCAGCCTCCCCCATGATCTGCAGCCCCGTTATGCATCCTGAAATGATTAATACATATTCGCTGAAGCTTATTACAATCCCTCCGGATGGAATCACTGTCTTACTTATTTATCTTTTCCGCCACATCATCCGGGATGTCGAAATTGGCGTATACATTCTGGACATCATCGTTGTCCTCAAGTGCATCAATAAGCCTCACCATCTGCTCGGCAGCGGATTGATCAAGTTCAACATAATTCTTAGGAAGCATCGTAATTTCGGCAGACGCAAGGGAAATGGCTGCCTTGTCAAGCGCCTCTTTCACCGCTTCAAAGTCCTCAGGGGCAGTGATTATTTCAAAATTATCTTCATCTGGATCGTTCTTCATATCCTCAGCCCCTGCTTCAAGCGCTGCATTCATAACTGCATCTTCAAGAGCTCCTGCCTTGCTCACCAGGATATATCCCTTCTTGTCAAAGATCCATGCAACGCATCCTGATTCGCCAAGAGCGCCGCCATTTTTCGACATAATGTGACGGATCTCTGGA
This sequence comes from uncultured Nitrospiraceae bacterium, assembly GCA_964446125.1. Lineage (GTDB taxonomy): Bacteria > Nitrospirota > Thermodesulfovibrionia > Thermodesulfovibrionales > UBA6898 > UBA6898. Next base: position 8,668 of record CAYUNK010000071.1, on the reverse strand, counting down.
ACCGTCCTGTTTTTGTTATCTGTCATAACCTCGACCATTACAGCCACGCCTGCTGGCCCATAGCCCTCATACAGGTATTCCTCGTATGACATCCCGGGAAGCGCAGCAGTTCCCTTCAGTACCGCCTTTTTGATGTTGTCGTGAGGCATATTAACTTCCTTGGCCTTATCTATGGCGGTTCGCAGCCTGGGGTTGCTGTCAGCGTCTCCGCCTCCCAATCGGGCCGCAGTGCTGATTTCCCTCACGATTTTAGTGAATATCTTGCCTCTCTTGGCGTCAGTATGCGCCTTTTTATGCTTTATCTGTGCCCACTTGGAATGACCTGCCACGAATCCCCCTGAAAAGTAGTTAGCTGACTATAAGGCTGAACTGCGCCTTTATTATTGCTTATATAATAATGACAGGCTGTTGAGGCTGTCAAGGAACAGGGCAGAGCCCGTGATCAACTGTCAGGCTCATGGCTTCTCTATCCCGTAGTCCCTGATCTTGGTAAGAAGGGTTTTGTAACTCACCTGCAGAAGCTCTGCCGCCCTTGTTTTGTTTCCTTTCGTATCCTTCAGGGCCTTTGTAATGCGGGCTGTTTCGACCAGACGGGTTGCCTCTTTCATCGCATCTTCGAGGGAGCCGTCAGCCGGGATATTCCTCAACGAACTTTCCATAACCATCTGCCTGTTAAGTACAATGTGCTCACTGGTGACCGTTTCCCCGTCACAGAGAATAACCCCGCGCTCAATACAATTTTCGAGTTCCCGCACATTTCCCTTCCAGGGGTAGCTGATCAGAAGATCAAGGGCATCCCTCTCAATGCGCAGATGGGGTTTTCTGAGTTCTTTGCAGTATTTGTTCAGGAAAAATTCCACAAGAAGCGGAATATCATCCTTGCGGTCTCTCAGAGGCGGTATCTTTATCGGGAAGACGTTCAGCCGGTAAAAAAGGTCTTCCCTGAAGAGTTTCTGCTCAACAGCCCTTTCGATATCCCTGTTGCTTGCAGCAATTATCCTGACATCAATGCTGATCGCACTGATTCCACCCACGCGTTCTATCTCGCCTTCCTGGATGACTCTCAATATCTTTGCCTGAAGCGACAGATCCATCTCTGCAATCTCGTCAAGAAAGATCGTACCCTTGTCAGCCAGTTCGAACTTGCCGATCTTTCGAGCCTCAGCGCCGGTAAAGGAGCCCTTCTCATGGCCAAAGAGCTCTGTCTCAAGAAGTTCTCTTGGTATGGCGGCACAGTTTATCGCCACCAAAGGATGCCCTGCCCTGCTGCTCAAATGATGAATGGCGCGGGCAAAGAGTTCTTTTCCTGTGCCGCTTTCGCCAAGGAGAAGCACTGTTGTCTTTGCAGGAGCAACCCTTTGAACCAGTTGAGCAACCTCAGTAATCCCCCTGCTGATCCCTATAATCCTGGGCATGCCGAGCCTTCCGGTAAGTTCATCTTTAAGCAGTATGTTTTCAGTGACGAGCCGCCTGTTTTCGAGAGCGCGTCTGATAAGCAGGAGAAGATGGTCTGTATCAAAAGGTTTGGCAATGAAATCAAAAGCGCCCTCTTTCATTGCGGCAACCGCTGTCTCTACCGTCCCAAACGCTGTCATCATAATCACCGGCATGAGCTGATTTTCCGCCCTTGCCGCCTTCAGGACCTCCATGCCGTCCTTTTTCGGCAGCTTCAGGTCAGAGACAATAAGGTCAAAGCGGCTTTCCCTGATCCTGCGAATGCCGTCCTGGCCATCAGTTGCAAGGGCAACTTGATACCCCTCTGACTCAAGAGTCTCCCTGAGCATCTGCGCCATGGAATCCTTGTCTTCAACTATCAGGATAGTAGGCATAAAATCAGGCATCCTTCAGATTCACATTCTTGCGGTCTTCAGGCTGCTGCAGCAGGAGCAGTCACGCTCTGACGGATCAAGGCTGAAAAAAGTCCTGAGAAGAACCATTATCTGCTCTGCAGTGGCCTTCATCGCATCAACAACCTCTGCTGTGGTCAGTCTTTCTTCCCTCAGGCCTGCTGCAGGGTTCGTCACAACAGCCACACCTGCAAAGCAGATCTCCAGTTCGCGGGCAAGAACTGCCTCAGGCATGCCTGTCATGCCGACGACATCAGCGCCTATCAACGAAAATTCCCTGATCTCTGCCGCGGTCTCAAGCCTTGGCCCATTTACCGCTATATATGTGCCTTTATTGATAACAGGGATATTGCACTGCAAGGCAGAAACAAGGAGGGACTTTCTGAGATCATGGCAAAAGGGCTCCGTAAAATCAATATGGACAACCTCTTTGTCGTCATAAAAGGTGGCTTCCCTGCCGTTTGTCCTGTCAATAATCTGATCAGGCAGAACTATGCTGCCCGGCTTCATCTGCCGGCTGATGCCTCCTGCTGCTCCCACAGAGATGATCCTCTTTACGCCAAGATACTGAAAGCCCCAGATGTTGGCGCGATAATTGATCCTGTGCGGTGGTATGTTATGCAATGATCCATGTCTTGGCAGAAAGGCAATTTCCTTTCCCGATAGCCTTCCGATCCGATAAAGGTCAGAGGGCTCACCATAGGGGGAACTAACCTTTGCTGTGTCAATGGTCTCCAATCCAGGGACAGCATAGATGCCGCTTCCTGCTATTATGCCGACTTCGGGCATCAGACCTCCTCTTGTGATTCACAGGACGTACGCAATGGCCCTGCAATCCATAGTGCTATAATAACTTACTTGTCTGAAATGGTGAACTGAAAAAGCATGATCTATCCCATCGGATATTGATGTATAATCCGCAGATACTGCAAACAGGAAAGAATCGGCCTGCCGGAAATGCCGCAATATTCTGATTGCCTCGGCAATCGGTCTGGACTTATCATCCTGAAAGCGGTATAGATTCTCTGTCTGTATTTATACAACTGCCTTGCTTCACTTCAGAACACCGGGACCTCTGCGGGTGCAGTTTGATGGAAACTCTTGATAGTTACTGATGCAAAAATAAGACAGTTATAGTTATATATTCATAAATAAAACCATTGTACCTCTTGAAATAAAAGAATATATTTTATGGCATTATACTTGCATTTATAATCTATGATGCGAGCACAGCGAACATTAAAGAGAAAGGTCTCCTTTGAAGGCATAGGTCTTCATACAGGCAAGCACTCTTGCGTTACCCTAAAGCCTGCTGCGCCGGATACAGGCGTTACATTTATAAGAACCGATAAACCCGCTTTAATAAAGGCACATGTTGGAGCTGTCATTGATACTGCATTTGCAACTACAATTGGAATCAACGGCATTAAGATCGGTACTGTAGAGCATATACTTGCTGCAGTCGCAGGCCTGGGTATAGACAATATTATCATTGAAGTTGCTGGCCCTGAAATACCTATTCTTGACGGCAGTTCAACGGATCTGATCGGCATTATACTGAAGGCCGGCATTGCCAGGCAGGACAAGAAACGACCCTTTCTGAGGATTCTGAGACCTGTTATCTTCGAAGACGGTCACTCAAGCATAGCGGCGCTGCCATACAATGGCAGCAGGATTACATATAGCATATTCTTCAATCATAGCGGAATAGGCGAGCAACGGATCAGCATTGATATTACAGAGGAAAATTTTGTAGCAGAGATTGCTCCGGCAAGAACCTTCGGATTTCTGAAAGACATTGAATATCTTCGCAGTAACGGTCTCGCAAAAGGCGGATCATTGGAGAACGCTGTCGTCATGTCCGAAAAAGGCGTATTAAATGCCTCCGGCCTCAGATTCAAGGATGAGTTTGTTCGCCACAAAGTCCTTGATTCTATTGGAGACTTTTCTCTCATCGGGTTTCCGATATATGGTCATATTGTTGCGAACAAGTCAGGCCATTCCTGCAATATCAGATTTCTGAGGAAACTTATGTCGGCCCCTGAGACCTGGGATCTTGTTCTTGAAGAACAGCTGCCTCATCTCCATGAAATGCAGATTAGCATTTAATATCAATAAGTTTCAAACACCAAAAAACTTGCTGCTAAATTTCCCCGGCTTGTGCTAATATACATAAAAAAAGCTGGGGAATTGCTGCTCCCCAGCTATAGTATCTCAGGTATATCCAGTTTATTTCTTCTTTGCTGCTGCCTTCTTAGGAGCTGCCTTCTTAGGAGCTGCCTTCTTTGCTGCGGGCTTCTTTGCTGCTGCCATGTTGGTCACCACCTTTCTTTACCCCACTGCTGGGGATGTTGAGATTAAAGCTTTCCCATCAGGATAATCTTTTCACCTGACAGGAGCTTTTCAAACTCCTGATCTCCGCCTTCTTTTTTGTTTTTGAACTCGGCCTCATCAATCATAGTCACGCTGATCCTCTTTAAAAAGCGCTCCTCTATATCCTTGACGCCTTCAAGCGAAACCGAACCAACGATCAAAACATTTACCGTATCCGACTCCTCACTCTGCGCATAGGGTCCAAATATAAACGCAATTTTGACTCCCGATGTCTTCAGCATTGCCTTTAGCGCGCCGGGCACTCCCAGTGACTTGGCAATAATGCTCTTGAGTTCATTAAAAAATGGGGATTTCTTGTCGGCCTGAAAATATTTGAGATTTGCGACCTTCCTGCTGACAAGAATGCCCATATTTTCGAGATTGTCGAGTTCTCTTTTTACTCCGGAGGGATTTTTTCTCATAAGAGTGGCGATTTCTCTGACATAGAACCTCTCATCAGCGTTATTAAGGAGTAGAGCCAATACATCAGCTCTGATTGCCGACGAAAAAAGACTTTTCAGTGTATCTCGTGCCTGTTTAGTCATGTTCTGTATATAGTTATACAACAGGAATATTCCTCATGTCAACAAAAAAATGCAATAAAAAAACAGATCTTAATTTTCAGGAAACAGACAACTAACTTATCTCATACAATACATTTGATTCATTGAACGGTCCTGCTCTTTCTAACAACGATTGATTGTTATTGATCAATAGATAATGTAATGCGGACAACAGTTAGTGCCAAAGCGGCATTCTTTGTTGCCTGAAAGTGATGAAAACATGAGGATGGGCGCAATATCTATATATTGTATTCAATAGATATTGGCCACTATTTATGGATTTATCCTTTGATAAACAGGAGGCGAGTAATGTTCAGTCTGGTCGGCTTGACAATAGATAGGGGCAATCTGCCAGGGTCAAAGGCCCCTGACAGATTGCCCCTATCTGAACCTATATGAAAAGCGTTGTCGTTGAATCAAAAGAACTGCCGAGAAAGGCTGCAACTCCACCAATCTCAATACCGTCAATGAGATCCTCTTTCTTGATCCCCATGACATCCATTGACATCTGACAGGCAACTATCCTGACACCAAACTCGACAGACGTGTCCAGCAGGTTCTGTAATGTGGTAACGTTCTTCTTCCCCATCATATAATGGAATAACTTCGGGCCGATCCCGGCAAAATTCATCTTGGAGGTCGGAAGATGAGCTGTTCCCTTCGGCCGCATCAAAGTGACCATCTTTTCGAGAATATTCTTGCCGGCGCCGGTCATTGTGGGCTTCTTTATCACATCAAGCCCCCAGAAAGTGATGAAGATCGTCACTTCCTTGCCCATGGCCAAGGCGCCATTTGCTATGATAAAAGCTGCCATTGCCTTATCAAAATCACCGCTAAAGAGCACCATGGTAAGGTTTGCCCTGTTAGACTCAACCTTCTCAAGCCGTGCCTCAATCTCCTTAATCTTTTCCTGAAGCGCATCTGTAGTCATATATCCTCCGCTACTTCTTGGTTATGGTAACCATAATGTCCTTACCGGCCTTTGTAATCTCGCTCATCGAATGGCCGGTCTCTTTGGCCCATGCAATAATGTCAGGCTCAAAGCCTGCATCATCGCTTACTGCCTCAAATACGTCGCCTGATGCGCCCTTTTTTACTGCTGCTGCCAGCTTCATGATAGGCATGGGACAATTCAAACCCTTCAAGTCCAGTGTAGTCTTTGCCATGAATTCCTCCTCAAATATATGATTTTTACTATAACCCTTTGTCAATAAGTTTAGCAACTAAAATATGTCTCATATTGCAAGCGCCCTGACCTCCATGAGATTCCTCCGGTCGTCCTCATCGGATTTCTTCGGAGTCTCCAGAATCAGAGGAACATTGTGAAAAAACGGATGGCCAAGAAACTTCTTCAGCCCCTCCCTGCCTATAGCGCCCTGGCCAATATGCTCATGTCTGTCAACACCTGCGCCTAACATCCTTTTCGAATCATTCAGATGAATAAGCCTGAGTTGGCCCCTATCAAGGCATTTCCCCATCTCCTCTATCAACTCCCCGATGCCGCTTTCTGTGGCAATATCATACCCCGCAGAGTATGCATGACAGGTATCGAAACAGAGGCCGGCTATGAGACCATGCGGCGACTGTTGCATAATGCCGGCTATCTCTGTTATGCGTGAAGTAATATCCCCCCGTTCGCCCGCCGTATTTTCAAGCAATAGGCGCGCCTTCCAGAGCCCCTGTTCGGAGACCTTTTTCAAGGCATCTACTGCCCTGGCTCTTGCAGCCGCAGGCAGTTCACCTGAAGCGCTCCCTGTGTGAAGTACGACATACTCGGCCTCGAGCTCGTCGGCAATATCCAGCTCTGCCCTGATCATGTCTGCTGATCTTCTTTGCAGATCTTCCCGGGCAGAAGCAAGATTGATGAGATACGAGGTATGGATAAAGACCGGCTGGATGTCATATTCTTTCTTTAGTCTTCTGAACCTCGCGATCTCCAGCGGGTCTCTGCTGCCGATAGCCCAGCCGCGCGGGTTGTGTGAAAAAAGCTGGACTGTTGAACAGCCGAGATCCTTTGCCCTTTCAAGGCCTTTATCAAGACCGCCCGCAACAGAAATATGGACGCCGATACGCCGCTGCATCATATATCATAACAGAAAGCCCAAAGGCTTACGGCCTGTGGGCTCCGGCATACTCAGATGCTCACCTGTTTTCTTAATGGCCGCCGTGGATAAGCACAGGCAGACACCTGACACATACATACTTGTCTGCCCCCTCATGCAGGCATGCCAGGAGCACCCGCTCCCTGTCGGTGGTATTGCATATAAAGCATTGAGCCATGGTCATCCTCCCAATTCGTTGATTTCTTTTACAATCCTGTCCGGATCAAGATTGTGCATCATGGCGCCAAAGGAGAGTGACTCCACATTAATTCCGGGGCAGGTAAAACAGCCGCCGCCAAAGTACTTCTGTATGATATCCTTTGCTCCCGGCACATCCCTGATCACATCCCCAATAAGCGAATCCTTTGTCACCGTCTTCCTTTCAGTTGTTGTCATTGCTCAGTCCTCCCTGTATGATATTGACGCTTCTGATTCTCATTTTACCTCAGGTGCATGTCATATACTATGACCTTCATCATAGACATCAGGATCATTCTGATTTATGATTGATACAGAAAAAGAATCAACATCGCACGGAGGAATCATGGACAGATTTGTTAAGAACTTTATCCTTATGAGCATAGTATACCTGGCAGTTTCTACACTCCTGGGCATTTTGATGCTGCACCAGCCGCAGACGCTATCCTTCAAGTTCATACACTCCCACCTCAACATGCTGGGGTGGGTCTCCATGATGATCTATGGCGTTGGTTATCATATTCTGCCGAAATTTGCCGGAAAGTTTCTGAAGTCCAAAAAACTCGGAGAACTGCAGTTCTGGCTCGCAAATGCAAGCCTTATAGTAATGCTGATATTCTATGCCTTGAACGTGATGTCTCCAGCCTCAAGCTACACAACAATCGCAACTGCTGCCGGTATTGTTCATGCCTTTTCAATCGGGATATTCTTCTATAATATGCTTGCGACCCTGCTGCCTGCTGCACCGCCGCCGCAGAACTAAACAGCTTACGTCAGGGATCTCAGCTTCTCGAGGTCCCTGATGATGATCTTGCCGGACTTCGAAACAAGCAGGCCCGCCTTTGTGAGCTTGCTCATGGTCCTGATGGATGTCTCTACAGTTGTGCCGACCATCTCCGCAATATCCTGTTTGGTCAGCTTCATATTAATGGAAACGCCGTCAATGCCCTTCTCCCCCGATTTTTCAGAGAGCTTGATCAGCAGCGAAGCTATCCTTGATTCGACCTTTTCAAGCGCAATGCTCTTGAGGGTTTCATGAGTGCCCTTGATCCTGTCGCTGATGTTCATTGCCATACAGTACATAAGATTCGGAAGTCTGTCCATGAGCGTCAGAAGGTTCTTCCTCGATATCTTCAGCACCTCACAGTCTTCCATTGAAACAGCATTTGCCGGATAGGGAAATCCCCTGACCACAGCAATGCCCCCGAACATTTCATAAGGCGAAATGATCTCCAAAATAATCTCTTTGCCTTCGTTGGAGAGCTTCGTGATCTTCACCTTTCCCTTTTTTACGATATAAAGCCATTCTGAAGGATCTCCCTCAGAAAATATGAACTCCTTTTTCCCGGGACTCTCAGACAGAAGATATCGAGAGACCTCTTTTATATCTTCTGCGCTTAATGTGTTGAAGATGGAGACTTGCTTAATATCAAACATGGAAATTTCCCCCTGTTTTTCTCTAATTATAATTAATAGATTATCTGATTTTTCTCTTGACAAGCCGACAATATTCTGGTTACATATAACCAGTAAGCGCCTCGTTACCTCCCCTAAGCTGCTGTCCACATCCCACGGACAGCAGCAT
>CAYUNK010000070.1:0-12802 GCA_964446125.1 uncultured Nitrospiraceae bacterium | reverse complement strand
GCATTCTGGAATTCAAGGCCAACTACATTACGAAGGTTTGTGGGAAATTACACCTTTTGGACTGAACCAGACCGTAACCTCAGGAATTGTGAGCGCCACAGGCAGGGCCAATGTCGGCATTGCCGATTATGAGGACTTCATTCAGACTGATGCCCCGATCAATCCCGGTAATTCCGGTGGCGCTCTTGTGAATATAAGGGGTGAACTTGTCGGCATTAATACTGCGATATTCAGCACTACCGGCGGGTATCAGGGGATAGGATTTGCCATACCCGGCAGTATGGCAAAGGCAGTGATGGACAACCTCATCAATAAGGGCAAGGTCGTAAGAGGCTGGCTTGGCGTTGCGATTCAGGCAGTAACCCCTGATCTCGCAGAACAGTTCGGGATCAAGGATGACAAAGGCGCGATTGTGGGTGATGTTCTGGATGACAGCCCTGCTGAGAGGGCCGGACTGCAGCGGGGTGATGTCATTGTCGAGTATGACGGCAAAGAGGTTGCTGATCCTTCAACCCTGCGAAACAGTGTGGCTGCAACCCCTCCCGGCAGGAAGGTCCAGTTGCGGATTGTCCGTGACGGAAAGGCCCAGTCTGCAGAGGTGACAATTGCAGAGTTGCCCTCAGATCAGCAGAAGCTGCATAGCGGATTCGATAACCTGCTTAAGGGTGTGAGCGTCTCGGAGCTTACCCCTGAACTGAAGAAGAGTCTTGATCTGCCCAAACGGATAACCGGAGTGGTTGTGACAGGGATTGAAGATGGCAGTTCTGCAGCAGGAATGCTTCTGCCCAACGATATTATTATAGAGGTCAACCGGAAGAAGATAGGCAGCGCCAGGGACTATGAGGCTGTTGTCTCAAAGATAAAGCAGGGGCAGAATATCCTTCTGCTGATATTCAGAAACGGCTCTGCCCTGTACCTGTCGCTCTCTGCTCAGCAGAAATAGAGCATCTCAGCCGGGCAGGGAAGGAATATGAATCATTCCGCAGCTGTTTCCTAAAGCAGGCGCGCTGCGCCTTCTCCTGCCCTGACTGCAGCAAAGCCGATGATAACGCTGAGGGCTGCATTCAGGATGGCGATGAACCATTCTCCTTCCCTCATGAGTGAATTGGTTTCGTATCCAAAGGTCGAAAAGGTGGTGTATGAGCCGAGGAATCCAATAATGAAGAACATTCTCCACTGGGGGTTCAGCATCAGCCGCTCTGTAAAGAGTGTCATAAGAAGGCCGATAAGAAAGCAGCCGCTGATATTAATGAAAAAGGTGCCGAGGGGAAATACCCTGCCCCACTTCTGGTCTATCCAGATGCCGGCTGCGTAACGTGCAACTGCACCCAAGAAACCGCCTATCCCTATAAAGAGGAGATTCTGCATGAGGCCCTGTCATAGTCCGGGTTGCCAATAAAAGGATGAGCAGCAGGCGACGGCTGCCGAAGGCTTCCGGCTCTGAAGACTTTGGATATCGCTGTCAGCTCGCAGGGTCTGTCTCTGCCTGTTTTTCAGCAGGCGAGATCAGCCTCTTTGCGCCTATATAACGCTTCACATAATAGGGAGTTTCAAGGCTGTTGATCGTCACCTTTCTGCCCTTGGACGAGGCGTGTATAAAGAGGTCATTGCCGAGGTAAATGCCGACATGCGAAGGGAACGATGCATACGTCCTGAAAAATACAAGATCGCCGACTGAAAGCTCATGCCTTGCGATCAGTTCACCCTCCCTGAACTGCTCCCGCGCGGTTCTCGGGAGATTGATGCCCATCAACCCATAGACCTTCTTTACATAGCTTGAGCAGTCAATGCCCAGGATGGTGTTTCCGCCGAACTTATACGGGATGTTCAGCAGTTTCTTTGCAAAGGTGACCAGTTTGTCCTGCGCCGTCTTCTGGGCAAACTCGGCAGACTCCGGAACCCTGTGCAACTCATCCTCAATGCTCTTTGCCATAACAATGTACTTCTGGTCAAGATTGACGACCTCAGGCCTCTCATCGAGATACAGCTTCTGTCCTGCCTTAACCTCGGGGGAGGTCATCTCATTGATCTCCATGAGGTCATCAATCGCCATGTTGAACTTTTTCGCTATCTGCCTCAGTGTATCGCCCTTTCTGACTGTATAGGTCATAGGGCCTGATACCTTGACAAGCAGCTTCCGGCCAGGTCTGATTTTGGCCGAACGCATGTCATTGAGGTTCCTGATGTCTGCTTCTGATACCTGATGTTTCCTTGCGATCGCCCTGAGGGTATCGCCCTTTTTTACTACATGATACGTGCTTCTGTCAGCAGCTGTTATTACAGGCTGAATGATTTCCCTTTCTGTTTTTTCCTGGTTTGCAGGTTTTGCCGATTGAGCAATCTCGGCCTTTGAATGCTGTGATGCCGGTTCTGTTGGTTGTACGGTTGCAGGTTCATCCTTTCTATGTTTGATATTTGCTTCCCTGGGAGATACATTCTCACCGGGTATCTGTATCTTTGAGCCTGGCTTCAGGTTTGATGCCTTGACCCTGTTCAGACTCTCGATATCCCTGACAGTCACCTTATGTCTTATCGCAATCTTATGAAGGGTATCGCCTTTTTTTATCGTATAAGTGGCGCTGGCTGAGGCATCCGGTGCGAATATCAAAACAACAGACAGGGCAAGCAGCGCTGATATCTTATTCATCATGCCGCCTCCTCCCGCGTAAGCTCCCGGAGTGTGGGCAGTTCAGTCAGGTCTTTAAGACCGAAATACTGAAGAAATTCCCTTGTCGTGCCGTACAGCATAGGTTTTCCCGGCGCTTCTTTCTGGCCCACTATCTTTATCAGCCTCTTGTCGAGCAGACTCTTGATAACACCGTCGGAGTTCACCCCGCGGATCTGCTCGACCTCTGCCCGGATAAGGGGCTGCTTGTACGCAACGATCGCAAGGGTCTCAAGCGCAGGCATCGAAAGTTTGTTAGAAGTGGCTGTGTTCGTGAATTTTCGCAGGAGCTTGGCATACAGGGGATTGGTCACCATCTGATATCCCTCTGCTATCTCGACGATGATAATACCGCGGTCCCGCTCTTTATACTCTGAAATAAGCAGGTCCATAGACTGTCTGATATCACTCTCAGGCATCTCCATAACTGCTTTTAATGATGAAAGCGTTATCGGCTCTCCAGAGACAAAGAGCATGGCCTCGATAATGGATATCTTTTCCTTCTCCTCCATAATCATCCCGCCAATTATAGCAAAACTGGAGATAAAAAGTCAGTAACTGCTGACAGACAATAAAGAATCTTTGTCGTACACCCGGCGCTGACCGGTATATTGTAAAATGCCCTGAAACAGGCTAATATTTTCTATGTGTAAAATTTCAGTGAAAGAGGTGGCTGATGGAAAAGTGGAGATGTACTATATGCGGTTATGTGTATGATCCCGAATTTGGCGACAGTGACGGAGGTATCGCGCCTGGTACGAAGTTTGAAGATATTCCTGACGGTTGGGTCTGTCCTGTATGCGGCGCGGCAAAAGATGCGTTTGAGAAGGTCTGATCTTTAGTGAAATACAGAACATGAGGACTCTGTGCCATAAGACAGAGTCCTCATGTCTTTCGCATAGACCTTAATTAGGGGTGAAGCGCTACTTGAGGCCCAATACGTCCTGCATATCAAAAAGGCCTGCAGGTTTGGCTGCCAGCCAGAGGGCTGCCTTGAGCGCGCCGCGCGCAAAGGTGTCCCTGCTTGAAGCCTTGTGCGTTATCTCTATTCTCTCTCCGAGGCCTCCAAACAGAACCGTATGCTCACCTACGATATCCCCGGCCCTTACGGTCTGGATGCCTATCTCCTTCTTAGTCCTCTGTCCGATGATCCCGTGCCTTGCATAGACGCCAACCTCCTCAAGATCCCTGTTGATGGCGCCTGCTATGACCTGTGCCATCTTGAGCGCTGTGCCGCTTGGCGCATCCTTCTTAAGTCTGTGGTGCGCCTCCACGATCTCTATGTCATAATCGTCCCCAAGCACCCGGGCAACATCCTGCAGGACTTTAAGCAGAAGGTTTACGCCAAGGCTCATGTTCGAGGCCATTACGCAGGGGATGCTCTTCATCATAGGCTCCATATGGCTGAGGTCGTCCCTGGAGAGGCCTGTTGTGCCGATAACCATTGCCCTGCCTTTGGCGGATGCGGCTTCAAGATTTTTTTTGGTTGATTCAATAGAGGTGAAATCAATGATAATGTCAACTGCATCCATGATCTTTTCGATGCTGTCCTGTAGCAGTATGCCTGTCTCGCCGATGCCCACAACAGGGCCGATATCCCTGCCTATGTCCTTATGTCCTGCCCTCTCGAATGCACCTGCAAGCTCAAGCCCATCATACTCCCTGCATAGCGCCGTGATCCTGCTTCCCATCTTTCCTGCTGCTCCTGCTACGCCGATCTTTATCATAGTTCCTCCTGTTTAAACATCCTGATCGTCCTGATCTTCATTTTCCCCGTCTCTGCCCTCTATAAGATAATCTCCAGAGGCCCATGCTGCAAGGTCAATCGTCCTGCAGCGCTCGGAGCAGAACGGCCTGTACGGGTTTTCCTCCCACGTAGTTAATATTTTGCATATAGGACAGGTGATCTGCAAATCATGCCCTTACTGCATTCTGTAATGAACCATGCCCTTTTTTCGACAGGTTCTTTATCAGGATGTCGGCCACAAGACCGTTTGCAAAACCTGTAAGTGTGCCTATGAGAATGATGATCGGGCTTATAAGCAGAAGGGCCTCGAGCCTCTGGATGAAAAACAGATATGCAAAAAAAAGCTGGGCCGTATTATGGAAAAGCGCGCCTATGAGGCTAAGTCCGACCGGGCCGAAGATCGTCCTGCTGAGACGAAATGCCGCGCCCATCGCAATGGTGCCTGCCAGACCGCCTCCCATGCTCAGTATAAAGGCAGGCCCCAAAAAGGTTCCCGAAAAGAGCGACCCAAGCGTGACCCTGATAAGCGTAATCATCATTGCAGTCCTGAAGCCAAACAGCACCAGCGCCGTAAGGGTTATGATGTTTGAGATACCAAACCTGAGCCACGGCAGTGGGCTCGGCAGCATCGCCTCAAACCCGTGCAGGGCAAGGGCATATGCCGAAAGGATTGCGATGCGGTATCTATCCTGTGATTGCATCTATATCTGTCCTGGCCCTGCTGCCTACTATTACAACAATGCGGTTTGGCATGCAGACGATCGTGCCTCTTGATATCCATCCCTGTTTTACGCAGGTCTGGTTGCTGCAGTCTGCCTCTTTGATGCGGACATGGCTGTCTTTTATTTCAAGGACTGCAGTGCCGTCTGAGCCGCTTATCGGGAGATCTGCATCAACGTTCAGGGAAAGGGTATATAGAGGCCTGCCGCCCACCTCGACCAGGACATCAGACCCCAGCGAAAAGGCCTCCTGCGTATAAAAGAGGCCTGCAGATGAAAAGACGAGCAGCAGCAAAAAAAGTATCCTGTCTGCTGCCGTAGTGCTCTTAATTGCCCTTTTCAAGGGTGATCCTCTCTCTTACTGCATCGGTCATATGTATCTTTCCGCTGCTGTCTACGATTACTGCATCCATGCCCATATCCCTGATCAGTTTCATGCCCCTGTCAGGGCCGAGAATAAATACTGCTGTCGAGAGGGCGTCTGTGTCTGCTGCCCTGTCTGTCACTACGCTTACGCTCCTGCAGCCGTATGCAGGCATGCCTGTCTTTGGGTCAAGCAGGTGGTGATACCGCTTATCGCCGGATATAAAAAACCTCTCATAATCACCTGAGGTGGAGATTGCCTTGTCGCCAAGCCTTATCTTTGCCAGGAGTTCGTCCTTCTGCCCTGTCTGCCTGGGGTTCTTTATGCCTATTGTCCATGGACGTCTGTCAGGCTTCATTCCAAAGGTCCTGATGTCTCCGGCAATCGAGACAAGACCTGAGAGGATGCCCTCTTTCTTTAATCTCTCCAGAGCAAGGTCAACGGCATATCCCTTTGCGATGCCGCCAAGGTCAATCATCATGCCCTTACGCCTTAGAAAGACAGTCCCCTGCCTTCTGTCAATAATTATATCCCTGTAATTGACAAGAGGTAAAGCCTTCGCAAGCTCGTCCTCTTTCGGTTTTGTCCTGTTTACGAAATCCCAGAGTGTTATGACAGGCCCGAGCGTCGGATCGAATGCTCCCCCTGACTTCTCTGCAGCCAGGACAGCCTTTTCTATCACATCGAGCGTTTGAGGGGAGACCTTTACGCTCTGAAGTCCCGCATTCCTGTTGATATCTGCAAGCTCGCTTTTGTCCGAATAGAGGTTGATCAGATCGCCGAACCTGCCTATCTCCTCAAATGCCCTGTCTATTGCCTGCTCAGCAGAAGCGGCAGAGTCGGCAACAACCGTGATGCTTGCGATTGTGTCCATAAGAGGCCTGGTCTTTTTATAGACAGGCTCTTTCCCGGGCGAGCAGGAAAATGAAGCGGTAAGGGCAACAAGAATCAACAGGCCTGAACTCAGAACTGTCTTTACAGTCATCATATCTATAAGTTTAGATCAAAGCCATATGCGAAATAAAGGCTGGGTCCTGGCGCAGGATGAGCTGAAAGGTTCAACAGGCCTTAAGGTGTTCTGCCAGGAATCTGCCGGTGTAGGAGACTGTGTTCATGCTTATTTCTTCGGGTGTTCCTGAGGCAATCACCTCACCCCCTCTGTCGCCTCCCTCAGGGCCGAGATCTATGATATAGTCGGCGGATTTTATAACATCAAGATTATGCTCGATCACCACAACCGTATTGCCCTGTGCAACCAGCATATTGATGACATCAAGCAGTCGTTGTATGTCTGTGAAATGCAGGCCTGTTGTCGGCTCGTCCAGTATATACAGGGTATTGCCTGTAGCCTTCCTGCCCAGTTCCCTTGACAGCCTGATCCTCTGGGACTCCCCGCCAGAGAGCGTAGTTGCAGACTGGCCCAACTGGATATAGCCAAGCCCGATCTCTTCAAGCATCTCGAGCCTGCTGCGAAGAAGAGGGATGTTTTCGAAAAAAAGCAGGGCCTCAGATACTGTCATGTCCAGTGCATCCGCGATATTTCTGCCCCTGTAACGGATATCGAGCGTTTCGTCATTGTACCGCCTGCCCTTGCATCTGTCGCACTTGACATAGACATCCGGCAGGAAGTGCATCTCGACCTTGATCAGGCCGTTGCCGCGGCATGACTCGCATCTTCCGCCCTCGACATTGAAGCTGAAGCGCGAGGCCGAGTACCCGCGCTTCTTCGCCTCAGGCACAAGGGCAAAGATATCACGCATCAGGCCGAAGAAGCCTGTGTATGTTGCAGGGTTTGACCGGGGCGTCCTGCCGATGGGCGACTGATCAACGCTTATCACCTTGTCTATCTTTTCAAGGCCGATGATCTTCCTGCATGCCCCTGAAGCACGAGGGCCGACTTTTGATCCGGAAAAATGCTCTTCAGCAGCCCCAAGGAGGATATCAAAGACCAGGGTGCTCTTGCCTGAACCTGATACGCCGGTTACGCATGTGAATGTCCTGAGCGGTATCCTGACATCTATATTCTTGAGGTTATGCTCGGATGCGCCCTGAATGGCGATGAATTCTGCAGCCTTTCTCCTGCCTGCCGGCGCCTCAATCCTGATCCTGTGGCTCAGGTACTGGCCTGTAAGAGAGCTGCTGTTTTCCTCTATTTCTGCAGGCGTGCCCTCTGCCACGACCCAGCCCCCACGGGTTCCTGCGCCCGGCCCCATGTCAATGATATGGTCTGCCCATCTGATCGTCTCTTCATCATGCTCTACCACAATGACTGTATTTCCTGCATCCCGTACAGCGCTCAGGCTTTCAAGCAGCCTTGCAGAGTCCCTCGGATGCAGCCCTATGCTCGGCTCATCAAGCACATACAGCACTCCGGTAAGGGATGAGCCCATCTGCGTTGCAAGCCGCACCCTCTGGGATTCTCCTCCTGAGAGGCTCAAGGAAGGCCTGTCGAGGGTGAGATAGCCGATTCCTACCTTTGCAAGAAACGATAGCCTGTCATTGATCTCCTTCAGTATCCGCCCGGCAATAGCCTTCTGCCTTTCCTTGAGCCTGAGCGTCTTGAGAAATGCAGCTGCCTGATCTATGGACATGCTGCTGAATTCGGCAATGTTTAAGCCATGGAACCTGACGCTCAGGGATTCCTTCTTCAGTCGGAGGCCATGGCACTGACTGCATGGCTTCTGCCGGTCAATATCTTCTGCCTCCCCTATGATATGTTCAAGCCCGAGGCCATTGCATGCAGGGCAGGCCCCTGCTGTGCTGTTGAAGGAGAAGAAGCGGGGCACGATATCAGGATAGCTGACGCCGCATTTGGGGCAGGCCGCGGTCTTCGAAAAGAGGATGTCTTTATTGTCAACGATCAGGTTTACGACAAGGGAGTCAGCGTATCTGAAGGCCGTCTCGACAGCATCGGTGACCTGCCGCTCTATGCCTCTTTTTACAATCAGCCTGTCAATTACGATCTCTATGGTATGGCGCTTCTGTTTTGCAAGTATAATCTCCTGTGTGAGGTCTTTCATTGCGCCGTCAATGCGCGCCCTCACAAAACCCTCGCTTCTCATCTCCTGGAGTTCCTTGCGGTAATTGCCTTTTCTGTCCCTGATAATGGGTGCAAGTATCTGTATCCGCGTGCCCTCTGCCAGAGACATTACAGCATGGATGATATTTTCTGCCTCCTGTGTTGATATCTCGACGTTGCATCTGTAGCAGAAGGCAACACCCAGCCGTGTATATAGCACGCGGAGATAGTCATAGATCTCTGTTATGGTGCCCAGGGTTGACCGCGGGCTCCTGCTTACGGTCTTCTGGTCAATCGCAACAGAAGGGGAAAGGCCCTCGATCGAATCAACGTCAGGCTTCTGCATCTGCTCAAGGAACTGTCTGGAGTAGGGCGAGAGGCTCTCGACATATCTTCTCTGGCCCTCTGCATAGATCGTATCAAGGGCAAGGGAGGATTTGCCTGAACCTGAAGGGCCTGTTATGACGGTTATTGCATCCCTGGGTATGGACAGGTCGAGATTCCTGAGGTTATGTTCTCTTGCGCCCTTTATCCTGATCGTTGTCTGCATAGACCTTTTAGTATAACTGAAATGCATGCAGGCAGGGCAGGCAAGAGGTAAATATGCCTGCAGCCGGTTTTGATAGTTCCTTCCTTATTTGTTTATACTTACCTTATGACTACAGCCCTTCAGAAGGTCACCCTGTATCTAAGGATGATTAAGTTTTCCCATGCGATCTTTGCCCTGCCTTTTGCCTTTACTGCTGCGCTGATCGCAGCATCCGGCATACCGTCTTTCAGCCAGATCTTCTGGATCACGGTTGCGATGGTAGGCGCCCGCTCAGGCGCCATGGGGATCAACAGGATCATAGACCGCCATATAGACCGGGCCAACCCCCGTACAGCATCGAGGGAGATACCGCAGGGCCTGATAAAGGTCTCTGAGGCTGCAGGTTTTGTGGTCCTGTCATTCGGCGCCATGCTTCTTGCGGCTTACATGCTCAATCCCCTCTGCTTGCTTCTTTCACCCGTTGCAATCGGCGTGCTTATTCTTTATTCATACACAAAGAGATTTACATGGGCTGCGCATTTTGTGCTCGGCCTTGCCATCTCTGCCGCACCGCTTGGCGCCTGGATCGCTATAAGGGGGACATTCGATCCTGCAGCGCTTCCCCTTGCCCTGGCAGTGATATTCTGGCTTGCAGGCTTTGATGTGCTATATGCGCTTCAGGACAGGGAGTTTGACGCTGGCTATGGGCTCTATTCGATCCCCCGGAGGTTCGGCACAGGCATGTCGCTTTTGCTTGCAAGGGCCTTCCATGCAGTTGCCTTTGTACTGCTTCTTCTCAATGGAGCACTCTTCGGCCTTGGCATGGCATACTGGACAGGGATGGCTATCACTGCCGGTCTGTTTATCTATGAGCATTCGCTTCTGAAAAAGGATGATATCAGCAGGCTCGATATGGCATTCTTTAATATGAACGGGTACATAAGCATGACCGTCTTTCTGTCTACTCTTGCGGACTTCCTGATATGAAGAGATATGTATTTGCGATAAGCGGCGCATCAGGGCCTGTCATAGGCGTCAGGGCGCTCAGGGAACTTGTCAGGACATCAGAGGTCTACCTGATCATATCTGAAGCCTCCTTTTCTATGCTGCGCGACGAGGCAGGCATTGATTGGCAGGGCTCTTCAGACAGGGATATCGAAAAAAAGATCCGCTCAGACCTGAAATCAGAGCGGCTCCATTACTGCAATGAGCAGAATCTGGCTGCGCCTGTATCGAGCGGCTCATTCAGGCATGACGGCATGTTCATTGTTCCATGCTCCATGAAGACCCTCTCAGGGGTTGCCCAGGGCTACACAGAGAACCTTATACAGCGCGCTGCTGATGTGACGATAAAGGAGGGCAGGCCCCTGCTTCTTTCGCCGAGGGAGATGCCCTTTAGCGCGATACATCTCGAAAACATGCTTAAGCTCGCCCGCCTTGGCGTAAAGATCGCGCCGCCTGTTGCAGGCTTTTATAACAATCCCCGGACGATCAGCGACCTTGTTGATTTTATGGCCGGCAAGATCCTCGATGCCATGAATATTGACCACGATATATATAAGAGGTGGAAGTAGCCCTGCTGTTATTAAGGCCGGGGCAGGGGGCCTGAACCAAAAGACAGGCAGTGCTCAGGGGATCTGAAAATAGTTCTTTACTTTTTTGCTGCCCATGCCATACTATCACGGCGAGGGGGCATAAAAGAAAAATCCTTCCCCTTCAATATTCACCCATGTTCAGTGCAGATGCATATTGTAAGACATATTGTGCTGCCGGGACTTTAGAACCTTGCAGCACCCGGCGGTAGCCTGTCTCAGATGCAGGAAAATAGGCAGACAGGCTGACCATTCAAGGAGTGTGGAGCTTCAGAAGGAATGATGGGGGGCATAATGGCTGACTTATATTTCAGAGATGATGACACGATGAGTAGGTCAACTGCTTCAGCAATGTCCCCGAAGAGGCTGCCCTCGGGCATTGAGTACCCCGGTGAATGAAGGAGATTTGCGATGTGGGAAGTAATAGGGTTTGTTGTGAGTATTGTGATTATAGCTTTTGGGATCGCTATAGCTAATCGGGCAATTTCACTAGAATTCTTCGACGATCCATTAACCGTCAAGGCGATCAAGATTTTCACGGTGTTAGCCTACTTTGGCGGAATTGGCGCCGCAGTCGTCGGAAATATGGTGATTGTTGTCATTGGCATCACCATGGGTATCGTCGGCTACTTCGCACTCAACAGAATAGATCCGCCGAAAAAATAGGGTAGATGATGAAACCATGAACAAGTCAATTCATCCATCAACTTCCCCTAAAATGAATGCTAAAATCAAAAAACCCGGTCCACTGTTCTATGGTCTCACCTGCGGGGCAATTGGATTTGTAGTTGCATTTATTTGGGGTGCGTGGTCCGTTACACAGTCGCTGGCATCGAGTTCTACTGCTGCGATTGGATATCTTTTTGTCCCGGTTATCAGCATGATTGCTGCCGTTCCTTTGTTTATATTCGGTTATTGCTCTTATTACATAGTTGACTTCTTTAAATTCCCGGGAAAGAAACAATTACTGAACGCATCTTTTGCTTTAGGCGTATCTTTGGCGTTATTAATCCCTATTGTATTATGGGTTTATAATGGACTGACATTGTCCGGGGCAATAGATGAAATTGATATCCTCAGGGCAGAGGAAATTCAAGGCTGGCTTGAAAAATCTGATTACAGGGAAAACCAATATGTTTTAGAGGCAGTTGTTTCCCGAAACGATATTGACGCCGACCTGCTCCATAACATTGCGATGATAGATTCCTCTGGACTGCATGAAATACCACATAGCTTGTTCTTCCCATTCCGGGCAAGATCGAACAAAAAAAGAGAGTGGTTGAAAAGATCAGACTTCGCAGTTATGAGGGTTATCGCCTGGCATCCAAATGTGGAGGTCAGAACGCTTTTGGTCCTCGCCAATAGTCCGGTTGATTATGTCTTGAGCGCTGTTGCATCGAATAATAAAACACCTCCTGACATTCTCACCAGTCTCCACAAGAAAGGCGGGCAAATTACTGAATGGGAATTGGCAAGAAATCCGAATAGTCCCCCGGAATTGTTGAGAGAACTTGCCGTGAAAGGGGATTCTGTGGTGAGACAGGATTTGGCAGGAAACCCAGGCCTGCCAAACGATATTATAAAAAAGTTCTCCCAAGACAAAGACGAATTCGTCAGAATGCGGCTAACCTTCAATCCAAACCTGCCGCCAGACGTGGCATGTTCACTTGTTCAGGACCAATCAGAGCTTGTGCGAGACCATGTTGAGAGGAGAATTGAAAAAGAGCTATACCCGCAATGTGACAGAAGTGAGCCCATTGCCGATCCCATCGCCTATTTAAACGACCCTGTCGGTTACCGAAAAAACTGTCCGCCGAGCCGAAGTGAAGTGGCGAAAAAGTGGTGCAGAGGATATTAACGGATATTAAGGCGTGCCCACTGCCCGCTATTCCAGAGAGTTCCATTGCGACAGGTGCGCATGGGAGGTAACTGATGGCTTTTTCTTCAACCGAACACGAAATAGGCTGGCAGCAGATTTCAAGGGGAGCCCTGATCTTTTGGCTCATTGCCTATGGTCTTTTTATGCTTCATGCTATTATTGACAAAGATGGGTTTTTGCTGCTTGACCATGTAAATCTGCCTTTTCATGAAGCGGGGCATATATTCTTAAATCCTTTTGGTGAAACCATCGGTTATTGGGGAGGAACGATATTTCAGCTTCTTATAC
>CAYUNK010000069.1:0-13223 GCA_964446125.1 uncultured Nitrospiraceae bacterium | reverse complement strand
TGGAATTGCTCCCTCAAACAGGCTGAATTTTTATCCCAACTGCCGTTTTTAGGTTCATGTAAGTTACATAGTCAGCGCCTTCAATTATCTTTTCAGTCGCTCCTCTTCCAGTGAGAACAAGCTCAAGGGAATCGGGCTTGCTTCTCAGGAAGGCGATTGCCTCGCTCTCTGTGATCACATCTTCTGAGACAAGGCATATAAACTCATCAAGAACTACGAGATCATAAGCATCTGATGAAATCAAATCCTGCAAAATTCCGAGGGCTTTCTCTGTTTCGCTTCGAAGTGAGTCTCTGTCAATTTCAGGATAAAAAAACGGGGATTTTATCTCGCTGAATGCCAATATATTAACACCAAGCTGCTGCAGGAGGTTGAGTTCGCATTGCTCATCCTGCTCCTTAAAGAACTGCGCAAAGAGTATCCGCTTGCCGCGATTTCTTGATCTGAGCGCCAGGCCCAGGGCAGAGGTTGTTTTTCCTTTGCCGTCGCCCGTATAAATGTGTATGTATCCTTTGCCATTCATTTGATCTTAATTTCCAACATCCCGCAATAGACCTGGAGCGGGCGATGGGATTCGAACCCACGACCTTCAGCTTGGGAAGCTGACACTCTACCACTGAGTTACGCCCGCGTGCGTATTTTATAAATCAGGATGCATGCAAATGTCAAGAATGCCCATAATTATTGGCCGGGAATCTCAGCTCTTACTATGGTTATTTGAAATATTGGATGGCACGATGGGTTGAATATGGCATAACATCCATGAAATGCCGATATATCACATACATAGGGAGCATACTTAAACTGTCACATTATGATATCTGCAGAACCTAAAGTTGGCTTTAAATGTTTAGGTTAAGGTCAAGATAATTAATGTCGGTTATATTTAACATAATATATCTTATCAGACATAACATATAAACAGTTTCTGTTTGTATTCTGTTAATATCCCTGTTGAAAAAGACGATGCAGCGTTGCTGATACGTCATATGGCTATGTTGTCTATGGATTAGGCAGAGATTTATGTCTGTTAATTCAAGGTGTTACGGCTAAGTAATCAGAATTCCTGTCAACCGGCCGCTCTCTGCCGCCACAGATCTAACAAATACCACGCTCCCCCTCTTGATTCTGGTTCCCTTAATCTCTATCTTGACGTAATTACTGGTAGTTCCTGTGGTGCATCCGTCATAATCATCCGCTTCAGCAACAGCGTCATGAATACGATCTGACTGTGCCGACAAGAAAGCCCTCTGTTTTGTCCTGCCGATCTCCTGCACAGCCTTGGCACGCTCATTAATTATCTGTCTTTCTATCTTTGGTTCAAATGCAGAAGCTGCAGTGCCGCTTCTTGCCGAATAAGGAAAAGTATGAATATAGGAAAAAGGAAGTTCTCTTATCAGGTCACGGGTTCTAATGAATTCAGCGTTATCCTCGGCAGGAAATCCTACTATCACATCAGTTCCAAGCGACAGATCTGAATACCTTGCCGACAATCCCAGAAGTTTTTTGACGTATCCCTGTGCTGTATAATTGCGGTTCATAAGTCTGAGTATCCGGTCGCTGCCGCTCTGCAGCGGCAGATGTAAATGCTTACATACCCTGGCATCCCCCAACAGCTCTATAAGTTCATCATCTATTTCATTAATCTCAATAGAGCTTAGCCTGATCCTGTAAACAGATGTTCTTAAGAGAAGCGTCCTTATCAGCTGCGATAAGGACGCCATTGGGTAGAGATCCTGTCCGTAACTGCCAAGATGGATTCCCGTTAATACAATCTCATTGTACCCATGCAAAGACATGTCTGAAGCCCTCGAAACTGCCTCGTCAATGGTCAGGCTCCTGGACCGCCCCCTTGCAAAAGGCACTGCACAGTATGTGCAGCTGAAATTGCATCCATCCTGAACTTTTAGATAGGGCCTCGCACAATTATGCAGAAAATATACCGGATCTGCATTGATGCCCAGCACAGAAGAGATTATCCTGTCCTTGTCCTCTACAGAAATCACTTCGCAGTCGCCCTGAAGTTCACTGATTTCATCTCTTCTTAGCTCAGAATAGCATCCTGTCACAATTACCCTTGCATGAGACCTCAAGGCCCTGCGAATGAGATATCTTGATCTTGCATCGCTTTTGCCCGTTACTGTGCAGGTGTTGATAATGCAAATATCAGGTTCTTCATCAAATGCTACAATGGGTATGCCGTTATTCCTAAGGGTGCCTTCTATGACAGAACTTTCAGAATGGTTTACCCTGCATCCCAGGGTCAGGATAGCGACTTTATTTACGAAGTCCTTCATAAGGCTGCTATGTGATCTTTACTGCATGCAATGAGTGGTGGCGGGCCCTTTCAATGCATACCCTAATGACAGCCCCTTCCAGTTCACCATTGTTGACAACTGTAACTATCTTGTTAGATCGGGTTCTGCCCATAAGCATGGAAGGATCTGTCTCAGAAGGCCCCTCGATAAGTATTTCATGTGCCGATCCTTCCAGTGTCTGATTCCTCTTCAGGGCGATGTCCTCCTGAATGGCAAGCAGTCTGCTGTGCCTCTCTGCCTTAATCTCATCCGGAACCTGAACTGGCATGTCGCAGGCCCTGGTGCCCTTTCTCCTTGAATACTTAAAAGCGAACATGCCATCAAATTTTATGTCATTAATAGCCTTCACTGTTTTTTCAAAATCAATCTCGCTTTCTCCGGGAAATCCGACGATGATATCAGTGGACAGGGCAACAGAAGGCAACTTTCTGCGTATCATTTCTATCCTGTCAAGATATTCAGCATAACCATAGCGCCGGTTCATCGCCTCAAGAATACCATCAGAGCCTGACTGCAGAGGAAGATGCAGGTGATTGCAGAGACTCGGCAGTTCAGCCATTGCATCTACAAGGGAAGATGAAAGGTCTCTGGGGTGTGATGTCATGAACCGTATCCGCCCTATTCCCATCTTGTCTATCCGGCTCAGAAGACCTGCAAAGTCGAGATCACTTTGGTATGAATTTACATTTTGACCCAGCAGCGTAACCTCTTTATATCCTTTATCCCTAAGACCCCTGATCTCATCAAGAATGCTTGAGCTTGGCCGCGACACCTCCCTTCCGCGCGTATAGGGAACGATACAGTAGCTGCAATAATTGTTACAGCCATGCATAATCGCCACCCAGGCCCGTGTTGCGCATGCCCGTTTAATGTCATATTCCTGGGAAATGATATCAGGGTTTTCATCAAGCATTAGCCCGTTTTTTGCATCATTCAGCTTTCCTATATGGTGCAGATTCTGCGGCCCAACCACGTAATCAACATGAGGCGCCCTTTTCATAACCTTTTGGCGGGAGTCCTGCGCTACACATCCTGCAACGGCAATCCTGAGCAGGGGGTTCTTCTTCTTGAGATCTTTTATCCTTCCAAGCTGGCTGTAGAATTTCTGCTCTGCTTTTTCCCGTATGGCACAGGTATTGAAAATAATCAAATCAGCTCGCTCCGGAGCCTGAGCAACTGCGTATCCGTCCTGGGCAAGGGTGCCGAGCATCTTTTCGGAATCATGCGCGTTCATCTGGCAGCCGTAAGTATATATATATACGTATTTCTTCATATTAAAATGTAACATGGCTTATACAGGCACATCAAATTTCCTTGATTTTCAAGCATTTAGTGACACTCTTTTCTTGAAATAATGGCAATGTTCATTTAATATATAGCCATGCTTGGAATATTGAAAAAGATCATCGGCACAAAAAACGACCGCGAGATAAGCAGAATTTCAGCCATTGTGACAAGA
This sequence comes from uncultured Nitrospiraceae bacterium, assembly GCA_964446125.1. Lineage (GTDB taxonomy): Bacteria > Nitrospirota > Thermodesulfovibrionia > Thermodesulfovibrionales > UBA6898 > UBA6898. The sequence continues at coordinate 9,446 of CAYUNK010000069.1, read as the reverse complement.
ATAAATGCGCTTGAGCAGGGCATTTTGCCGCTGTCAGACGCCCAACTGCAGGCAAAGACCGGCGAGTTCAGGAACCGCCTCAGCGCCGGAGAAACACTTGACGGCATACTGCCGGAGGTATTTGCCGTCTGCAGAGAGGCTTCACGGCGTGTCCTCAAGATGCGCCATTTTGATGTTCAGCTGCTGGGCGGCATCGTTCTTCATGAAGGAACAATAGCCGAGATGAAGACCGGCGAGGGAAAGACGCTTGTCGCCACCCTTCCTGTATATCTCAATAGCCTTGACGGAAAGGGCGTGCATGTAGTTACGGTCAACGACTATCTTGCCCGCAGGGACGCCCAGTGGATGAAACCCCTGTACAGCTTCCTGGGTTTGACGACCGGAATCATAGTGCATGGCCTCACGGATGAGCAGCGTCAGGAAGCCTATGGTGCAGACATCACCTATGGAACTAATAATGAATTCGGCTTTGACTACCTCAGGGATAATATGAAGTATGACAGCGCCCAGTTTGTTCAGCGGCCTCTTAATTATGCAATCGTTGACGAAGTAGACAGCATTCTTATTGATGAGGCGAGAACCCCTCTCATTATATCAGGGCCTTCCGAGGAGTCAACAGACAAATACTACAGGATAGACAAGATTATCCCAAGGCTTCAGAAGGATCAGGATTATGCGGTTGATGAAAAGGCCCGGACGGTTATTCTGACAGAGGAGGGAAATATCAAGGCAGAGAAGCTGCTTGGCGCAGGAAATCTTTATGACCCAGCCAACATTGATCTTGTGCACCATATTTTGCAGGCCCTCAAGGCGCATAACCTCTTTAAACGTGATGTGGATTATGTAGTCAACGATGGTGAGGTGATAATTGTTGATGAGTTTACAGGCAGGCTTATGCCGGGCCGGCGCTGGTCTGACGGGCTTCATCAGGCTGTAGAGGCCAAGGAAGGCGTAAAGATCGAAAACGAAAATCAGACGCTTGCCACAATCACCTTCCAGAATTTCTTCAGGATGTACAACAAGCTCTCCGGCATGACAGGAACTGCCTTAACCGAAGCCGAGGAGTTTGCCAAGATCTACAATCTGGATGTGTTGGTCATACCCACAAATATGCCGATGATCCGAAAAGATCATCCCGATATGATCTATAAGACAGAAAAGGGTAAGTTTGATGCTGTTATCAGCCAGATAGAAGAATGTTATAAAAGGGGGCAGCCTGTTCTTGTTGGTACAATATCAATCGAGAGGTCGGAACTTCTTGGCAGCCTTCTTAAGAAGCGCGGCATCAGACATTCTGTTTTGAATGCCAAATACCATGACAAAGAGGCTGAAATTATTGTCCACGCAGGCAGAAGTCATGCTGTTACCATTGCTACAAACATGGCAGGCCGTGGAACTGACATTGTTCTTGGCGGCAATCCTGCCGCAATGGCCCGGGCTGCGCTGAGAGAGCTGCCGGATTATACGGAAGATCAGTGGAGCCGTGCGCTTAAGGAGGCAGAGCAGCAATGCGAAGAGGACAAGAAGAAAGTCCTTGAGGCAGGCGGTCTCTTTATCCTTGGCACAGAGAGGCATGAGGCCAGAAGAATAGATAATCAGTTGAGGGGACGTTCAGGCAGACAGGGAGACCCGGGGGCTTCCCGCTTTTATCTGTCGCTCGAAGATGATCTTATGAGAATATTCTATTCTGATCGTGTCTCCGGCCTGATGGGCAAACTCGGCATGGACGACAGCATGCCGATCGAAAACAAGATGGTCTCAAGGGCTATTGAGAATGCCCAGAAGCGTGTAGAATCACAGAATTTTGATATTCGAAAACATCTGCTTGAGTATGATGACGTCATGAACAAACAAAGAACCGAAATCTATGCCTTCAGGCGTGAGCTTCTTCAGATGGAAGATGCCAAAGAGAGGATATTCTCAATGGTTGATGACAATATTGATGAGATCCTTGCTGTTCATTGCCCTGAGGATAAACAGAAAGAAGACTGGGATACAAAAGGGTTAAAGGATTCTGTTTATGGACTTCTCGACTTTACCGTGCAGACGGTCCCGGATACGATTGACGCGCTGCGGGACAGTCTGTCCGCTGAAGCGCGTGACTTCTACAACAGAAGAGAGTCTGAGATCGGCAGCGACATGATGCGTTACCTGGAGAAGTGGATACTTCTGCAGGTCGTTGACTCGCAGTGGAAGGATCACCTTCTTGCCATGGATCATCTCAAGGAGGGGATCGGTCTGAGAGGATATGCTCAGCGGGACCCTCTCGTGGAATACAAGAAAGAGGCCTTTAACATGTTTGGAGAACTCTCCGGGAGAATAGAGACGGATGTGGTTATGAGACTCTTCAAGGTCCGGGTACAGAAGAATCAGGAAGAGCGCATAAAGACCCGCCATGAAAAAGCTGCTGTGAATTACAATCGTGGCGAAGGCAGTGCTTCTCAGACCATCACAAAAGGCAAAAAAATCGGCCGCAATGATGTCTGTCCCTGCGGCAGCGGGAAAAAATACAAGAGATGTTGCGGGGCAAATGATTAAGATCTTTTATATTGTGCAGGCCGGCATCAAAAGGGAGTATGAGGAACTGCTTCTGGATAAAGGAGCGGCTCTCTTTAGCTTTCGTTCGATAGACTCTGTCCGTTACAGGGCTGAAGACAGCCCTGATCTGATTATTATTGAAAAGGCCCAGAGCAGGGAGTCTTCCTTCAGGGAGTTTCTCAAAAAGTTTAGGGAAACACCCATAATCGTTTTGGCTGACAACCCTTCTTTTTCAGGAATATCCGCCTGGCTGAGGGCTGAGACAGTCTGTCCGCTTTTCATGCCCGCTCCAAGGGAGCTTGAATTGGCCATTGAAAAGCTCTTGCACGAAAAAAGACTGATTACGGAAAATCGTAATCTCACGCATTGGCTTGCGATCACAAAGCAGGAGCTTGCTTTCTTCGAAGAAGTAAGCAAGACGCTCACTTCGACAATTGAACTCAATGAAGTCCTTGGAGCGATAATGAAAAAGGCCACGCCTCTTATCAAGGCAGCGGCATGGTCAATCCTTCTTCTTGATGAGGAGACCGGAGAGCTTTTCTTCGAGAAGACAGCAGGCAAGATGAAGGGCAAGAAAAAGATCAAAAAGGAGCGGCTGAAACTTGGAGAGGGTATTGCGGGTTGGGTCGCCAGGGAGAAGGTGCCGGTTGTTGTTCCGGATGTCTCAAAAGACTCCAGATTCAGCAACAGAATTGACAGGGAAACTGACTTTAAAACAAAATCCATCATGTGTGTGCCGATAATGAACAAGGGAAATATTCTCGGTGTGCTGGAACTGGTAAATAAGACTACCAATGCGCCTTTTACCAGGGACGACCTTGATCTGGTGCTGCGCATCGTTGATCATGCTGCCATTGCCATAGAACGCTCTGCGCTCTATCAGAAAATGACGGAACTGTCCCTGACAGATGACCTTACAAAGCTGTTTAATACCAGATATCTCAACCGCTCCCTTGACCTTGAGATATCGCGGGCCTCGCGCCACCATACGTCTCTTTCGCTTATTTTTATGGATATTGATCACTTCAAGCACATTAATGACAATTACGGACATCTTGTCGGCAGCAAACTCCTTGTCGAAATGGGCCAACTGCTTCTTAAGTGCCTCAGGACTGTTGATATTGTGGCGCGCTATGGGGGAGATGAGTTTGTTATGGTTCTTCCTCAGACGCATCCCAGGAGCGCCAGTCAGATAGCAGAGCGCGTGCGAAGGGCCATAGAACGCAATACTTTTCTCAAGAGAGACGGATATTCCTTCAGGATAACAGCAAGCTTCGGCGTGGCCTCTTATCCGGAAAGCGCGAAATCTAAAGAAGAGCTATTAAAACTGGCTGATGACGCAATGTACAGGGTAAAGAATCAGACAAGAAATGGTGTTTATGCTATAGTATAAAAATGGCGCTTTTTAACTACGCAACAAAGGAAATAACCCTCAAAATCGTCTATTACGGACCCGGACTGAGCGGCAAAACAACAAACCTTCAGCACCTCTACGCAATGCTTAATCCTGAAGCAAAGGGGAAACTACTATCCCTTTCTACTGAGTCGGACCGAACTCTCTTTTTCGATTTTCTACCGGTTGAACTCGGCAAAATCAGGGATTTTTCGATTCGATTCCAGCTTTATACGGTTCCGGGGCAGGTCAGATACAATGCTACCCGTAAAGTTGTCCTGAAAGGAGCAGATGCGGTTGTTTTTGTGGCTGACTCTCAGAGAGATATGAAGGATCAAAACATCGAAAGCTTCGAGAATATGCGCGAAAATCTCGTATCCAATAACATTGATCCTGACACGATACCTGTCGTTTTGCAATATAACAAGCGGGATCTCAAAAACATACTGACGATTGAGGAACTCAATCAGGATTTGAACATAGGCGCTGATCGTGAAGTTCTCGAGGCTACTGCCATAAACGGCATGGGCGTTGAAGAAGCATTCAAGAAGATTACCAAATTGGCGCTCAAGGATATTTCAAAGAGGCACAGAATCGAGATACAGCCGGCTGATACGAGCAAAGAATTGCCCAAGCCTTCTATAAAAGGCAGCACTGAGGCTGAAATGCTGAAGGACTTGCCTGCACCGGTAAAGGTCGAAGCGCAAGCGCCTGTATCATCTGTTGAACCGCAATTGGAAATCAATGCCCTGGAATCGGCTGATAATGATCTGGATCTTCTGTCTGAGCAGGAAACTGATTCTGTTGAAGTTATAGCAGAGGCAGAACCTTATGACTCAGAACATGAATCCGGACTGACAAGCCGCCCGGGTTACGGCACTGTTACAGAGGTCGAGCCGGTCATTACTGAACATGAGCCGGTATCTCAAAGGCCTGTCCCTTCTGCATCAGATGCTCCATTGGCTGATTTACAGCAGGCAGCTTCGAGCGCTGAAGCTATGCCGCCCAAAAAAGAGTTGCCCGAAAAACATCTTCAATCCCTCCATACAGAAAAGATCGAAGGTCTGTATGATCAAATAGCCCTGGTTTCAATGCATCTAAGCCGATTTGAAGATACGTTAGCACTGCTTCAAAAAACAGTGTCAGACCTGAAGGCTGATGTCGGCTCTATAAGAAATGATATGGCTCGTCTGCAGGAAAGGTCCGATAAAGAACCTGATCGGAAAGATGTAAAAGAATATATGGAGTTGCGGCACGGACAGAAAGAAGTCTCAGATCTGCTCAGGGATGTATTGGATCTTCTCAGTTCAATAAAGGAAAAAAAGAGCTGGTTTAAATTATAGGTTTTCTTCGGGGGGTATGTGACAGGAACAAGGCTATATGCAAAAAAGAGCCGCACTCAGATGTTTCTTTTGCTTTATGGTTTTCTGGCCATAGCAGGCTGCTTTATGGCCGTTCAATCTTTTAACCGGAATGAAGACCTCTCGGGGTTAATCGGCTTTATGGTGATTTTTGGCATTGGAATGTTTATTTTGACCATGCTCAAAAGCAGGCAGCCTCAAATATGCGTACATGAAGATTTTCTTGAGGTTCAGCAGTCACGGGTGAAGCAGCTTATTCGTTACCGCCATATGATAAGCGTCAGTCGCCCTGATGACAGGAGGATTGTTGTTACTCTTCGTGAAAATCGCTCAAAAGAAGATATAACCATATGGATCCAGGATCTCGAAATTGCCGGGGTTGACAGATTGTATGATTTTCTGTTGAAAAAAATCAGTAGTCCCAAATAGCCGCTTATTGCATACCGATTTTATCGGTCTTATCATAGGTGGAGACTGTCAGAAAGGGAATAGGCAAAGAGGTCAGTTTCTTCTGATACCAACAATGTAAAAGGAGGTTACTGTGGGCTTATTCGGAAATCTTTTTGGGAAGAAGGCAGAACTGCCTCAGCTTGATCCATCGGGTCAGGCAGCATCACGACTGAACGCACACAAGTCGTCCCTGGAAGCGTTTGTCGTAAAAATCCATGACACCATGGAATTCGTGCCGTCAGCCAAGACTGTCTATGTCTATATCGGCAACCCGCCAAACATGTTTGGGCTTGCCTGGTTCGAAAATGGGCAGGAAATCAACTTCAAGACATTTACTGCAAGCAAAGGGTTAAAGCAGCAGCAGATCCAGAGCATCTACAGTAAATTGGGGGATGCCTATGCTGAAAGGGCTGAGACTCCACGGTACGAAACAACATTAGCCGGTAAAAAGGTTGTGGTAATTCCGGATGAAGATCTTGCTGGAAGGATTGATGAGATTGTTCATACAGTAGGCTGATTGACAGCATATTGCCGGTGTTCTATCCCAACGGACAAAGGGTTAGAACACCGGCCTTCTCTTTCACATGGCTCCTGAGATATCGCTATTTTATTCTTTTTGAAATCGCCTTGAACTCATCAGTTCCGGCCCTGAGAAGAAGCTGGAAAAGCACTGTTTCGGTGCAGGTTATAACTGCCCCTGCATCGCGCATAAGCTCAAGGGCTGTCCTGTAATTTGCATCTGCTCTTGAGCAGACTGCGTCGGCAACTACATGAACAGGGTAATCACAGCGCAGAAGATCCAGGCATGTCTGCAAAACGCAGACATGGGTCTCCATGCCCAAGAGGATGATCTGCTTTTTTCCCGTCTTTTGTACTGCATCCATGAAGACCTGCTCACCGCAGCAGCTGAATGTGATCTTTTCGATCGGCGCATATGTATGGACCGCTTCCTTTATCTCAGTCAGCGTCGGCCCGAGCCCCTTTGAATACTGCTCGGTTATGATAAGAGGCAGTCCAAGGAGTTTGGCTGACTCTATCAGGTGGATGGTATTTACGAGCACCCTCTCCTTTTCGGACATGGCAACTGCAAGGCGCTCCTGAATATCAACGATCACCAGAAGCGCTTCATCCTTATTCAATATGAACTTATCCATTATCATTCTCCTTTGTAACGAAGGACGGTTTCCGGACGATTTGTTCGCCTGCCCCCTTTACAATCCAATGAAAAGGAGCAGGCTCTCACCTGCTCCTTTATGCTGTCCGAAATCACCGCAAATTAATTGCAGTTATTACAGTCTATCCTTAACCAGATTTTCGACAACAGAGGGATCGGCAAGAGTAGATGTGTCGCCAAGCTCTTCAATCTGATTATGGGCGATCTTGCGAAGGATCCTTCTCATGATCTTGCCTGACCGCGTCTTCGGCAGGCCGGGGGCAAACTGGAGCTTGTCCGGCGTGGCAATAGGTCCGATCATTGTCCTTACATGAGCAACCAGCGTTTTTTTCAAGGCGTCTGTAGGCTCTACCCCCTGCTTGAGCGTGACATAGACATAGATGCCCTCACCCTTGATATCATGGGGATAGCCCACAACAGCAGCCTCGGCAACAGACTCATGGCTGACTAACGCAGATTCGACTTCTGCTGTTCCTAATCTGTGGCCGGAAATATTGATGACATCGTCAATACGGCCCATCAGCCAGAAATCGCCGTCTTCGTCAATCCGTGCTCCGTCACCGGTGAAGTATTTTCCCGGATACTGGGAAAAATAGACATCCTTGATCCGCTTATTCTCAGGGTCTCCATATGTGCCGCGCAGCATTCCTGGCCAGGGCTTCTCTATCACAAGTTTGCCGCCCTCATTAACGCCTGCAGGGCTGCCGTCATCTTTCAGCACCTGCGGGGCTACTCCAAAGAACGGTCGGGTTGCCGAACCTGGCTTGGTTGTGATTGCGCCCGGCAGAGGCGTTATCAGAATCCCGCCTGTCTCTGTCTGCCACCATGTATCTACAATGGGGAGTTTTTCCTTCCCTACGTTTTTGTGATACCACATCCATGCCTCAGGATTGATAGGTTCCCCAACAGAGCCGAGAACTCTCAGGGACGAAAGATCATGGCTCGTGACCCACTGCTCGCCTTCCCTCATCAATGCCCTGATGACAGTCGGCGCTGTATAGAAGATATTAACCCGGTACTTCTCCACAATGTCCCAGAATCTCCCGGGATTCGGGTAGCTTGGAATGCCCTCGAACATCAGACTGGTCGCACCGTTTGACAGAGGTCCGTAGACAATGTAGCTATGGCCGGTCACCCACCCTATGTCAGCAGTGCAGAAGTGGATGTCCTCATCATGATAGTCGAAGATGTACCGGAAGGTCATGTTGGTGTACAGCATGTATCCTCCGGTAGTATGAAGCACTCCCTTTGGCTTTCCTGTGGATCCTGAGGTGTACAGGATAAAGAGCGGGTCTTCTGCATCCATCTGCTCAGGCTCGCAGACGTTCGAGATATCGGCGGCCGCCATTTCATCGTGCCACCAACTGTCTCTTCCCTCCGCCATTGGCGCCTTGCCTGTGGCGCGTTTGACTATTATTGCCTTTTTCACCGATGGGCAGTCTTTCAGGGCTTCATCAGCATTTGCCTTCAAGGCCACGAATTTGCCTCCCCTCATCCCCTCGTCTGCCGTTATGATAAGAGATGACTGGCAGTCCTGTATTCGATCCATCAGGGCCTTGGCGCTGAATCCTCCGAATACGATCATATGGATAGCCCCTATCCTTGCGCATGCAAGCATTGCAATGGCGAGTTCCGGGATCATCGGAAGATAGATCGTTACCCTGTCGCCCTTCTTAATGCCATGTTTTCTGAGCACATTGGCGAACCTGTTCACCTCCATCGCCAACTGTTGATAGGTGAAGGTCCTGTACTCGCCGGTGTCAGATTCCCATATAATTGCAGCCTTGTTGCGGGTTGCGCTGTTTAGGTGCCTGTCAAGGCACTGCACAGAAGCATTCAGCTTTCCTCCCTGGAACCATTTGATTGAGGGGGCGTGAAAATCATACTCAAGCACCTTGTCCCACTTCTTGTACCATGTAAGATTCTTCTCTGCCATCCCGCCCCAGAATCCCTCAGGGTCTTCTATGGACTGCTTGTAGAGCTTTTCATACTCTGCCATGCTCTTGATATGAGCCTTGGCGCTGAACTCCTCTGCCGGCGGAAAGGTCCTGCTCTCCGCAGACAATACGTCGAAACCATCTTTTGTTGACATCTCGTCCTCCTTGATATTAGGATCCAATAAATTTGTCAGACGGGAGTTATCAGCCCGCCTATGGAAAAGCCTATGAGATCAGGACACATACCGCTTTGCCAGCGCAAGCAGTATCCAGAGCCACAGAAGCAGAAAAAAGGCCACCAGGTTGATATGACTGTCTACAATGAATCGTGGCGTAATTGCCCTTACGATCTTTGTGACAGGACTGGTAATCACCTTGAATAACCTGTAAACAACATTTTTGTCCCGTGATGCGCCTGCAAACAGATGCAGAATGCCCTGTCCGATCAGTGAAAATAATGCGACCTCCACCACAGCTCGCAGCATGCTTATTAATGTCAGATTAAGAGAGTCCATTTATCGGTCACCTTCCATCGTGTCCTGTAATTGAGTCTTCTGCCGGGCACAGCTTAAAGTATGAATACCGTATGTAAA
>CAYUNK010000068.1:0-13360 GCA_964446125.1 uncultured Nitrospiraceae bacterium | reverse complement strand
GGGTCTCAGGAAAATACGTTCAGCGAATTGAAATCGCAATGCAATCTTGATTATGCTTCGAGGGCAGGCTTCGGGCATGACGGCAAGAAGGCGCAAATATTTGTTGCGTTATGTCTAGGTTAAAACCAGCACTGTCCCTATGCCGCAGAGAGCCTCACCTCAAGCAGATTGGCCCAACCCTAACAAAGCCTGTTGAGAAAAAAGATGATTTGAAATAGAATGACAGTAAGACAGAGAAGCTACGCATCACGATTAAGAATAAGGACAGACTGATATAGGGCGGCGGTCTTGAGACCAATGTTGATATTTATAATTATGAGCTTATCATTTGAGGTTAAGGAATGGCACATTCAGGGAAAATAGGTATAAGCCTGCTTACGGCGCTGATACCTCTGTTCATTCTATCGTCCCGTTGCTCTGCAACAGACCCCTATGCCAATAAGCGCTCCGAAATGGTGCAGCGTGATATAAAGGCGCGCGGCATTAAGGACGAGACCGTGCTGAGGGCGATGGAAAAGATACCGAGGCATCTGCTTCTGGATGAGTCAGTTCGCCAGAGGGCGTACGGCGATCATCCCCTGCCTATCGGTGAGGGACAGACCATATCCCAGCCATATGTGGTTGCTCTCATGACAGAGGCGCTGAGGCTCAGGCCGTCTGACCGTGTGCTCGAAATCGGCGCCGGATCAGGGTATCAGGCAGCAGTGCTTGCAGAGATTGTAGCGCAGGTCTATACCATAGAAATCCGTAAGACCCTGGCAGAAAGGGCTGAGCAGTCGCTCAAAAGCCTCGGCTACAGAAATGTGAAGGTGAAATACGGGGACGGGTACTTCGGCTGGCAGGAGCATGCTCCATTCGATGCGATCATCATAACCGCTGCTGTCAATCATATTCCTCCTGCCCTGATCAAACAGTTAAAGGAAGGCGGAAGGCTGATCCTTCCTCTCGGAAGCACAGTCTATCACCAGACCCTTACACTGGCAAGAAAGAATAAGGGCGAGCTTGATCTGGAGCAGCTCGGCTCAGTCAGGTTCGTGCCGATGACGGGAGAGGCCCAGAAAGGCAGATAACAGGCTCCCCTTGCCTTACTCTCTGTCTATGCAGATTTCATCTGCCTGCGCATAATCAGATAACCGAGTGCATACAATGCTGCTGCTCCAAGCGTGACAGGCTGGAACCCTGCCTCAAGCGCTATGATTACCGCAAGAATCGGCGACAGCACAGACCAGAATGCATTGGCAGCCCAGGCCCATGGTATGGCCCAGGGCATCTGCCTGCCCAGGATCGAGATCCCAAGCGGCAGGGGCAGACCCATCAGGAATCCTAAGGGCATGATAATCATAAAAACTGTCAGGATTTTGTAATAAAGCGGCAATACGCTTATGGCAGGAAGAACCAGAGGCAGGGTAATGCCATAGAGCGCAATGACGCCTGCAAGCGCAGGCAGCATCTGCGGAGTTCGCAGATGCCTGATCTGTCTGCTCATAAACCCTCCAAGGCCTGAGCTTATCAGTATTGCCGCAATCACTGTGCTTGCAGCGTATGCAGGATGCTCAAGCAGAAGCACCATCTTCTGTATCATCATCAGCATAACAGACATATAACCGGCCCCAAGGAGACAGAAGTATGAAAGAAGAGGCAGCGCCCTTCTGATGCTGTCAGACGGAAGGGCCTTTCTGAGTTTGATCACAGGCAGGATAATCAGGGCCAGGCTCAGCAGGGCAGCCTGGACAAAGAGCAGGGGAAGAAGATATCCTTCCTCAATAAAGAACTGCCATTTTTCTCCCATGATCCTGTATATTTCCTTTATATTTCCGAGCCTCAGGTAGTAGTGAAAAAAAGGTCTGTTATCATCCACAGGCCGGATGTCAAAGATGTACTGATCAATAAAGCCTGCCCTTGTATCCCTGTCAAGAATATTCAGAAAGGCAGTGTAGTCCTCATTTTCAGCCGTCTTTGTATACCTGTTGCTCTCTTCAGCCCTGATACCAGGATAGTGGATCAGGTCGAATCTCATCGCCTCGGAAAAGTCCTTTATTCTACTGATGTCATCAACAGACAGCGGCGACCGCTTTATTATCACGGTCAGACTTCCCCAGCTTCTGACCGCAGCTGTATGGGCTGAGGCGTTTTCAATCCCCAATGATTCCATCGCCTCTGCAAGGGTAGCAATAAGTCTAAGTTCTGCCCGCAAGGGCGGTATGATATAGAGGCTGACGGATAAGAAGCCGTCCTGCTTCAGATGGGTGATATATGTCAGGACAGCCTCTTTTGTGAGCCTGTAGTCTTCGGAAAATCCGAAGGTTCCTGAGGGTATGGCGCCCATTAAGGAGAAGTCTATAACATCAAATCTCCTGTTCTGCATCATAAGCCATGATCTGCCGAGGCCCGTCCATGTATTATTCCGGTATATTCCGGAAGAGAGACCTGCTGCATGCTCCTGCACTGTCTTTATCAGCAATGGATTTGAATCAACCGCATAGATATTTTCTGCATTGTACTGCTGTGCAGTAAGGACAGGCAGGCCTGCCTTTGGTTCAAGCACCAGCACATCCTTATTTGAAGACAGCAGATACGGCAGGCCTGACGGAAGATGCTTTACAAAGACAAGCATCCCTTCATCCCCCTCATCTGTCATTGCATGAATCTCTCCTGCATCAATCGAGATACCAGTCTGCTCAGGAAGAGGTTCGAGATGCCGCAGGCTGAGGCCCGGGGCGTATCTCGCAGCAGGGCTCTTTATTACATCAATGCGCGAATACGGGCTGTGCTGCGTGGATATATGCTTCGCTCCCGGAAAGGCAAGCGCCAGATTCAGGGGCTTGTATGGTGAGATGGCAGTATGCATGAACCCCGGGTTCAGGACAATGATCAGGGAAATAATAATGAGCAGGCCAGAAGATGCGTATTTGATTGCCCGGTCTGCAAAGAGCCACAGGACCAGACAGATGAAGAGAGGACAGATGAATACAGCATATTCAGGACCGCCAAGAAACATAAGCAGCAATGCAGCGAGAGAGCCTGTGCCTGCCCCGATAAGGTCTGAGGCATAGACAAGCCCCGGCTGTTCACTCAGGCTGGAGTAAGATGTGCCTATTATAAGACCGAACCAGAAAAACGGAACAGACAGGGCGAGGCTGTAAAGACCTGCATACACTATTTGAAGCCTGTCCCATGATAGCCTTGCGGGATCAAAGGGAACTGCATTATTCAGGATATATGAAACCGGAATAAAGAGCGCCATCAGGAGCGCATATGTCGGTATGAACCGGATATCTCTGGCCCCAGGGAAGATAGAGAGCATGGTTCCGCTTGCTCCGATTCCGAGCATTGCTATACTTATGACCATAAAGGCGAAGTTATGCCAAAGGGTTATTGAGAAGATGCGCAGGAGTGTGATCTCATAGACAAGGCATGAAAGCGATGATATGAAAATGATGAAATATATGGAGCGGGTATTCTGCATGTCATTACCATTATACAGACAGGCAGAGGATTAATTAATCATCCTATCTCCCTCTGTCATATCGCTCCTTCAGGGCGTCTCCAAGGAGGTTAAAGCTGACCGCAGTCACGGCTATCATGATGCCGGGGAAGAATACCATCCAGGGCGCAGAATTGATATAGACCCTGCTTGCGCTGATCATCGAGCCCCAGGTGGCAGTAGGCGGCTGAGCACCAAGTCCGAGAAAACTGAGTCCTGCCTCGGTCAGGATATAGCCCCCTGTCTTCATTCCTGCCATCACAAAGGCAAGGGGTATGCACTGGGGCAGGAGGTGAACCAGCACCACCCTTGCATGACTACAGCCCAATGCCCTGGCTGCCTCGACAAATGCAGACTCTTTGAGCGACAACACATGCCCCCTGATCAGCCGGGCAAACGATGTCCAGCCGACAGCAGACAGCGCGATCATGACCGTAATGATGCCCTCGCCCATGACAATGGATATGCCTATGGCAAGCAGGAATGCAGGAAACGACAGGACAAGATCAACAAGGGCCATCAAGGCGGTGTCGGTCTTGCCGCCTGCGTACCCGGAGACCAGGCCGACTGCCATGCCGATCGTCATGCTGATAAGCGCTGCAACAAGAGAGACTCCGACCGAGATCTTGCCGCCATGGAGAATGCGGGCAAGAATGTCCCTGCCTTTGTTGTCCGTGCCGAGGAAATGCTTCAGTGACGGAGGCTCTCTGAGGCTGCCGAGGTCAATCACATCCGGGTCATAGGGCAGAAAAAGGGGTGCAGCAAGAGACAAACAGAAGATCAGAACAAGGATAAGCGCTGATATCTTACCGGTCAATCCCATGAACCCTCACCCTCGGATCTGCATAGTGGTAGATAATGTCCACTATCAGATTCACAAGCACAAATACGATAGTGCCGACCAAAAGAGATCCCATAATAACCGGATAGTCGCGCTTGATAATGCCTTCCATCGCAAACCGCCCTATCCCATCCCACCCGAATATCGTCTCGGTCAGCACAGCGCCGTTGAGGTAGCTTCCGAACTCAAGACCGACTATTGTGATGACCGGTATCACGGCATTTTTCATGATATGGATAGTGTTAATCTCCTTTTGAGGTATTCCCTTTGCCTGTGCCGTCCTGATAAAAGGCATATTGAGAATATCAATGACCGTAATACGGGTTATCCTTGCAAGACTCGCAATGGCAGGAAGTGACAGGGTTACGGCAGGCAGAATAAGGTACTGCAGGCCTCCGGTGCCCGAAGGCGGCAGCAGCCTGAGCGTCAGGCTGAACAGGAGCATCAAAAGCAGACCGCTCCAGAATACGGGCATGCTGATGGCAGAGACAGACAGCAAGGTGATGATCTTATCCGCTGCCCTGCCCCGGTAAACGGCTGAGATGAAACCCAAAACCACCCCCAAAGGCAGGGCAATCAGCATTGCTGCAAATGCAAGTAAAAGGGTATTAGGGAACTTCCGGCCGATCTCATCAGCAACCTTTCTGTTGGTATAGTACGATCTGCCAAGTTCTCCTTTGGCAACGAGCGAGACATATCCTGCATACTGACGGACAATACTTCTGTCACCGCCGATCTCTTTGCGTATCTTTTCGATAATCTCCGGGCTGGCCCTCTCGCCCACCATGCTGAGGACCGGGTCTCCGGGCAGGGCCTTGGCAAGCCCAAATGTTATGGCTGTTATGCCGATAAGAAGCGGAAGCAGGAGAGCTAATCTCCTTATGATAAAGGAACTCAAAAAGAGACCTCCATGCCCTTGTCCATGCTGTAGACAGGATATATGCGGTAATTCCTTAGGCCCGGCTGCCTGACTGTTATCTCGGTCTTATGCCAAAAAAAGATTGCAGGCAGATCTGAAGCAACTGCCAGTTCTGCCCTGCTATAGAAATGATCACGCTCTGCCTGCGTGGAACTCATCTGGCCTGCCTCGATCAGTGCATCAACCGCATTGTTTTTATACCATGTCCTGTTGCCGCTCGGGCCATGATTGGAGGAATGGAATAGAGGAAATAGAAAATTCTCTGGGTCAGCGTAGTCAGCCCACCAGCTGATCCAGAAGATATCAGCCTCACCCTTGTTAAGGGCAGCCTTGTACGAGCTCCATTCGAGCTGCTTTATCACGATTGATAAACCGGCCTCGCCAAGGTACGACTGTATGATCTCGGCAATATCCAGAACCTCGGGATCAGAAGTGATATAAAACGATATCTTTTTTCCCTTCAGGGCTGCAGAGTCAACCAGGGCCCGTGCATAGACAGGATCATAATCAGGCAGATCAGGCGCGGGCCAGCCTCTAAGGCTTTCAGGGATCGGACCGCGGGCAAGCCTGCCCCTGCCCTCATAGAAGGTCTCGAGGATCCTCTTTCTGTCTATTGCCTGGGCAACTGCCCTTCTTGCCCTGATATCATCAAAAGGGGGACGGGAGCAGTTAAATCCGAGATAGTAGATATTGATGCCCTCAGCTGAAGAGACAAGGTTCTTTCCTTCATCTTCTTTCATGATCCTGCGATATTCGGACGCAGGAACAGCGAGAAGATCAAGATTTCCGAGTTCGAATGCGGTTATTGCGGCCAGGTCTTCCGGAATGATCCTGTACCGAATACCTCTGGCTGCTGCACTGCCGCCGAAATATTTCCCGTTTCGTTCGAGCAGGAGATGATTATTATGCTTCCACTCTGCAAGACGAAAGGGGCCGGAGCCAATCGGATGAGACCCAAAATCAGCTCCCAATCTATCCACCTCCTCTTTCGGAACAATATATGCCGCTGTCATGGTCAGGAGATTAAGAAATGGCGAAAACGGCCGATCAAGACGTATCTGGAGCAGGTAAGGCCTTTTGATCGTTATGCCGCTGACCGAATCGGCTCTGCCCTTCATAAAGACCTCAGCGCCGGATATCTTATCCAGCACCCAGGAATTGGGCGACCTTCCTGCAGGCCCGAGTATCCGTTCGAATGAGTATTTTACGTCTGCTGCGGTTATTGCCTGCCCGTTGGAAAACCTGGCATCCTTCCTCAGATGGAATGTATAGGTTCTTCCGTCCCTGCTGATATCCCATGATTCTGCAAGATCAGGCCCAATACCGAGATTATCGTCAAGCCTCACGAGGCCATTGAATAGTTTGGCTGCAATCAACCCGCCGGTAACATCAACGATCAGTGCAGGATCGAGTGTGGTCGGATTGGCATTCAGCCTGTAGTGGAGATACCCCGGAGTTCTGTCGTCAGAGGAACAGGCAGAAACAGACAATGCGAGAAAAAAGGAGATGACAAGCCATACGCCTCTGAACTCAGCCCTGCTGCCCGGCGCCGACATCCTCTTCCTTCTCATCCTCTATATGGCGGAATATTTCAAATACGGATATAAAGACCGCCATGATGAGAGGTCCCATTATGAAACCGATCATGCCAAACAGATTAATGCCGCCAAGAACGCTGAAGAATATCAGTATGGTAGGCATCTTGGTGCGCGATCCGATGATAAGCGGTCTCAGGATATTGTCAACCGTGCTTATAACAAGGGCGCCGAAGAGAAAAAGCCCGATCCCCTCTGCATAGTTTCCGTTGAGCAGCAGATAGACTGAGCCCGGCCCCCATATGGTTAATGTACCCAAAAGGGGAATGAAAGACATGACAGCCATAGCCACTCCCCACATGACCGGAGACTTGATGCCGACCACATAAAAGGCAAAACCGCCGAGCGCACCCTGTATGGCGGCAACTGCTGCCCCGCCATAGACTGTCGAGATGATCATCTCCTTGACCTGAGTTGCCAGTCTGTCCTTATGACTTTCGCTGAAAGGCATATAGTCGCGAGCCTTAAGGAGAAATCCAGGGCCGTCTTTCAGAAAGAAAAATACAGTAAAGAACATAAACGCAATGTTGGCCAGGATTGCCATAACATTAGTGATCTGAAGAGACATATTCTCAATAAGCGTCCTGAAAGACCTCCTGACTGCATCAAGGATAGCAGTTTCAGAGGGAAGCTCTCCCATATAGGCGCTTATGTTCTGGTACAGGGGCGATGCGCGCAGACCTTCGTAGAATTTCTGCATTGATTCAAGCCTTGACTGATTGAAGCCGGCCAGGAAGGTCTCTGTTTCATGCACAAAAAGCGATGTGAGGTACGATATGGGCCCCAGGATAATGATCAGGATGAGCAGTATCGTAACAAGCGATGCAGCAGACTTGATTTTCAGATATCTGCAGAGAAAGGTATAAACAGGATAAAAGACAATGGCAAGAACCATTGCCCATGCCACAGCGGTAAGAAAAGGTCTTATGATCTGGTACGCAAGATACCCAAGCACTGCAATCAGGAAAAGAAGCATGGGTGCAGAAAATCTATTTGCGTTCATGACACCCTGAAATAAATGATCTGAAGACTGCATCTGAAGACCTTTTGCCCATCCGCTCAGGATGCCACTGCAGGCCAAGCAGAAAATCATAACCGCCCAGATAGATCCCCTCAATGATGCCGTCATCCGAATATGCAAAAGGGATAAGCCCCTCTCCAGCCTCTTTCACTGCCTGATGGTGGCTGCTGTTGACCTGAGACAGACCGCTCTCCAGAAACGGGTTCGGATGAACAGCAATAGCATGCGAGCCGGTTCTGTGGTCAAGCGAAGCCGCCTTCTGCGACTTTATATCCTGATAGAGGCTGCCCCTGAAGAAAAGATTTATCACCTGCATGCCGTAACAGATGCCAAGCACGGGCCTTCTCTGTCTTATCGCCTCCTCTAACAGATTGAGTTCAAACACTGTCCTTTTCTGCTCCTCAAGGTTGATTTCATATCTCTCAGCCTCATTATACAGCAGGGGATTGATATCTTTACCACCAGGTATGATAAGACCGTCAAAATGATCAAAAATAGCCTTCTCCCTTATGTCCGGAGAGACAAATTGAGCCCTGGCCCCTGCCCTCCGGACAGATTCAATATACAGCTCCGGCTCGTTTGGAAGATTATTTCCGCTGCCTGTACTTACTGCAATAAGCGGCTTTGATTTCAAGTAATTAACGCCTCAACACCCGGCCTGATCGGTTCTTTGTAATCTCACCCTCCCATACGGCAGGCGCACCATTAACCAAAACATAGGCAATGCCTGCAGGCCTCAGAAAAGGCTCTTCAAAGGTCGCCCTGTCAGAGATTGCATCCGGATCAAATATCACCATATCGGCCCAGAAACCTTCCCTGATCTGTCCCCTGCAGGCAAGGCCAAAAAGCGATGCAGGCAGCATGGTCGCCCTCCTCACAGCCTCGGCCATGCTCATCAGCTTCGCATCTCTTACATACCTGCCAAAGAAGCGTGGGAATGTGCCGAATGTGCGGGGATGGGGCTTGCCGAGCCGGGTCGGCCCGTCAAAGCAGCGGGCTGAACTGTCAGAGCCTATAGCGCAAAAAGGGAGGGAAAGGAATTCCCTGAGATTATCCTCATTCATCGAAAGAAATATGGCGCTGACTCGCAGTCTTTCCTCAAGAAGGATCCTGAATAGAGCATTAATCTCATCGCAGCCAAGGTGTTCGCTTATCTGGGCCATCGTCTTTCCCACCATCCAGCTGTTGCCCGAAGAAGCTACGGTTGATATGATTACCTGCTGCCAGTATGCACGGGTTTTGGCCTGCTTAAGCAGCGCCTGCCTCATCTCTGCCCTGATCCCTGGAGAGCCGAGCCTTAAAAGCTCCTCCTGATTGCCGCCTTCAAAGGCCCATGAAGGCAGGATAGAGTCAAGGTCTGTGCTTGATGCAATGTA
This sequence comes from uncultured Nitrospiraceae bacterium, assembly GCA_964446125.1. Lineage (GTDB taxonomy): Bacteria > Nitrospirota > Thermodesulfovibrionia > Thermodesulfovibrionales > UBA6898 > UBA6898. The sequence goes on along the minus strand of CAYUNK010000068.1, from coordinate 4,124 downwards.
GGGGTAGCGGTCGCAGCTGATAGCCAATCCCTCCTGCCTTGCATCCATGATGAGGGCTATGGCTTCCTCTGCCTTATGCCAATTGTCCTGTCCTGCGGTCTTCAGATGCGAAATATGCGCCCTGACACCTGCCCTGCGGCTGATCGTAATCACCTCTTCAATTGACTCAAGAAGCAGAGAACCCTCACTCCTCATATGGCTTGTATAGATCAGATCATTTGGTTTTAATACTTCTGCCAGTCCAATAAGTTCCTCTGTGCTGCTGTATATGCCGGGCGGATAGATAAGGCCGGTCGAAAGACCGATGCCACCCTCCTCAATAGAAGTTTGTAGCAGCTGTTTCATTGCTGAGAGCTCCGGTTGAGAAGGTTGGCGGTTATCATAACCCATGACCGATCCCCTGATATTGCCGTGGCCGACCAGCATCGCAGTATTCAGGGCCGGGCCCTTCTTCATGAGTAGCTCGAAGTACTCACCTGCGGAATTCCACCGCTCTGTTATACCGAGCTCTTTGAGATCATCCTCACGCCGCTGCACCGCCTTTCCGTAGAGCGGGGCTCCTGACATGCCGCAGTTGCCGTTTATCTCTGTAGTAATCCCCTGATACAGTTTCCCTTCAGCACGATTGTCAGCAATAAGCGTAAAATCAGAATGGCTATGGCTGTCTATAAATCCCGGCGCTACAATCAGTCCGTCTGCCGGTATTACGGTTTCTGCATCACTTTCTGAAAAAGACCCTATGGCAACAATTCTTTCGTCCCTCACAGAAATATCAGCAACCACAGGCCCCCTGCCTGAGCCGTCAAAGACAAGTCCCTGTCTTATGATAAGATCAACTCTCTTTTTCATTCTGTTCAGCGCTCTCGAAAAACAGTTCAGGTGACTGGATGCTCTCCATAAAAAGAGGCATCATAAAAAGCGCCATAACCCGTGCCTTGCCTATAAAGCCATGCTCACCGCCTTTTTTTACATTGTCAATATAATGGCGCGCAATAGCATCCTTCAGGATCGGGAAGCATTTCAGGGTAAGACCCATGGTATAAAAAAAATCCTTTACAGGCAGGCCTGTCTTCTCAAAAGGCCTAAGCAGAGTTGAGATTGCCTTGACCAACCTGTCAGTGTCTGTTTTGGCCATAAGCAGCTTGACACCGCCTATCATAAGCAGAACCCTCAGGGTTCGCAATACAGCAAGATGAAGGCCTTCCGCCGTAATCAAAACTGGACCGGCAGCGTAGATAATCCTGCCTGACTGGAACAAGGCATTGCTGCCGAAAGTAAATGTCAGAAATATGGCTATCGGTATCCAGCCTGCCTTTAGAGTTCTGAATGGCACAGTCAGCAAACAGAGGCTTAATAGCAAGAGGAGGCTCCAATAGAATGACGGATCAGGCAGCAAAAAAAGAATAACAACAAATAAAAGATATGAAACTATGCGAAATTCAGGGGACAAAGATCCTGCCGCCCTGTGCTACGGTCTGGCCCTCGGGAACAGCAGTCATATATTTATTGATGCCTGATGCAATGGATTTCGCGAGATCTGACCGGTATGAATCTTTTGCGAGGAGCTTCTCCTCAAGCGGATTGCTTATAAATGAGACTTCAACCAGGACAGAAGGCATATCAGCCCCGAACAGCACATAGAAAAGCGCCTGCTTTACACCGTGATCCACTATATGGCTATAGCTCCTGTTCAGACCACTCACCATATTCTGCTGGACATAGTTAGCAAGCTTTAGAGACTCATCCCGCTTGCTGTCTCTTCTTAGGTCGCTCAGCATAACAGACAGCACATCTCTGTTGCCCTCATTGAGCTTCTTCATCTTCTTCAGTGAAATAGCATTCTCACGCGCGGCAACCTTCATCGCCTCCTCATCGTTAGTCCAGTTAAGTATATAGGACTCAATACCTTTTGCCTCACGCCTGGGGCTTGCATTTGCATGAATCGAGACAAAAAGATCGGCGTTCTTGCTGTTTGCTATAGCAGTCCTCTGTTCAAGCGGTATAAATATATCTGTCTCCCTTGTGAGGAAGACCTCAAGCTCAGGATCACCGGCCAGAATCCTCTTCAATTTGAGGGCAATATCGAGCACGACATCTTTTTCGTAGAGGTTGTTGGGGCCGACAGCTCCGGGATCATGCCCTCCATGTCCAGGGTCAAGAACAATCCTCTTTTTGACTGCTGCAGCCTGCTTTTCGCCGTATATATCTATGATCAGGCGCATAGGGTCTTCTATTGTAAGCACCTTGTAATTCGTCATCCTGTCAAGATCAAGCACTACCCTGACCGTGCTTTCATTGAACTGCCCTGCCCTGACAGTCTTGAGCATGCCATTGCCGACTGGTATGGTCCTCTGTAGTTCTTTGATCAGCCTGCTGTTTTTGATATCAAAATAGAGTCTGTCAGGATTCATAAGCCTGTTTCTGCTATAGTCAGGTGTATCACTCAGGCTTATCACAACGCGGGTATAATCCGGATATGACCAGTAACGAATATCCGTAACATCTATCTTCTCTGCTGCATAGGCCGGAAACGGGATAAGGGATATGATCGCAATAAAGAGAAACGCCCTCAAAACAGCAATCCAACTGCTATGCCTGAATAGCCCTGTCAGGTTATGCATTGCCTGCACAATTCAGACCGCCTGGACTGCCTTGATTTCAGGGATCTCATTCCTGATGCTCGCCTCGACGAGGTTCTTCATGGTAAGTGTTGACATAGGACAGGTTCCGCATGCGCCCTTCAGTTTAACGTATACGATATCATTCCTTACATCAAGGAGTTCAATATCGCCGCCCTCTGCCTTAAGGCTAACCCTGACCTTTTCCAGCACTCTTTCGACCTCTTCCCTTAACACCTGTAGCTCCTTTCCACTCATAAATCTTAGTAAATTACAGCAGAATATTCAAGTATTTTATCATCGTCGCACTGCTTACCCCTTAAATTAAAAGGGATAATCCAATCAGGCCCTCATGTAGTTGCATCCCTTTTCATCGCCCTCGATTCTGAATATCCTGTCTCCCGATACAGCCTCCCTAAGCCACTGAGTATCGGTATGATTATAGAATACCGGCATTATCATTGCCTTGTCGTAAGGATCTCCAAGGATATTGGCCCGAAGTGCCCTGTCTTTTTCTATGATCTTTGTGATCATCAGGGGCTTATAGAGACGGATGAAAGTATTGATATTAACCCTGTCAGGCTGCAGCCTACGGAAGAAATCGAGGCACCAGCAGAGCAGGTCTCTGTCTTCATAAGGAAAGCCGGTAAGAAAATCTATTACAACAGGTGTGCCGCTGGATCGGGCGCAAAAAATGATCTTCTCAATATCCGCCCAGTAAAGAGAACACTTTCTGAATGAATCAACAGTCAGGGTTACAAGATTGACCCCGGTCTCCTTCATCAGCCTGAAAAGCCTCTGATTGTAATTGGCAGGCTTCATATAGAGCGACCATTGTATACCCATATTTTCCTGTTTTAAGACGGCACAGAATTCAACTGCATGATCAAGGTCTTCATTAAACTCAGCGTCACAGAGATGAAAGCGGCTATGGCCTGCCTCAACAAATCCACTGAGTTCCTGAATAATATCTCTTGGCTGCTTAAACACAACCGGAGAGTTTGCCTCAAGGCAGTAAACACAGGAAGCGCTGCAACCCTTGTGCGTCTCGAAGCCTGCCACGCCGCCTGAAGCATAATACTTCTGATAATCAGTAGCCGAGGTAAATCTTGAGCAGGAAGAATAAGGCAGAACATATCCCTGCCAAACCCTCTTGACAGCCCTGCCGCAGCCTATTTCAGCAAGGACGTTATTAATTACGCCTTCAGCAGGCCCTGCCACAGCATAATCAGCCCCAATGTGATCAAGAACAGCCTCAGGGTTGCAGACAATACCTGCGCCGCCTATGATCACCTTCATGAAGTACCTGGTCTTCAGAATATGAACAATTTCAGAGATGCCATCAAGATAAAATTCGTTATCGTGAAACAGCACACTATCTATGTTCCTTACTGTTACGCCGCAGATATCCGGCATAAAAGAAGAGATTGTTTCATCTATTATTGCAGTTGCTTCATCTTCAAATGTAAGATCAAGCAGTCTCGCCTCATGTCCTCCCCTAATAAG
>CAYUNK010000067.1:0-14325 GCA_964446125.1 uncultured Nitrospiraceae bacterium | reverse complement strand
CCGGACCTCTCCGACCATGAGGATGTCCGGGTCATGCCTCAGGATGCTCCGCAGTCCCATGGCGAAATCAAAATCAATATGGGGATTGACCTGGATCTGGGTCACGCCCTCCATCTCGTACTCGATGGGGTCCTCTATCGTGATGATATTGTAATGAGAATTATCATTGATGTATTTGATCATCGAGGCAAGTGTAGTTGATTTGCCGTTGCCGGTAGGCCCGGTCACAAGGACAAGCCCATTTGGAGACTGAGAAATCCTGCCGAGCACAGCAGGCAGCCTCAGTTCTTCAAACGAGGCAATAGTATGAGGAATGGCTCTCATAACAATGCCTATGTTGCCCCTCTGCCGGAAGATGCTGACCCTGAACCTCCCGACATTTGCCATTGTATAGGAAGTGTCCAATTCCTTGATCTCTTCCGGCAGTTTTCTTTTATGCTGCTGCATCACCGTAGAGGCTATAAACTCGGTGTCCCTGCCTGTCAGGCTGCTCAGTTTTGAACGGATGAGATGTCCCCGGGCCCTGAACATCGGAGGGTCTCCCACCTCGAAATGTATATCAGAAACCTTCTTGTCAAAGGCAATCTGCAATATCTGGGCAAATGTTGAACTATCCATTGTTCATTCCTCTCCGAATTCTGCCTGCAGCAGACAGGCAGACTCACTGTTTATTTGCTGTTTTCAATATCTGCCGGCGATAAAGCGCGTTTTCCAGAACAACTCCGGCCTCTGTTGCAAGCACTTCATATGCATCTGTAAACACTGCTGAGGCTTCTTCCTTCCCAAAATCTGCATAGATCAAAGTCCTGACCTGACCGCTCACCTTAAGAGGCAGGAGGAAAATTGTCCGTGCCCGGGGCTTGCCGATATTTTGGAACAGATGGTCATTCAGCGCCTCGTCATCACACTCTCCATAGAAGACCTGCCCCGACTCAACAACATCGTCAAATACTGAATAGTTGCCCAGGGGAACAGAAAAAAGCTGATTCCTCTTTTCAGTCAACTCATTATTCTGTTCCGCCATTATCACTTTCTTTGCAGAAAGGCCTTCCTTCCCCACAGAAAAAAGGACTGTGCGCTTAAATGATGATGAAATGGTCTCCATAAGGTATAAAGAGACTTCACTGAGGTCCTCCATCTGGCGAAGGGCGGCGCTATTTTTTTTCAGCGCTCCCAGCATCATGGCTGCTCCAGATTCCAAAGGGTCGGCAACAACAGACTTCGCCGCTTCGCGGAAGGCTTCAAGGAACATAATCATGTCAGAGACAAATGACCCCGGGGATGCAGCGCGATCAGGCTTAGGCAATACGGTCATGACGCCGCCGGCCAGGCACTGCAGGGCATATTGATAAGAGCCCGGCGTTGCAAGTTGTACGAATGAAATGTGAGGATGCAGGTTTTTTATATGAAGCCTCAGTTCAGTCATCTCTTTTTCAGTCAGCCCGGCGCCTGCATCACCTGGGGTATCAAGTACCATGACCGGCATGATCGCCATCTTGCAGCACTGGGCAATAACAGGTTCAATTTCAGCCCTCTGTCTTACACCGAATATGCTGATGCCCGAATTTTTGCAGACAGTCAGCAGGGAATGAATAAGCAGTTCATCTGCGCTGAACAATATTATGGCCCCGGCATTATGCTTATGCCGTACAGCGCCATCATAAAAAGATCCCCTGTCCATGGCATCTTTCAGAAAGACTACAAGCTCCTCCTGCTCCCTGGCAGGGAAGTCTGCCAAAACCTGGCCGATGATTTTGCGGTGAATAGACTCGGGATCAAATCCCTCGGCAATGACCTTGACCGGAATCCGGTTTTCCAGTTTTTCGATATCTGCAAGGCCAAGGATGTCTGGCGTGATCTCAGAGCCTTTTGGCCCGGCATCAAGCGGCAGCGCAGAAGGAAGTATCTCTGCATACAGATCCTCTGGGGCCGGAACCTCTATCCCTGACATACGGTCTCTCTCCCTCTCGTCATAAACGCGAAGGGCGTCCATCAACACCATCTGGGCATCAAAGCTCTGCTCCTGCTCCATCTCACCGGGATGATACATGCATTCAGGGGACACAGCTATGGCATCTGCATCAAATGTGAAAGTCCCCTGCTTCCAGCTGATCAGTTCCACTACGGTTATCTCGATAAGTTTCTTCAGCGCCCGAAAAGCAGCTTCGTCCTTGAGTTTGCCGAGTTGTTTCAGCGTCATAACCAGGGGTCTCCGGCTGCTTCCTGCCCTGCTTTGGGCGTCAAGGGAAGATTTCAGGTCTTCCACTGTAATCGCCTTCATAGCAACAAGGACTGATCCGATCCGGACGCGGTTATTGAGGTGATTGGCCCCTACAATATAACCGTTGCTGAAGATGATCCGGCTCTCACCCCTGCCTCCCTGCACAGTTAAACTGCCGGACTGCCTTGTTGTATGTATCAGTTGAATAATGTCTGTGATATGCAGTTGCGCCAGGTCACCGGTCAATGCCATAAAGGTCTCTCTGTTAACAGGATATCAGGATTTCTCCCTAATAAGAATAGCATAATCGGGAAAAAACAAAAAAGGCGGGCAACATGCCGGTCACACAGCACTCTCCTGCCCTGCAAAAAATATGGAGTGGGCTTAACTAACTGTCCGGATGGGCTTTCTTATAAGCCCTCACCATCTCTGCCATCTTGTCTTTAAGATACAGCTTCTGCTTTGCCATCTTCTTGCGCTCCAGGTCCTCTTCAGGCGTAAGATATATCTTTTTATCCACTTCAATAAGATGCAAGTCAAGTTGGTGGTGCTCATCACTCACTTTTCTGAACTCTTCATCTTCCTCTGACAGCTTTGCCATTATCTCCTGCTCTCTCACCTTTGCCTCCTCCTATTTCTCTATGATTTTGACCGTCATCTCCACGCGTTCATCAGGGTTGTCTCTTGCATCCCTTGGCCGGCTCACGATCTGGTCAACTACATCCATGCCTGACACTACCTCGCCAAACACGGTGTACTGCCTGTCAAGGAATAAGGAGTCCTTCACGCAGATGAAAAACTGGGAACCTGCGCTGTCCGGATTGGCTGACCGCGCCATGGAAAGAATGCCGCGCCTGTGCGGCCTGTCACTGAACTCAGCCTTTACAGTATGGCCGGGGCCGCCCATGCCGTGGCTTGACTTGTCAGGATTCCTGGAATTGGGGTCCCCGCCCTGAATCATGAATCCTGGAATAACGCGGTGAAAGGTGGTATTGTCGTAAAAACCCTTCCTTGCCAGTTCAATGAAATTGTTGACATGATTCGGGGCAATATCCGGATAGAATTTAAGCTCAATAGAGCCGAATTTTGTTTCAATTACTGCATGCGTCTCTGACATGTTATATTCTCCTGTTGAATCATCGTCTAACGTTGCTCCCGAATCAGGGCTTTTCCTCGATCAGCCTTACTTTTATCTCCACCCGCTCGTTCGGATTGTTGGTACGCGAATCCTGGGGCAGAGCTACGATCTTGTCCGCCACTTCCATGCCGCTTACCACCTCACCGAAGACCGTATATTGCCTGTCAAGGAACAGGGCGTCCTTTACGCAGATGAAAAACTGTGAACCTGCAGTGTCAGGGGCGCTCATCCTGGCCATCGAAAGGATGCCCCGCTTGTGGGGTTTTTCATTGAATTCAGCCTTGATCGTGTATCCGGGTCCTCCTGTTCCATATGCTGCGCGCCGCGCAGGGTCTTTGCTGATCGGATCTCCGCCCTGTATCATAAAACCGGCGATAACCCGGTGAAAAACCGTTCCGTCATAAAAGCCGCTTTTGGCAAGGTCAAGAAAATTCTTTACATGTCCGGGGGCTATGTCCGGGAAAAACTTCAGCGTAATGTTTCCGTATTTTGTCTCGATCACAGCCCTGGTTGCAGCCATCTTCTTCAGTTCTTCCTTTGAAACAGACATTGCTTTTACCTCTGCCGCCACTGCTGACGCATACATGCAGACGCAGAAAACCGCCACTGCTGACAATAATTTTTTCATTCGATATGCTCTCCTTGTCAAGGTTGTCCTGAGGAATGCCGAAAAATTCATATATTGCACCTATTGTAGCTCATTCAGACAGATTCCTCAATAATCTTTTCCGCAAGCCCGGCAGAGTTCTCGATGCAGTCATTTACGCTGACGCCGAAATACGCATTGCCGGTCAGGTAGAGGTTCTTCTGCTTCCGGAGTATTTCGCCCATGTTCCTCAGCCTCTCTGTATGGCCGACCGTATACTGGGGTATGGCCATCTCATGCCTGTATATGCGCACGAAATCAGGCTCTGCCCCAAGGCCGATGATATCAGCGAGTTCCTTTCTTATCATCTGAAGCAGCGCGGATTCCTGCTGCATGGCAAGATCAGAGGCCCGCGCCCCGCCCACCATGATACGCAAAAGCGCATAACCCTCGGGCGCCCTGTTTGCAAAGATGCTCGAATCATAAAGCGTGCCCAGGATCTTCCTCTTTTCGCCCGAAGGGATCAGATATCCAAAGGCATTCAGGTCTGCAGAAATCTTCTCTTTTCTGTACCCAAGGCAGGCAACCGAGACTGAGGGATATGGTATTTCAGCCAGGATGCCGGAGAGTTTCCTGTCTATATCCTTCAGCATATCTGAAGCTGCATAGGCAGGGGAGGCCACAATCACCGTCTCTGCGTCAAACGAAAAGCTGTCGGCAAAATGAACTGTATAGCCGCCTGATTTCCTTTCGATCTCAACAGCCTTGTACCCAAGTCTCAGCCTGTCGCCCAGGACGGTTTTAAGCCTGTTTATAAGCTCGCCCATCCCGTCAAAGTATGATGTAAGAAGCCCCCCCGGCCCTGCCCCGACCTTTTCAGTTGAGCCCTGTCTTTTCCGCTCCCTGCCGAGTTTCAGCATGCCCCTTATGAGGCCGCCGTATTTTTTCTCAAGATCATATACCTTTGGAAAGCATGCCCTGAGACTCAAAGTCTCTGGATTTCCGGCAAAAATGCCGGATGCCATCGGGTCTATCAGCTTCTCATAAGCCTCCCGGCCAAGCCGCCTGCGCGCAAACTCTGCAAGGGTTTCTTCCTCTTTTGCATTGCCTGCAATAAAGGGCTCCGCCATAACCCTGATCTTTCCGGGCATGCTGAGCAGGCCGGACATGACAAATGCAGGCGGCGACTCAGGCAGACGATGCAGCGCCCCGCCTGAATAGATGAACCGTTTTCTTGAGGCGTCATTGCTGCGCATAGGCTCAAGCGAAAGCTGCCTTGAAAGATCAAGAGTCTTCGGCCTGTTGTCAAGAAACCCGTTTACGCCCCATTCGCAGAGAAAACCCTCTGCCCTGTCTGTCCATATCTTTCCGCCGGGCCGATGCCCGGACTCAAAGACTGTAATGTCTGCTTCAGGGTCTTTCTCAAGCAGAAACCATGCAAGCGAAAGCCCTGATATGCCGCCGCCGATGATCGCTATGCGCTCCATCCGGCCTCCTTCACTGCCTCAATCACAATATCCCCAAGCGCTGAGATAAACAGAGGGGACAGGTTCAGGGAATCAGTCCGCTCAAGCCTCATGCCGAGGCCTGCCGCCATATCCTTATAAAGCATATCTATCTCATACAGGGTCTCGATATGGTCAGAGACAAAGCTTACCGGCACAACAAGCAGGTTCTTTACCCCTTCAGATGCCATCTGCTTGAGCATCTGCTCTGTAGAGGGCTCAAGCCATGCCACAGGTCCGCTCTTTGACTGATAGGAGAGTCTCCAGGGATTACGAAACCGCGCTGCAACTGCCTTTACAGTCGCCTCTGTATGTTCAACATAGGGGTCGCCTTCATCTATAAACCTTACCGGAAGACTATGCGCGCTGAATAACAGGTGAACGTCAGCCACAGCGCTGTCGGCAGTCATTGATGCGCCGCCAAAAATCTTCAGACCTTTTTCGACTGTTTCTGCCAATGCGTCTATATAAAGAGGGTGGTCATACCAAGAAATGATATCATGGGTCTTGATCGAGGGATATGAGACCAGAATCCTCTTCAGGCATGAAAGAGATGACCCTGTCGTAGCAACAGAGTAATGGGGATAAAGGCTCACGACTATGAGCTTTTCTATGCCCTGTTCATGAATTTCCTTCACAGTCTCCTCTATATACGGATGCCAGTATCTCATCCCGACAAAAACCGCAAACTCAATATGCTGCAGATCAGGCCCCGTCCCCTGCAATGACTGCTGAAGCGCCCCTGCCTGCCCAAGCGTAAACTCCCTGATTGGAGACCTCCCGCCTATGAGCTTATAGGAGGCCTTCGTCCTGGATGAACGCAGGGATGAGATCAGCCAGGCAAGCGGCTTCTGAAGAAATGGAGGACCTAAACGGATGATCTGCCGGTCGGAAAAAAGATTATAAAGAAAAGGCTGAACAGCAGAAAGTGAGTCCGGACCTCCGAGATTCAGAAGCAGAACTCCTATGGAACGCCTGGTTATAGCCTTCAAGGTCAGTCCTGATATCCTACGAAAATACGATTGAACTCATCTGCAGAATCAGTAAAGGCCCCCAGAATCCTGGGGTCAAAATGGCCGGGCTTTGTTCTGCCGTCCCCCTTTGTGATAATGTCAAGGGCCTGTTCATGACTAAAAGGCTCCTTGTATGGACGCCTGGACCTGAGAGAATCATACTGGTCAACTATATTCATTATCCGTCCCATAAGAGGTATATCCTCACCCTTAAGCCCGCGCGGATAGCCGGTGCCGTCCCACCGTTCATGATGTGTGAGTGCAACCACCTCTGCAGCCGCAAGAAACTCAGAGGCTGACCCGGAAAGAATATGTCCTCCGATGGTCGTATGAGACTTGATGATCTGAAACTCCTCTGCGGTAAGTTTCCCCGGCTTAAGAAGAATACTGTCAGGTATGCCGATCTTGCCTATGTCATGCATTGGACTTGCATAGAAGATCATCTCGGAAAATTCTTCAGGCTTGCCCATGCATTCAGAAAGTATCCTGCAGTAGTGGCTTATGCGTTTGATATGCGTTGCCGTATCTTCGTCCCTGTACTCTGCAGCGAGCGTCAGGCGATAGATGGTCTCTATATAACTTTCCTTGATATTCTTATGTGCTGTCTCGATCTCATCCATCGCAATCTGAAGTTCATATGTCCTTTTCCTCACCTCCTGTTCAAGCACCTGATTATGCCTGATCATAAAGTCCTCGTATTCCTTGATCCTTAGAAGGTTCTTCACCCTGAGGAACAGTTCTATCCTGTCTATAGGCTTGGTCAGAAACTCGTTTGCCGAAACTTCAAGTCCCTTCAGTTTCGAGTCTCTGTCGCTAAGGGCTGTGACGATCACAACCGGTATATTGGCTGATTCAGGGTCATTCTTGATCAGACTGCAGGCCTCATAACCATCCATATCAGGCATCATTATATCCAGCAGCACCAGATCAGGGGCAATCGCCTTCACCTTCTCGACCGCTTCCCGGCCGTTTGAGGCTGTCTCGATTGCATAGCCCTCTGCACTCAGCAGGGAACTGAGCAGCTTGACATTCTGCTCTTCGTCGTCAACGACCAGAATCCTCTTCTTATCTGTCATGCCGTTCATCCTCCCTGCTGCTTATCCCTTAATGATACGTAAGACTAACATGTCAGGGCTGCTGTGGCAATATTAAAATAAACCGGTTGCCGTCAGAAGACCCGCCTTCCTCCGAAGCCGCCTCTACGCCCTCAGCCCATATCCTGCCTCCGTGAAGCTCCACATACCGCTTGCTGAGCAACAGTCCAACATTGTCCTGCTTTCTGTCGTGTGTGGTATCAAACAGCCTGTATGGGTCAAAAAAACGCAGACGGTCTTCATCGGATAAAGCAGGCCGTGCATCCGTTATCGTGATCTGAATACAGGGCCGCTCAGTACCCGTCTGCTTTTTGGCAGTCATGGCATCTGCCTCCTGATCACCGGATATCTCATTGCTGTCACAGGCCACTCGCACTCCCTCTATCCTGATCGCGCCTCCTTGCCGTGTTGCGCCGACTGAATCTGTGAGCAGGTTGACAAGCACCTGCTTGATCTTGTTCACATCAACCGTCACAAACCGCGCGTCCCCGGCTATGTCAGGCGTTATCCTGATCCTGTGCTTTTTGGCCTTTTCCTGAAAGACGTAAATGACATGATTAATAATATCGCTGATATTGCATTGCGCATAATCAAGCCCCATGCTTCCTGTCTCCATCTTGCTCAGGTCCAGCACCTCATTTATGAGCTTAAGGAGTTTCATGCCGCTTTGATAAATATATTCAATATACTCCTTGTGATCAGGCCTCAACTCCCCATAGATGCCCTGAGACATGGCCTCAGAAAAACCGATTATGGCATTAAGCGGCGTCCTCAGGTCATGAGACATATTGGAGAGAAAGGAAGACTTAGCCATGTTTGCGCCCTGGGCAAGCAAAAGGGCATCCTGCAGGCTTCGGGTCCTCTCCTGCACCCTTCTTTCGAGATCACCGAGCAGCATCATATTTTCCAGAATAGCAGCAGCATGGCTCGAAAATATCTGGCAGAGTTCCGCTATCTGCGGCGTAAAGTGGCCTTTCCTTTCGCTGTATAAAACCAATACGCCGACCACGACACAATCCGCAAAGATCAACGGCTGGGCCATGCAGGACCGGAAACCCTGTCTGAGCGCCTCCTTGATCCCGGGCAGGGAAGCATCGGCAGCATCCATATCATTGATGATCTGCGGCAAGTTGGTCTTTATCGCCATTCCTGGGGGGCCCATGCCGTAGGATGAATCATCCCATGTCACTTGCATCCGGGAATTGTCAAAGCCTGCCCAGGCAACGATTCTGACATCATGATTTCCCTCATCAACCAGACCGAGCCATGAGGCGCTCAGTCCGAAGAGATCACGCGACTGGTCGCAGAATGTCTGATACAGCTCTTGCTCGCTCCGTATTCCTACGAACCGGTGCAGCGACCTGTTAAGGGCCATAACGTCCTTTGCGTGCCACATCAGCTCTCCGAAGGCCCCTGATATCTCTTCTGCCATGCGATTGAAGGCCTGCCCGAACCGGCCGATCTCGTCTTTGGTCTTTACATCAACATGCACATCATAATTGCCTTTTTCTATCTCTTTTGCAGCCTGTTGCAGGCTCTGCACAGGCTGCAAAATCCTCCGGTTCACATAAATTATTATGACAGCTGCTGAGACCAGCAAGAACCCCAAGATATAGAGTTTGATCTGTCTGTGCTCCTTCATCTCCCTGCGATAGTCCTTCTGCAGGAAGTCAACAAGCATATCTGCAGCATACGCCAACCTCGGCAGTCCATCATCAAAAGGCTCAAGCAGTTTCCGCGCCTCTTTTTCGGAGGCTGAAGACGGCAGCTCTGCAATCCCGACAAGCGCAGGCTTCATAACAGATGTCCAGTCGCCCTCTATCCTGTCCAACAACAAAAGGGCCTCTTCATACGTAAGCTCTTCAAGCCCCTCAGTACTGTTTCCATGCCTTAAATCCTTCAGGATTCGGTCAAAAGCAGCAATCTCGCCCTGCAGACGCGCAACCAGTCCCTTTCTCGTCCCTTCATCAATAATCGCTGCCTCCCGTTCTGCCATTGTGCGGGCAAGCCAGGCCATCTCATAAGAACGGAGCGGCAATTGGGATGCATGATTAATCCTGATTAACTCATTGCTGATGTGATACAAAGAGGAAAAATCACTGTAGACATAGAAAGCGATGAGCGCCAGGAGAATACAGAGTGAAAAAACTATCTTGTGAATAAGAGAGTTCAGCACCTTCATGCTGTATCATATCATATCTGATCCTGCAGCCGCAGGGAGCCTCTTGCGCCCTGCGGATAAGCTTTTATTAAGGTCAGGCAGAAATTCAGACCTGGGCCTTGCCGCCGTATTTATGCACTGCCTCCACCATGGCTATCGCGTTTTCGACGGGCGTCTCAGGTAAAATGCCATGGCCAAGGTTGAAGATATGCCCTCTTGCAGGCTCTGCCTTAAAGAGAATATCCTTCACCCGCTCCTCAATATGCTCCCGGGAACCAAACAGTATCAGTGGGTCCAGGTTCCCCTGGATCGAATATTTCCTGCCGAGCTTCTTTGCAGCCCTCGCCATATCAACTCGCCAGTCAATGCCTATGACGTCAGCGCCGCATTTCTTGACGACATCAAGAAGTCCGGCGCAGTCATTAACAAAATATATGACCGGCACGTCAAATTTCCTGAGCGATTTAATCGCTGACTTGACATGAGGGAATATCACCTTTTCATAGTCATAGGGAGAAAGAATGCCTGCCCATGAATCAAAGAGCTGCACTGCCTGCGCTCCTGCATGAATCTGGGCAGAAAGGTATTCAACAACAGTAGCCGTAATCTTATCCATCAGCGCCTTGAAAAGCCCCGGGTTCTGATACATCATCTTCTTGGTATGAAGGAAGTTCTTGGAGCTTCCGCCCTCTATAATATATGTGGCAAGGGTCCAGGGCGCGCCCGAAAAACCGATAAGCGGGACCTTGAGGTCCTGCCTCAGGAGTCTGATGGTATCGAGCACAAAAGGCATGCTGTCTTCTGTATCAGGTATGATCAGCCTGTCTACACCTGCCTTTGTTCTTACCGGGTCGCCGAGAACAGGGCCCTTTTTGTCGTGAAACTCAAGCTGCATGCCCATCGCCTCTACCGCAATCAGGATGTCGGAGAAGAGGATAGCAGCATCTACGCCAAGGATGTCAATCGGCTGGAGGGTTACCTTGGCAGCCAGCTCAGGAGTTTTACAGAGGGTCAGGAAATCCACCTTTGAGCGCACCTCCTGATATTCTTTCATATACCTGCCTGCCTGCCTCATAAGCCAGACCGGGGTATACTCGACCTTCTCTCCACGGCAGGCTCTCAAAAATATATCGTTCATTGTTCCACCTTTTCCCTTTCAATTCTTTTTGGTTTATAGCTGCAGAATGGTTCTTCTTCGAGATAGTCCCCGTAAACGGAATAGGCACGCGCCCTGCATCCGCCGCAAACTGTCACATATTCACAGGAGCCGCACCTGCCCTTGTATTTTTTGAAATCACGCAGGTCCTTAAAGATCTCTGAACCCTCCCAGATCTCCCTGAACGATTTTTCCCTGACATTGCCGGCAGGCAGATTAAAGTAGCTGCAGGGCAGGACATTGCCGTCAACATCTATCAGACATATGAGCTGGCCTGCAAGACATCCCTTTGATCCGCCGGTCGAGAACTTCAGCGTCCTCCTCTTCACCTTTTCACCATCTTCCTTTGCACGCTGCAGCTGAACGCGATAGTAATGCGGCGCACAGGTAGGCCTGACCAGCAGGAGATCTTCCTCTTTTTCCATATCATAGTGCCAGTCGAGGATCTTGTCATAGTCCTCTTTGGATATAAGCTCGTTCATGATCTCCTCGCCCCTGCCGGTAGGGACGATCATGAACATATACCAGGCGGTGGCGCCAAGCTCCTTTGCAAGCTTGTATACCATAGGGATCTGTTGCTGATTCCTTTTGGTGAAAGACGAGTTGATGATAAACTCGATGCCGTGTTTCTTAAAGAGTTTGGCTGCGTTAACAGTGCCTGCAAAGGCCCCCTTCTCATTCCTGAAATCGTTATGCACCGCCTCATCAGCTCCGTCGAGGCTGAGGGAGACGATCCTGACGCCTGATGCCTTGATCTTTTCGCATACTTCGTCTGTAACAAGGGTGCCGTTTGTGGCAAGACAGATCCTGAGGCCTTTGTCGGTGCCGTACTGTGCGATCTCAAAAACATCCTTTCTGGTGAGCGGTTCGCCTCCTGAAAGCACAACAACAGGCTGGGCATAACTCGCAATATCGTCCAGTATTCTGAATGCTTCTTCAGTAGAAAAATCAGGGTGACCCTTCATCTCCATCTCTGATGAAGAGCGGCAGTGCACGCACCGCAGGTTACATCTGCGCGTGATCTCCCATGCTATCCATTTTGGAGTGAATTCCATCTGACCTCCGGGGAACAGCCAATTTACTCTGCTATTATACTCAGGATTAAGCTAATTTTCATCAAAGATATGCCCAGAAACAATACCAAGCAGCCGGGGCAGCGTCTTTGGATCACGCGCCGAGATCGTGACCGCATTGTACCGGCTCTGCAGATTCTGCTCCTGCTCCCTGCTTATAAGGTCAACCTTGTTGAAGATGTAGAGCCGCTGTTTGGCAAGAAGATCAAGGTCAGAGAGTATCTTTTCGACTGATGCAATCTGCTGCTCAAACCTCGGGTTTGAAGCGTCAACAACATGCAGCAGCAGGTCAGCGTCATCAAGCTCCTCGAGCGTTGCCCTGAATGCCGCCATAAGGTCCTTCGGCAGATCCCTGATAAACCCTACGGTATCTGTGATGATCACCTCACGGTCCCTTGGAAACCTGAGCCTTCTGCTTGCCGTGTCAAGGGTCGCAAAGAGCTTATTCTCGACAAACGTGTCGCTCCTTGTAAGCGCATTCAGGAGCGTTGATTTGCCTGCATTCGTATAGCCGATGATCGAGACGATCGGCAGCCTGTTTTCGAGCCGCCGCGCCTTTCTCTGACGCCGCGCTTCGCTGAGCAGCCTCAGTTCTTTTTCAAGTAGGTTGATCCTTTCCCTGACACGCCTCCGGTCAATCTCGAGCTTCATCTCCCCGGGGCCCCTGCCCCCAACGCCTCCCATAAGGCGCGACATGGCAGTGCCCTTCCCTGCAAGCCGCGGAAGCCGGTATTTGAGCTGGGCAAGCTCAACCTGCACCTTGCCGTCCCTGCTGTGAGCCCGCCGGGCAAAGATATCGAGGATGAGCTGCGACCGGTCAATAACCTTAAGTTCGGTCATGGCGCTGATCGTCTTGATCTGCGACGGCGAGAGATCCTGGTCAAAGACCAGCAGCGTGGCGCCCCTGTTCATGGCATTGATCACCAGTTCCTTTATCTTGCCTTCACCCATAAGGTATCGTGAATTTATCTCCTTGGGCCTCTGCATAACCGTATCCAGCACATGGACATCGCTTGATCCTGCAAGCTCCCGGAGTTCGTCCATGGAATCTTCCTGCTCGTGCCTCGGCATTTTCGACACACTCACCAAAATGGCACGCTCTCTCTTGCCGCCTGCCTGCCCACTGAAAGGAGACGACTGCAGATCAAGCAGACGCACCTTTTCAGACTCCTCCTCAAAAGAACTCACAAAGGCCCCAAAATCAAATCCGGGTGAATGGATATCCTCCGGAGGCAGTACACTATAGGGTTTTGCGCTGCCGACAGGCTCCAGATGCGCAATATAGAGCTTTTCGGGCTGCGCGTCCTTAATGCCTATTGCTGCGATCAGATCGAACCTCAGCAGGGAAAGGTCCGTCAAATCATCGCGGTTGAGAGGTTCACTGTTCAGATGAGTATGGATCAGCCTCAGGCCGCGCAGATGTTTCCTGCCCAGCGGATATTCGTCAAGGTTCGGCAGGAAGATACCCCTTGCATCACCGATGATAACGTGGCTGACAGCGCCCCTTCTGGTTACAAGCACGCCTATCTGCCTTTTAAGCTCCACAGACAGAGCCGTAAGGTATTTTGCCAGTTCAAGTGTGACGATTTCTTTATGCATACGGCGGCGGTAGATCCTTTCGAGTGAATGGATCTGGCTGCCCTTTAACCCTGAGAGATGACCGTAAAGCTGCGGAATAGAATCCTCCCTGACATATGGTTATTCAGAAGAAAATGAACATTTTATCTGAAGCTATGCTGTATCATTGTAACATAGAGCGGTACTCTGCTTATAAGGGGAACGGACTATAATATGAAGATGATCGCAGATCTGGGCATTGCAGGCAAGACCTTGCGTCTGATCCAGGGGGATATTACGCATCGGCATGTTGATGCCATTGTAAACGCAGCCAATTCCTCCCTGCAGCACGGCGGCGGAGTAGCAGGTGCGATAGTGCGAAAGGGCGGCAAGGTCATACAGGAAGAAAGTGACCGCATAGGTCATGTGGCTGCAGGACATGCCGCCATAACAGGGGCAGGCAGGCTGCATGCAAAGTACGTTATCCATGCTGTCGGCCCGATGATGGGTGAAGGGGATGAGGATAACAAGCTGAAAAACGCCGTCAGAAGCAGTCTCAGACTCGCCTCGGAAAGGAAACTTTCGAGCATATCCTTTCCTGCCATAAGTTCAGGCATCTTCGGTTTCCCCAGGCACAGATGCGCAAGGCTGCTCGTTGAGGAAGCTGTTGCGTTTCTGATCAAGCATAAACAGAGCAGCCTGGGCGTTGTGGAATTTTGCATCTACGATGATGAGACCCTGGAGCATTTCAGGAAGGAGTTTGAACGCACGGTAAATTTGTTCTGGCATTTTCATATTGCCTGGCGAAGAGTATGAGAAGC
>CAYUNK010000066.1:0-14590 GCA_964446125.1 uncultured Nitrospiraceae bacterium | reverse complement strand
AGAGTATGCGCTTTTATCTGTGACGGATACTGGCAGCGGTATGGATGAAAAGACCCGAGAGAGGATCTTCGAGCCATTTTTTACTACGAAGGGTGAAGGCAAAGGAACGGGCCTCGGGCTTGCAACTGTATACGGCATTGTGAAGAAACATGGAGGATTTATTAATGTGTACAGCGAGACAGGGAAAGGTACGGTATTCAAGATATATATACCTATTACAAAGGCGGCAGTCCTGATTAAGGAAAAAGGTGAGGGGGAGCAGGCACCCGTCCATGGTGGAACAGAGACGATTTTAATTGCAGAGGACGACGCTGCACTCAGAAGACTGTCCAGGACAGTCCTCGAACATCTTGGCTATAAGGTGATTCAGGCGATTGACGGTCAGGATGCTATCGAGAAGTTTGTCGAGAACAAGGATGTTATACAACTGGTCATCCTTGACGGCATAATGCCGAAGAGGAACGGGCTGGAAGTATATCATGAGATCAGTGTTCTGAATTCAGAGATAAAGACAATCTTCATGAGCGGGTATTCAGAGAATGTATTTGCAAAAGCCGGCCTTCCACAGAATGATGCGGTATCCTTTATTCTGAAGCCGGTTACCCCTACTGCCCTGCTCAGGAAGGTGCGAGAGGTTCTGGACAGGCATTGAATCTTGCCCCTGTCTCTATAGCAAAAATAGAGGATGTGCAAGACTGCCCTTGATATCAAGACGAGGTCAGATATCCGGACTATTATCTCGATTATTTCTTGCTCTCGGCAGTTTGCTCATAAGTCTTCTCTCTATATTCCGACAATATGCCATCTGCCGGGGTTGAATCATGGATGCCCAGTTCCATAGCAAAGGCTCCCAGGCGTTGCTGATGAGCTTCATCATAGGCTCCGAGGTTTCTTATCAGTTCTCCCATGTCGTGATTTGATTCTCCGATTACGGTTCTGTAGTGGACCTCGCATGCTGACCTCTCAGCCGCCATACTAAAAGATAAGGCCTCTCTGAGAGTAGGCGGCTGATCAGCCTTGACAATGCTTTTGATCTGATTCATGAGGTCGGCAAGAGGAACGGCGTCATATGCGACATCATGGAATATATTCAGATTATCCTTCACAATTCTCAGCTGATATCGGAGCAGATCGGCATGTGACTTCTCTTCGTTGCCCAATTCGTCGAAGAGCCTTGATGCCGTGATTTCGCCGGAAAACAATTTCGCGAAATGTCTGTACAGTCGCTCCATCATCAACTCAAGCCTCACAAGAGCATTCAGGACATGAATGATATTCATGAGTCAGATATCTGCCATTACCGGACGATTATGCATGAACCAAGTTTACCATATGTTAAGGCAATATAAGAAAGAAGCCGGGGGAGGACCGACCGGATCAAAGATGCAAGAGGGGCTGGTGATTCATCCAGTGAACAGTTCCTGTATGCACCTGACAGGCCGGAGTTGAAGGCGCCTATTGCCCACTTTTGCTGGAGTATACTATTCTTAAGCTGTTGCGTCGAATAACTATACCTGACGCTTTCAGGGAGGAGAGTGCATCTTATGAACAATGAACAGATTACCAAAATATTTCAGGCGGTGCGCGAGGGGAGGTTGGCTGTTGCAGATGCAGTCAGGAAGATGCAGCATCTGCCTTATGAAGATATCTCTTTTGCGATGGTGGATCATCACCGCCACCTCAGACTGGGCGTGCCTGAGGTGATCTTCGGTTCCGGCAAGACCGAAAAGCAGGTGATCGAGATAGCGCGTGCAATGTACAAGACGAGCAAGTGCTTTCTTATTACCAGGGCAACAGACAGGATATTCAAATCCCTGAAGATCAAAGGGGCCAAATTTCATCCTCTGTCAGGTGTTATCGCTGTTGGCGGGCAGAAGAAGGGCTCAGGCAACCTCCTTGTCCTTGCTGCCGGAACCTCAGACATCCCTGTTGCTGAGGAGGCTGCTGTTACGGCTGCCTTTTTGGGCAGCAAAGTTGCTACTGTCTATGATGTAGGGGTGGCAGGTCTTCACCGTTTGATGGACAGAACAGAAGAACTGAAAAAAGCCAGGGTGATGATTGTTGTTGCAGGCATGGAGGGTGCGCTTCCCTCTGTTGTGGGCGGCATGACTGATAAACCGATCATTGCGGTGCCGACCTCGATTGGGTATGGGACGAGTTTCAGCGGCCTTACTGCGCTTTTTGCGATGCTCAATTCCTGCGTTCCCGGCATTGCGGTGATGAATATAGACAACGGCTTCGGCGCCGGCTGCCTTGCGCACAGGATAAATACGATTCATTCATGCACAGAATAACGTTCACTGAATAACAGCAGTTTCCCTTTCTTATTGGTTTACCCGGAATAATCATGTGTTGTCATTGTACGGCTTGACCGGACAATCCGGTTCTCGATTAATTGGTGTTGACGTTGCTTTACTTATTATGGTAAAAGTAAAGCAAAGGGAGGTGTGCTATGCAGACTGTCAGGCTCAGTTCGAAAAATCAGATAGTACTCCCGCGCGAAGCCAGGGAAGCCATGCATCTTAGCGGCCGGGATGAACTGCTCGTTGTTGTGAAGGGTGATATTACTGTTATTATGCCTAAGCCCACGAGTCACCGCAGGGCTCTTGCCGGTGCAGGAAAGAGTTTGTATGGGGAGAAATATCTGGGCAAAGAACGAAAAGCATGGTAAAAACAGAGCTTGATGAGCTTTTTGGCAAGCATGCGAGGATTTACTTTGACACCAGCGTTTTTATCTATTTTATAGAGGAGCATCCCCGCTATTTTGAGCTTTGTGATCGAATATTTGGATATCTCGAAGCAGGAAAGACAGAGGCTGTTACGTCCACACTCACGCTGCTCGAAATACTGGTGCAGCCATACAGGAAGCAAAATGATGCACTCGTCCTGAAGTTCTATTCGTTGTTTACTACATATCCTCATTTGACCTGGCAGCCTGTCACCCTGCCTGTTTCTGACCGTGCAGCCAAACTAAGGGCTGATCATAACCTTAAGACCCCGGATGCCATCCATGCAGCATCAGCTGAGTTGTCCGGCGCTTCCTGCATGGTCTGCAATGATCAGGTATTCAGCAGGGTCAAGAATATCCAATGCATGATCCTTGACGATCTTTATTAAGGAAATGAACAGTGATAATGGAGGAAGTGAATCATGAAAAAGCCTTCTCAGGAAATGGTAGATGCATTTTCCGGTTGGTCTGCTGATGATTATCCACCATGCAACTGCCCTGGACACCGCAATATAAGATTTGTCTCGTTGACTTTGAAAAGGACGCTCATCTATACTTGTCTATAACCCTTGGGGGAGGCAGTATATGCCTGAGAGTCTCTCGATAGAGCGGGAGAGACCCCTTGAACCTGATACGGATAATTCCGACGGAGGAAACAGGGAATCAAGAGAAAAGGTGACCGTATCCTCACTGGGATGCGGTTTTTTTATTTTATGAAACTTACCATTAACGGCGAAGACAGAGACAATATCGAGGCAGCGAATGTTCAGGAGCTCCTTGAAGAGCTGAAGATCACCGTGGGCAGGGTCGCTGTTGAGGTGAATATGGTGATCGTGAGAAAGACAGAGTATGAGCAGTTTCAGCTCAAAGACGGAGATGTGGTCGAGATTGTGAATTTCGTGGGCGGCGGATAATAGTTCTGGAGTTCATTACAGATAAGAAGAGGAGACAATTATGGAAGATTCGCTCATCATAAAAGGCATTGAGTTTCAGTCCAGGCTCTGGGTAGGCACAGGCAAGTACAGGGATTTTGAGGAGACGAGGAGGGCTATCGAGGCCTCCGGCGCTGATGTGGTTACGGTAGCTGTCCGTCGCACCAACATAACGGACAGGAAGTCAGAGAATCTTCTGGACTTCATTGATCCAAAGAAATACAAGATCCTGCCAAATACCGCGGGATGCTACACAGTGGAGGATGCGCTCAGGTATTCGAGGCTCGCCCGTGAGGCAGGAGTCTCTGACCTTATAAAGATCGAAGTTATCGGAGATGAAAAGACGCTCTTCCCTGATGTGATAGGACTTCTGCAGGCTACCGAGATCCTCGCAAAAGAAGGCTTTATAGTGCTTCCCTATACCAATGATGATCCGATCATGGCAAAGAGGCTTGTTGATGCTGGAGCTGCTGCGGTCATGCCGCTTGCTGCGCCGATAGGCTCAGGTCTTGGAATCAGGAATCCGTACAATCTGAAGATTATCCTTGAGCAGGCGACTGTGCCGATTATTGTGGATGCAGGGGTAGGCACTGCATCGGATGTTGCCTTTGCGATGGAGCTTGGCTGCGATGCAGTGCTCCTGAATACGGCAATAGCAGGGGCAAAGGACCCGATAGCAATGGCCTCGGCAATGAAGCATGGCGTGGTCGCAGGGAGGCTCGCATACAAGGCAGGGAGGATTCCGAGGAAGCTCTATGCAACGGCAAGCAGCCCCATTGAAGGCATGCTGTAAGCGCATGTTCGATGATCAGAAACGGTGTTGATTTCAGGCTTTATCTCATAACAGACAGAAAACTCTTCGGATCACCTGAAGGGATGCTTGAGGCGATTGACAAGGCTCTTCAGGGCGGGGTGAAGGCAGTTCAACTTCGCGAAAAGGACCTCGCAACAAGGCAGTTGCTCGATCTGGCATACAGGATGAGGGCATTGACTGGACGATATGGCGCGAAGCTCTTTATTAATGACCGGGTTGATATTGCGATGGCAGTTGAGGCGGACGGCGTGCATCTGGGAAGGACTGGGCTGCCGGTGGAGGCGGCCCGCAAGGCGTCTGACGGAAGGTTGATGATCGGTGTCTCGACTCACAGTTTGGCAGAGGCGCAGCAGGCGCAGTCTGAAGGGGCTGATTTTATTACGCTTGGGCCTGTATACGAAACTCCGTCAAAGAAACAATACGGCAGTCCGGTTGGTCTGTCTCTGCCGGCAGATGTTGCAGGCAATTGCACTATTCCGGTCTTTGCCATTGGCGGCATAAAAGCAGACAGGATTCAGGAGATACTTAAGCAGGGAGCATTCGGGGCTGCGCTTATATCGGCTGTCCTGAGTTCGGAAGA
Source organism: uncultured Nitrospiraceae bacterium (assembly GCA_964446125.1). Taxonomy (GTDB): domain Bacteria; phylum Nitrospirota; class Thermodesulfovibrionia; order Thermodesulfovibrionales; family UBA6898; genus UBA6898. The sequence continues at coordinate 9,536 of CAYUNK010000066.1, read as the reverse complement.
TATCAAAAAAACAACTGAGGAGTTTATGAGGAAACTATCATGACGAGACTTGAACTGGCAAAAAAGGGGACGATTACTGATGAGGTGAAGCTTGTTGCAGCCTCCGAAGGCCTTACGCCTGAGCAGCTTTCAGCAGACATTGCATCAGGCGTGAGCGTGATCCCGATCAACCGACTCCATCCAATTACCCCTATAGGCATAGGCAGAAATATGCGGACAAAGATCAATGCAAACATCGGCACATCTAAAGACCGGGTCTCGATAGAAGATGAAATGGAGAAGCTCGCAGTGCTGATAAAGTACGGCGCTGATGCAGTGATGGATCTTTCTACAGGAGGTCCGATCAGGGAACTCAGGCAGATGATGATGAAAAGATCTTCTGTGGCTGTAGGCACTGTGCCTATCTACGAGGCTATTGTGAGGACAGTAGCGCAGAAGGGCTCGATCGCAAAGATGACTGCAGACGACCTCTTTGCCGTCATCGAGGAGCATGCAGCAGACGGGGTAGACTTTGTTACTGCCCATGCAGGCCTCACCATGAAGGCTATAGAACGATTGAAAAACGAAGGACGCATACTCGATGTCGTCAGCCGGGGCGGCTCATTCCTTGTAGAGTGGATCATCTACAATGAGAAAGAGAATCCGCTCTATGAACAGTATGACCGGCTCTGTGACATTGCATACAGGCATGATATGACCCTGAGCCTTGGTGACGGAATGCGGCCCGGATGTCTTGCTGATGCGACCGACCGCACCCAGCTTGAAGAACTGCTCACGCTGGGAGAACTGCGTGACAGGGCGGTCGAAAGGGGCGTGCAGGTGATCATTGAGGGTCCTGGCCATGTGCCGCTTAATCAGGTCGAGTTGAACGTAAAGATCGAAAAAGAGGTCTGCAAGGGCGCGCCGTTTTATGTGTTGGGCCCTCTCGTGACCGATATCGGCATGGGATACGACCATATCACTGCCGCCATAGGAGGCGCGGTTGCAGGTGCGGCAGGGGCGGACTTCCTCTGCTATGTTACGCCCTCTGAGCATATCAGGCTGCCGACCATAGAAGATGTGAAGGAAGGGGTTATCGTATCGAAGCTCGCTGCACATGCTGCCGATATTGCCAAGGGCGTCAAAGGCGCAATGGATGCTGACATGAAGATGGCGCGGGCTCGGAAGGCCCTGGACTGGAATGGCCAGATAGCCTGCAGCCTTAACCCTGACAAGGTGAGGGCCTGGAGGGCAGAAGTTCCGCCGACAGAGACTGAGGTATGCAGCATGTGCGGAGAGTTCTGCGCCATCAGGACAGTTGAAAGGGCCCTGCATAAGAAGTAGGGTCAGGGAAGCGGCGCTGAACGGGCTGCCTATGATTGATTATGTCGCCCTTTTCCGGCAAACGTGCTATCTCAAGGAGAATCCATAATCATGAACAGGATACATGCATTATTGATCTGTCTATTGCTCTTTGCAGCACCTGCAGCATCAGGAGCTGAAGAGGGCATGCCGCTTCAGAGCCTGCAGGTCAGTTTTGATCTTGACCAAAACAGGCTTATAGGGCAGTCAACCATAGAGCTTCCCTCGGGCAGGGCCTGGACTGTTTATGTTGGAGGCTTGACCATAATATCGGCGCAGGATCAGGGGAGACCCCTGGACATTAAGAGGGATGCAGGCGTGATACGGATTGAGGCAAGGCCGATGCCGACTGTTTTGACTCTTGCGTATGAGGCGTCGTATGCATCAGTACAGATCAGGGGCAGGGAAGACGGCATCGAGACCTCAAACCTTGTCAGTCCTGATGGCATTGCCCTGCTTGACGGATGGTGCCCATCGTTCGAAGGACCGGCAAGATTCAGACTCTCTGCGCTTCTCCCGGAGGGTTTCGAGGCTGTATCAGAGGCAGATGATATTGTTGTCAGGCAGCAGCCCGGCGGCATGAAGGAATACTCTTTTGTCTTTGACCATCCGGTGGACAGCATCAATCTCATAGCCGGCAAATATGAAGTCCGGAAGGCTCAGCATGGCCCTGTCGAGATCTTTTCATATTTCTTCCCTGAAGACAGAGAACTTGCCAATAATTATCTTGAGAAGGCCAAGGCTTATATGGCAATGTATGAAGACCTGATCGGCCCCTTTCCCTTTAAACGGTTTTCTGTTGTCGAGAATATCCTGCCGACAGGTTACTCCATGCCGACCTTCACGCTCCTCGGCAGGGATGTTGTCAGGCTGCCCTTTATTGCCGATACCTCGCTGGGACATGAGATCCTGCATCAATGGTTCGGTAACTCTGTCTATGCCGACCGCAGAGCCGGAAACTGGTCTGAGGGGCTCACAACCTATCTTGCTGACCATCAGTATGAGGAGAAAAAGGGTAAGGGCGCAGAATACCGTAAACAGATACTGGTACAGTACCAGAGCTTTATAACGGCTGAAAATGACTTCGCCCTGAATGAGTTTACCTCAAGGACTGACAAGGCCACCGCTTCAATAGGCTATGGCAAGACCGCAATGGTCTTTCATGCCCTCAAACAAATGCTGGGGCCTGATCTTTTCCGAAGCGCATTGCAGGAGTTCTATGAACAAAACAGGTTCAGGACTGCATCCTGGGCAGACCTGCAGAAGGCCTTTGAGTCAGCATCCGCCAAAGATCTCGCTTGGTTTTTTAAACAATGGGTCGAAGGCAAAGGGGCGCTCGATTTCGAGGTTCAGAATGTTATGGTCAGATATGAAGGCTCAAAGGCGATTGTATCGTTTGACCTTCTGCAAGATGCAGCGAAGAGGTTTCAGATCCCTGTGATTCTCAGGACCGACAAGGGAGAAGTTCAAAAGACCTTTGAGGCGGAAAAAGAATCCCAGTCTTTCGAGATCGAGACCCTGGACATTCCGCTTGAGCTGGCGATTGATGAAGAGTATCACCTCTTCAGAAAGATGACTGACAAGGAGCTCGCTCCGGTTGTCTCTATGCTTCTGGGCGACAGCAACAGAATCTTCGTCTATCCCAAAGGCAGGGAGAACGCTTATGAGGGTCTTGGAGATTTCCTGAAGAGACATGGTTTTGGCTCAAAGAAGGAGGAAGCTCTTGCCTACGAAGATATAAAAGGCGCTTCATTGATTGTCCCCCAGGAAGCAGAATTCCTCAAAAGGCTGTATGCAAAGGTTCAGATGCCGGAAGGCGACTTTGCCCTTGTGATGAAACAGAACCCTTACAGCAGCAGGAGTGTCATAGCCATTGTCTCTTCTCTGAATGCCCCGGATACAGGCAGGTATCTGCAGCGGATCACCCACTATGGAAAATACAGCGCCCTGGCATTTAAGGACAGCAGGAATGTTACAAAGACAATTCATGAAAGCGAACAGGGTATGAGGCTGAAGCTGACCCCTGATATTGCAGCCATTGAACTGCCCCGCCTATTGACTGCAGCAGAGGTGATCGAAAAAGCGGGCGGGAAAGATATTGTCTATGTCGGCGAACTGCATGACCGTTTTGAGCACCATCGCCTGCAGTATCAGGTGATAAGGCAGCTGTATGGAAAGAACAGGAAGCTTGCTATCGGCATGGAGATGTTTCAGAAGCCTTTTCAGAAGGCGCTGGATGATTATATCGCGGGTGCGATTGATGAGAAGACCTTTCTGAAACAGTCTGAATATTTCAAGCGCTGGGGCTTTGACTATAACCTGTACCGCGAGATCCTGCTCTTTGCGGCGGAGAATAAGATACCGATTATCGCCCTGAACATCAGGAAGGAGATCGTATCAAAGGTGTCGAAGGCAGGGCTTCAGGCCCTGGGTAAGGAGGATCTCGAAGACCTGCCCGAAGAGATGGACCTGTCTGATATGGCGTATAAGGAGAGGCTCAGGGGCTTCTTTGGCAGCCATGCAGGGGCGGATTCGAGGAACTTCGACTTTTTTTATCAGTCCCAGGTGCTATGGGATGAGTCCATGGCCCACAACCTTAACGACTTTATCACAAAGAATCCTGACTATCAGGTTGTTGTGCTGGCCGGAGGAGGTCATATGGCCTTCGGGTCAGGCATCCCAAAGCGGGCTCACCGGCTAAACGGAAGGGATTACGCCATAATCATGAACTCGGAAGATATCGAAAGAGGTGTGGCAGATTATATCATCTATCCTTCCTCCCTGCCGTTTCCCCAGTCCCCGAAACTGGGCGTTATGCTGAAGGAGGATAAGGGGCAAGTGAGCATAAGCGGTTTTTCTTCCGAAAGCGTTGCAGAAAATGCCGGGCTTAAGACTGATGATCAGATCCTTGCGATTGACGATGAAAAGATCGGGGCGATTGAGGATATCAAGATCCATCTGCTATATAAAAAGAAGGGGCAGACCATCACTGTCAGGATCGCCAGAAAGAGCTTCTTCTTCGGGATGAAAGAGAAGGAATTCAGCGTCACTCTGTAGAGAGACAGAAGAGGCTTAACGCTGCTCAGTCAAAATCAGCATAGATCTCGCCGAAATTAATCCCTGCTATCGTGGACTTCTCGAACCTGGACCGGATCGAGAGCTTTGCCTCTACAAGCCCCTGGCTGGGGCTTCCGTTATGAATTGCGACTGATGCCTCGATAAAGGCGGCAAGTGAGTCAGAGGCCTTGACCAGTTCTCCGTCACGGGGATTGAAATGATCGTGATTGTATGAGGCATTGATCTGATCGCTTGAGACCTTAATCGTCTCGCCATTGACCGTTACGATGCTGTAGAATTCATCTTCAGTAAAGCTCCTGATGTCTGCATGCCAGGCTGAGGGGATGAGGCTGTACACCTCGAGCTGCATCTGCTCCTTCTCATACTCCTTGATAAGCTCAGAAAGCCCCTCGATGGACCGTTTTACCGGGGATATGATATCCCTTGTCAGCACCTCCGGCAGGTCATGGAACAGGCCGGTAAAATAGTTGTTCACGCACCTTCTTGAGCATGCCTTATTTTCGAGAGAGAAGATATATGACAGTGCAGCCACAAAGAGCGAATGGCCCATTACAGATGTCCTGGGCAGGCGATGGAGATTTGCCCATCGTATCTGGAACCTGAGTTGTCCGCACATGTCGAGGAAGTGGCTGTACTGCTCATTTGCCGAAAGCTCTTGCATGCCTCTTAAGTCGCTGTATTCGTGCTGCTTGTCTTCGAGGCTCTTTCTGATGGCCTCCATCTCAAAGCCCGGGGGATGGATCTTCTCTATGATATTGAATTCCCATCTGGTGGCATAGTAGTGGGCAGCATTTAATATCCTTCGATTGATATCTTCAGCCTCATCGAGGAAGTAATCCTGAAAGCGCAGGCAGAAGTCCCTGCCAAGAGGGGAAAGAACCGGTTCCAGTTCCTGATAGACCCATTCGTTTAATTTGCGGTATTTGGTCCTGTCTTCCTTGATGCGGTAGAAGATCGGGGGCTTCAGGTCTGTCAGAACAATACGCTGCAGGAGTTCGAAGATGCCGCCTTCAATGATCCCGATCCAGTTGAACGCGGGGTTGTCCTCTTCAAACTTGCCCAGGAAATAGGCGATAACCATCTTATGAGCCTGCTTGTCCAGCTCGACGAATTCAACCGGCCGCACGCGGTCATTCCAGCGCTGGATATATGCGGCATCGAAAAGCCTTAAGAGCAGTGATTTCCTGATCATCTGAAATGGCCCCCTGTTGTAATGGCCTGTATTATAACCTATGCAGGCCGGTTGAGAATAAGTCTTTCAGGGTATATAATCCCTTCTATGAAAAAAGCCCTGACTATCGCCGGGTTTGACCCCTCGGGCGGGGCAGGCCTTCAGGCGGACCTGAAGGTCTTCCATGCCCTTGGCCTGTATGGCCTTTCTGCCGTAGCCGCCTTGACTGCCCAGAATACCAGGGGGGTTGAGAGTGTTCAGCCTGTAAGCAGCACGTTTCTGAAGAAGCAGCTCGAGCTGCTTCTGACCGACCTTATGCCTGGCGCCGTAAAGATCGGCATGCTCCTGACTGAAGACAACGCAGGGGTGGCAGCGCGTATGATACGGAAATATTCGTTGAGCAATGTGGTGCTCGATCCGGTCATGATCTCCTCCTCAGGCAAGAGACTGGCAGAGAGAAACCTGCCTAAAGTCCTGAAGGAGAAGATATTGCCTCTATGCCGGGTGATTACGCCTAACATCCATGAAGCCTCTGTTTTGACCGGTCTTAAGATCAAAACCCGGGGAGATATGCAAAAGGCAGCCGTTATCCTTCATGAGGCAGGCGCTGATATGGTTATCATCACAGGCGGCCATCTTGAGGGCCGTGCCCTTGATGTCATATACGACGGATCGTTTCATTATCTTAAGGCCAGGAAAAGACCGGGCGAGTACCACGGCACTGGCTGCACCTTTTCTGCAGCAATTGCGGCCTTTCTTGCACAGGGCTGCAGAGCTCCTGATGCTGCAGAGAAGGCCAAGGAATTTATGAATATGGCGTTTCAGAAGGCTGTCATGGCAGGCAGCGGCATGAGGCTCTTTGCGATCTGAATTCTGCCCGGTCGGTAAGATTATTTGCCTTTGAGAAGCATTACATATTATCATTGCGCATCATGCAGGAAAAACCTTCTCCCATAGAATTAAAAAACCTTTATCGCACAGCCACAGAGTTCAGAAAACTCGCGGCGTGGGACTGGATGAATGAGAGCGATATCTTTGGAGTTCAGAACCCAAGGACAGGAGATATCGGCTACTGTTCTGTATTGGGCGGACTTGGCGAGGTCTTCGCCCTTGTTTTGTACATGGGGGGCAGGGGACTCAAGGTTCATACGGATATACAGAGCGGCAAGATTGAACCTGAAAACCCGGATGCCCTTTTTCTGCAGGACTGTCTTATGGCTTCCTTTGAGAATAAGGATTACATGGACAAGGATGATATTCGTTTGATCAAGAAGCTCAATCTTAATTTCCGAGGCTCCAATTCCTGGCCTATGTTCAGGCGCTTCAGGCCGGGCTATGTCCCGATCGGCCCTGACCGGGCAGAGGTGCTCTTCCTTACCGATGCCCTTGATCAGGCGATTACAGTCTGCAATCAGCTCCTTGAAGACGACAGTATTGTTACGCCTTCGGATGAAGGACTCTATCTTGTACGGGTTGCCAATACCACTGACGACGGGACAGTATGGACAGAGCAGTGGAGGACTGCGGAATCAGCTGAGGATCAACCTGTTTCTCCGGCCCATATAGATGATCTGCGCATCAGGCGTATCAGGAACAAGGCGAAGCAGTCCTCAGCCATATGGGAAATGGATTTTTTTCATGCGCCTGCGCCGGTTCATGAGGGGGGAGAGCCCTTTTTCCCGTATTCGATCCTTATCGCCGATAATGCCTCCGGATTTGTTCATGATGTTTACCTTGCAAATAAGCAGGAGCATGAGAGGGAATTCCCTGAGAGGTTTCTTGCATGTATCGAAAATACCGGGCTGATGCCGAAGGAGATCATGATCTGCAGGGAAGAAGTCCAGGGGTTGATAGGACCTCTTGCTGAAACTCTTGGAATAAAAATACGAGTTGTCAAGCGGCTTGATGCTGCGGCACAGGCAATAAAATCCATGTCAGAGCATTTCCGGAAGATGCAAGAATAAGCCGCGTATGGCTTGTCCGGGAAGAGAGGGGAGAATATTGTCAGAAATTAATACAATATATTGCAATATTATCTTTCATATGATATCGTAAGGTCACCGCGGAGGATTTATGAATATCTATGGAAAGATAGGGCAGAGGGTCAGGGAGCTGCGGGAAAAGAACGGCATGAGCCAGGATGCGCTCGCCAGACAGATGAAACTGCCCAGACCTTCCATCTCTCAGATCGAGAGCGGCGCCCGGAAGATCGCTGCGGATGAACTTATAAGGCTGTCGCAGATATTTCATCTGCCTGTTGATGACCTGCTCAATCCAGGACGGGAGCCCGAAGTCATACTCCGAACAGAAAAAGAAGAAAAGAGAGATAAACCGCCAGTGCGGATCAGCGTGCCTCAGAAGAACCTTCAGAAGTTCAGGGAAGTGCTCCTGTATATACTCAACAAGGTCGGCTCAAGACCGAACGTCGGCGAGACAGTCATCTATAAGCTTCTCTATTTCATGGATTTTGACTTCTATGAGAGATATGAGGAGCAGTTGATTGGGGCGACCTATTTGAAGAACCAGTATGGTCCCACTCCCATAGAGTTTGCCAGGATTGTAGAGAAGATGATCGCTGACGGCGAAATTGAGAAGGTCAAGAGTGAATATTTCAGGCTGCAGCAGAGCAAATATCTGCCTCATCGGAGACCGGATCTTTCAAGGCTGAAGGCGAGCGAGATTGAGGTGATGGACGATGTATTGAACAGGCTCTCTGATATGAATGCCAGCCAGATCAGCGCGTATTCCCATGGCGATGTCCCCTGGGTTTCGACTGGAGATGGGCAGATCATAGACTATGAAGCCGTCTTCTACCGCACTCCGCCGTATTCTGTGCGGTCGTATGCTGAAGACAACGGATGAGCAGATGGTATGAGTGTTATATCGGAGGACTCTTCAGGGATATCGGCCAATTGCCGGAATTTGAAAAGGAGCTGAAGAAACTGCGCGGGCGGTTTCCAACGCTTGAAGATGACCTGCAGGTATTTATGAAGGCAGCCATGACGCTATTGCACAAGCAGAAGATGGACACTGGCGCCATCTTTCATATTACGGACCTGCGCATTGAATCGCCCAGGATATACAAAGGCAAAAAGTTTGCCTGCAAGGCGCTCAAGGGTAAAGGCTGTCAGTCAGGGATCAGGGTCATTTATGCGTATCATGAGGAAGATGACAAGATAGAATTCGTAGAGATATATTTCAAAGGGGATAAAGAGAGTGAAGACAGGGCAAGGATACAGAAGTATTGGGGCAGATGAGATCAGTAAATCCTGCGCATGTTGTATCTTGACAACAACAGTCGAGCGTTGTAATATTAATACAACATAAAGCAGAGGGGGAAACGATAATGGCTGCCAAAATGACCTTCGGCGAGTTTTTTAAGGAAAAGCGGATTGAACAAAGAATAACATTACGCCGTTTCTGTCTTGATAATAATCTTGATCCGGGCAATATCAGCAGACTTGAACGGGGGGCAATGGCTCCTCCTCAAGATGAAGAGATTCTTCAGCGGTATGCAAAAGCGCTTGGCATAAAGAAAGGAACGGACGATTGGTACACCTTCTTTGACCTTGCTGCCACTGATCGCGGGATCATCCCTAAAGACCTGATGTCTGATCAGGAGATCGTAAAGATGCTGCCTGCTTTCTTCAGAACGCTGCGAGGCCAAAAGCCTACCGAAGAAGAGATGAGGAAGCTCACAGAAAAGCTCAGGAATAGTTAGTCCTTCTGCGAGAATACGGGATTGCATAAGTGATGTTGAATTGCACTGGTAAAATTGCGCAAAACTTCATTATAATTCAGGAACTTCGACATCATAGCTATGCTACAAACTGAAATCATAAATTTGATTCAAGCCCTCGGTTTCCAGCCCGGAGCATCAAAGGATATTTATGTCAAAGAGTATAAAGAGCACGATTGCAGCATAAGTCTCGATTTTCAAAAGAAG
>CAYUNK010000065.1:0-14688 GCA_964446125.1 uncultured Nitrospiraceae bacterium | reverse complement strand
TGGAATTGATCCCTCAAACAGGCTGAATTTTTATCCCAACTGCCGTTTTTAGGATAAAGGACTGTTGTTTGTCGCTAAGGAAGTACAGTTATATGATCCTGACAAGGCTCAGCGGCAATATTCAGATGTAGTATGGAGGATGATATATCGAGAGGAGAAAAAAGTCTCTTTCTTATTACGAACGATTAAGGGCTCTTGCGAGCCCTTTTCTAATTACAACTTTTTTTCACTTTACCCGAAGCCTTCGGGTCAGGGACTGCTCAGGTCGGAATGCCGAGCCTGGGGAAGACAAAGACCTGCAGTATGATCCAGACCGCAATGATACCGATTCCTGCAAGCAGTTCGTTCACTCTGCCTTCTTCCCGGCCTTGCCGGCCTTATCTGCTTTTGCTGCCTTGCCCTTGGGCTTTTTGACAGCCTCGTAATCAATAAATTCGAGGATCGCCATTGGCGCTGAGTCCTTAAGCCTCTGTCTGGTCTGAACAATCCTCAGGTAGCCGCCGGGCCTTCCGGCAAAACGGGGCGCTATATCATTAAAGAGTCTGGATGCAACATCACGCGCTGTTACATATGAGAGCACCTGTCTCTTTGAGTGGAGGTCTCCCTTGATGCCGAACGTGATCATCTTCTCTGCAATCCTTTTTGCCTCTTTGGCCTTTGCAACAGTCGTTTCGATCCTCTGGTTTTCAAAAAGCGCTGTAACTATACAGCGAAGCAGAGCCTTCCTTTGGTTTGAAGGCCTCCCGAATAGTCTTCCATCTACCTTGTGACGCATTGTATCTATTTCCTCCGGTCTTTGTAGCTCTTAATTGTCATTTGTATCGGCGCCTATCTTCATGCCGAGGTGAAGCCCCATCCTGCTCAGGATCTCTTTGATCTCATTGAGCGACTTTCTTCCAAAATTCTTTGTCTTGAGCATCTCTGGTTCGCTCTTCTGCACGAGTTCGGCAATGGTCTTGATGTCCGCATTCTTCAGACAGTTATAGGATCGGACTGAAAGCTCAAGTTCATCAACGGTTTTATTGAGATTGGGATTGGACCCGGATATGCCTGGCCCCTCGCCTGCTCCCGCTGTTTCTATCTGGGCAGTCGCATAGTCCTCTTCCGCCACGAATATATCCATATGATCCATTATTATAGATGCCGCATCAGACAAGGCCTTCTCAGGCCCTATGCTGCCGTCTGTTTCGATCTCGAGAATGAGCCTGTCATAGTCAGTAGACCTGCCGACCCTTGTCTTCTCAGGAATAAAATTGACTTTTCTGATCGGTGAAAAAGCAGCGTCAACAGCAATTTCTCCAACAGAAAGCTCTTCCTCATTCTGCTCCTTCGAAAAATAACCCTTGCCCCTTTTCAGCCGAACTTCGGCCCTGAACTCAGCATTCTTGTCCAGTGTCACTATTGCCTGATCAGGATTGAGAACCTCAAATGAGGAATCGCACTGAAGGTCAGCTCCGGTCACCACCGCAGGCCCCTTGACATCAAATGTTGCCGTCTTGTCTGCATCACCATGAGATTTGAAACGCAGTTTTTTCAGGTTCAAAATAATATCTATGGTATCTTCCTTGATGCCTTTTATGGAGGAAAATTCATGCAAAGCTCCTGTAATCTTTACCGACGTTATGGCAGTTCCCTCAAGAGAAGAAAGCAGCACCCTTCTCAGGGAGTTCCCCAAGGTGACTCCAAAACCCCTTTCAAGCGGCTCAACGACTATCCTGCCGTATGTATCTGTTAATGTCTCTTCATCAAACCTGATCTTTTCAGGTAGCTGAAAGCCTTTTTTCTTCAGGTTCATCAGGCCTCCCGTATGGTAATTTTATATTTCATTTATACTTAACTATTCGCACAAAAGCCGAACCACGCCGGCAATATTACTTTGAGTAGAGCTCCACGATGAGCTGCTCATTCGCTGTCAACTGTATATCTTCCCGCGAGGGAACCTGTGAAACCCTTCCTTTGAAGCCCTGAAAATCCATTTCGAGCCATACGGGAACGCCGCGGTGCTCCATCTTGGATATATTATCATTGATAATCGCGATATTCCTGCTCGCCTCCTTAAGCTCAACGACATCCCCGACGCGGACGGCAAAAGATGCTATATCCACCTTCCTGCCATTGACAAGAAAATGACCATGGGTAACAAGCTGACGCGCGCTGTTTCTGTTGGGAGCAAATCCCATCCTGTATACCACATTGTCCAGCCTCGACTCAAGAAGCTGCAGCAGTACTTCGCCGGTAACGCCCTTCTTCCGTTCAGCCCTGCCAAAGGCAGTTCGGAACTGTTTTTCGAGCAGACCATATATCTTTCTTACTTTCTGCTTTTCCCTGAGCTGAACGCCATAGTCGGACAGCTTGCTTCTGCGCTGGCCATGCTGTCCGGGAGGGTACTGTCTCCTCTCGATAGCGCACTTCTCTGTATAGCATCTGTCACCCTTGAGGAAAAGTTTTTCTGCCTCCCTGCGGCAGATCCTGCATAATGCTCCTGAATATCTAGCCAATTTACACTCTCCTCCTCTTTGGCGGCCTGCATCCATTGTGAGGCACGGGGGTTACATCCTTAATAAGATTTATATCAAGCCCGGCGGCCTGAAGCGCCCTGATGGCCGACTCTCTGCCGGAGCCCGGGCCTTTCACATACACATCTACCTGCTTCATTCCGGCATCCACTGCCTTCTTTGCTGCAGTCTCTGCAGCCATCTGTGCTGCATACGGCGTTCCCTTCCTTGATCCTTTGAACCCCATATGTCCGGCGCTTGCCCATGTTATGACACCGCCCGTTGCATCCGTTATGGTCACAATCGTATTATTAAATGATGCCTGTATGTAAGCGGCACCGGAGCTGATGCTCTTTCTGTCCCTCTTGATGCCTTTTTTCTTCTGGGTCATTCCCTATGCCTCCTTCTTCTTGCCGACAACCGCTTTTCTCGGCCCTTTTCTCGTGCGGGCGTTTGTCTTTGTGCGCTGGCCTCTGCACGGTAGTCCGGCCCTATGCCTTGTCCCGCGATAACAGCCGATGTCGGTGAGCCGTTTCACGCTCAGCGAAATGTCACGGCGAAGGTCACCCTCCACACGGTAGTCCCTCTCAAGCACAGCCCTTATCTTGACCGTATCTTCATCAGTCAGATTCTTCACCCTTGTGTCAGGATTAACTCCTGCCTCATTCAGTATCTTTTTCGAGTGCGGACGACCGATACCGAAAATCCGTGTTAGGCCTATCTCGATACGCTCGTTTTTGGGCAAATCAACTCCGGCGATTCTTGCCAATTGAAACCTCCTTAACCTAACCCTGACGCTGTTTGTGCTTCGGGTTTTCGCAAATAATTCTTATGACGCCTTTTCTCTTTATAACCGAGCATTTTGAGCAGATCGGCTTTACTGATGAACGAACCTTCATAAACTATCTCCTTCAGCTCCTATTTAAACCTGTAAGTAATTCTGCCCCTGGTAAGATCATAAGGGGAAAGCTCAAGCGTAACCTTGTCGCCGGGCAGGATCTTTATGAAATTCATCCTCATCTTGCCCGAGACATAGGACAGTATAACCTGGCCGTTTTCGAGCTCAACCCTGAACATTGCGTTGGGCAGGGTCTCGACAATAGTCCCCTGAACTTCTATATTATCTTCTTTTGCCATCGAACAAAAATTATACCCATTTTATCAGAATTTAGTCAATATTCTTGCCCTGTCCGGCATTACCACAACCGTATGCTCAAAATGCGCCGAACGCCTGCCGTCTGCCGTAACCGCTGTCCAGCCGTCTCCCAGAACTTTAACCTCATGCGTGCCGGCGTTTACCATCGGCTCTATCGCAAGCGTCATACCCTGCTTCAGCCTTGTTCCCTGGCCGGGATTTCCAAAGTTCGGAACCTGCGGCTCCTCATGCAGCTGGCGGCCAATGCCGTGACCGACAAATGTCTTAACCACAGAGAAGCCGTGCTGCTCGGCATGCTGCTGTATGGCATGAGATATATCATGCACCCTGTTTCCGACAACTGCCTTTTGTATGCCGAGATACAGGGCCTCTTCTGTCACCCTCATAAGCAGCGCTGCTTCCTCGTCTATCCTGCCCACCGGAAACGTGCAGGCAGCATCACCAAAGAACCCGTCACAAAATACGCCCAGATCTATGCTTACGATATCCCCCTCCTTCAGCCTTCTGGAAGAAGGGATTCCGTGCACGACCTCTTCGTTAATCGAAGCACAGATGCTCGACGGATATCCCCTGTAGCCCCTGAATGCCGACTTTCCGCCAAGCAACCTGATTCTGCTGTCGGCAAACTGTTCTATTTCCCTGGTTGTTACGCCGGATGTTATGACCTCTTTCAGAGACCTCATAACATCCGCCACGATCCGGCTGGCACGGGCCATGATCTCGATCTCCCTGGGAGACTTAAGCAAGATCACTGATTGCCCGCGATTCCGGCCATGTCGTCATGCGCGGCCTTAACCTTCCTGCCTGCGCTGAGGGGCTTAACCTCTTCTTCCCCGAATCCTGCCCTTTTTCATAAATCCTTCATATGAGCGGGTAACAAGGTGAGACTCTATCTGCGATACTGTATCGAGCGCCACGCCAACTGAAATGAGCAGTGATGTGCCGCCAAAATAAAACGGGACATTGAATTTGCTGATAAGCACCTCAGGTATAACGCAGACGATAGCCAGATAGATAGCCCCTACAAACGTCAGCCTCGAAAGCACCTTGTAGAGATATTCCGATGTCTTGTTGCCGGGTCTGATGCCGGGGACAAAGCCGCCATATTTCTTCAGATTATCGGCAATATCAACAGGGTTAAATACAATGGCAGTATAGAAATATGCAAAAAAGAATATCATGCTGACATAGAGCACTGTATAGACTAAAGTCCCCGGTGAAAGCTGCTGTGCAAACGCCTGCACCCAGGGGATTTCGATAAAGCCGGCAACTGTGGCCGGAAACATGATAATGGACGAGGCAAATATCGGAGGAATAACGCCTGCCGTGTTTATCTTAAGAGGAAGGTGGGTAGACTGGCCTCCGTAGACCTTCTTGCCCACGACCCGTTTTGCGTATTGAACAGGTATCTTTCTCTGGCCCCGTTCAAGCATCACGATTGCAGCCACTACAGCAATCATCATCACAACAAGGAACAGCACAAAGAAGAGGTTCAGTTCACCGGCCTTCATAAGGAGGATTGTGCTGACGATCGCGGAAGGGAAGCTTGCGACTATGCCGGCAAATATAATGAGAGAGATGCCATTTCCGATGCCTCGCTCTGTAATCTGCTCGCCAAGCCACATGATAAAGGCGGTGCCTGATGTGAGCGTGATCATCGTTACGAGCTTGAAGGCAATGCCCGGATTCTGCACAAACAGGCCGCCCTGCATCTTTTCGAGGCCCGCTGCTATGCCAAAAGACTGAATCGCCGCTATGACTACAGTGCCGTACCGTGTATACTTGACGATCTTCTTCCTGCCTGACTCGCCTTCCTTTGCGAGTTTTCCGATTGAAGGAATAACGACTGTCAGCAGCTGCATGATAATGGATGCGCTGATGTACGGCATAATTCCGAGCGCGAAGATGGCGACCCTTGAGAGGGCGCCTCCTGAGAACATATCAAAGAATCCCATAACTGCCCCGGCATTTGCAGAAAGAAACCTGCTCAGTTCCTCTCCATTAATGCCCGGAGTCGGTATGTGGCAGCCTATCCTGTATACCACAAGCAGCGCAAGCGTAAAGATGATGCGGTTTTTCAACTCCTCGATCTTGAATATGTTCTGAACTCTTGATAGGAAGGTCAAGTTAAAGCACCTCTGCCTTTCCGCCCGCTGCTTCTATCTTTGCTGCAGCAGATGCGCTGAAAATCATGGCCTTGACAGTCACCGTCCCCTGAACATTTCCGTTGCCGAGAACTTTAAGTCCGCACTTCATATTCTTGATGACGCCCTTACTGTAAAGCAGCTCAGGGGTGATCGTGCCTTCTGACCTCAGTTTTTCTATGATATCGAGATTCACAATGGCATAGTCCACGCTGAAGTTGTTTGTAAAGCCCCTCTTCGGCAGCCTTCTTTGGAGCGGCATCTGGCCGCCTTCAAAGCCTGCGCCTTTCGGTCCTCCGGAGCGGGCCTTCTGGCCTTTGTGCCCCTTGCAGGAGGTCTTTCCATGGCCTGAACCGACTCCTCTGCCGACTCTCTTTCTTCTTTTCCTGCTTCCCTCAGCAGGCTGTATATCTTCTATTTTCATTAGGGCGAAACCTCCGACTATTTATCTGCTTGTTCAACGGCCACAAGATGTGAGACTTTGTGAACCATTCCCTTGACAGCAGCAATATCTTCCTGCATAACGCTTTGGCCTATCTTTTTCAGCCCCAGTGACGCAAGCACCCGCCGCTGCTTCTCGGGAATACCTATATAGCTCCTTCTCAATGTTATCTTAAGCATCAGCTTACAGCCTCCTGTGATTCCTCGTCACTCCTGCCCCTGAGCCTCGAAATTATATCCGGATCCTTGAGATTTACCAGGCCGTCAACAGTTGCCTTAACCGTGTTGTAGGGATTATTGCTGCCCAGAGATTTTGCGACAATATCCTGAATGCCGGAAACCTCGAGTATTGCCCTGACAGCGCCGCCTGCAATGAGGCCGGTTCCTTTTTGTGCCGGATTCATCACAACGCTTCCTGCTCCAAATCTCCCGATAATCCTGTGCGGGATGGTCCCCTCCTTAAGCGGAAACTTCATCAGACACTTCTTTGCCTGCTCAACCGCCTTGCGAATTGCCTCAGGAACCTCGGTTGCCTTGCCTTTGCCTATGCCGACCGTCCCGGCACCGTCGCCCACAACTACAAGGGCGCTGAATGAAAACCTTCTTCCACCCTTGACGACTTTGGCGACTCTATTGATGAAAACTACCTTATCCTTGAGATTCAGCGCTTCTGGGTCAATCCTTCCCACCTTGCCTCCTTGCAACAATATGAATCAGCATTAAAATTCCAGCCCTGCCTCTCGCGCGCCTTCCGCAAGAGCCTTAATCCTTCCGTGATACAGATACCCGCTTCTGTCAAAAACTACCTGCTTTATCCCCTGTTCAACAGCCCTTTTTGCGATGAGACCGCCGACTTCCTTAGCCATCGCAATATTCCCTTTTCCATTCACGCTCTTGAATGTCGGATCAAGGCTGGATGCAGCCACAAAGGTCACAGCCCTGGCGTCGTCTATTACCTGCGCATAGATCTGATTCAAACTTCTGTATACAGAAAGCCTCGGCCTCTCAGCCGTGCCCGTAACTTTTCTCCTGATGCGCACATGGCGCCGCTTCCTGCCTGTCTGCTTGCTCTTTGCCAAAATATCCTCCTGGTCAAGACCCATGATTTCCGTCCATGGGCTGCCTGCTGATGATTACTTTTTGCCTGTCTTGCCAACCTTGAGTTTCAGGCGCTCGCCGGCATATCTTACACCCTTGCCCTTGTATGCATCAGGGCTTCTCAGTTCCCTGAGGTTGGCTGCAGCCTGGCCTATCTTCTGCTTGTCTATTCCGCTTAAGGTTATCTGAGTCTGCTTCTGATCAACCGCTGCAGTGATCCCCTCGGGCAGAGAAAATTCTACAGGGTGTGAGTACCCAAGCGTCATAACAATCTTGTTGCCCTGAACCTGCGCCCTGTATCCTACGCCGAAAATATCAAGGACTCTCCGATAGCCGGTCGTTACGCCTGTAACCATGTTGGCAATCAAATTCCTTGTAAGTCCGTGCAGGGCCTTGTTCTTTTTGGATTCATCTGCGCGCTCTACAACAATGCTGTTTGCTGCTACAGATACTTTTGTGCCGAAAGGGTGCGACCACTGAAGCTCTCCTTTTGGGCCCTTCACCTTTATGGTATTATCCAGCAATGTGACATTCACTCCGGATGGAATATCTACTGGCTTCTTTCCGATTCTTGACATCCCCTTCTCCTTTTACCAGATGTAGCAGAGCACTTCGCCGCCTATATTTTCGCGGCGGCATGTCCTGTCGCTCATAAGACCCCTCGATGTGGTAAGAACAGATATGCCGACGCCGCCCATCACCACAGGAACCGAGTCATGACCGACATAGACCCTTCTGCCTGGTTTGCTAATCTTTTTTATTCCGCTTATTACAGGCTCATTGTCGGCCGCATACTTTAGAGTTACCCTCAGGACGCCCTGCTTTTTGTCCTTCAGGATCTTGTATGCCCTTATGAAACCTTCTTCTTTCATAATCTTTGCTATCTCAAGCTTCATCTTCGATGCGGGAATATCAACCTTTTCAGCCCGTATCATGACCGAATTCCTTATCCTTGTCAGCATATCTGCAATTGGGTCAGTTATCATGCTTCACCTCTACCAGCTCGATTTTGTGACTCCGGGTATCTGCCCCCGAAGCGCCTGATGCCTAAAACAGATTCTGCACATCCCGAATTTCCTCAGATAACCCCTCGGTCTTCCGCATATCCTGCACCGGTTATGGGCCTGCACCGCAAATTTGGGCGGCCTTTTTGACTTTTCGATCATGCATGTCTTTGCCATGTTTCTATACCTCTCTAATTTCTAAACGGGATGCCGAAATAACGAAGGAGCGACTTGCTCTCCTTGTCTGTTTTGGCCGATGTGCATACTATTACATCAAGTCCGTGGACCATCTCCACCTTGTCATAATCAATCTCGGGGAATATGTACTGCTCCTTGAGGCCGATGGCATAGTTTCCCCTTCCATCAAAAGACTTGCCTGAAACGCCCCTGAAATCCCTGATCCTCGGCAGGGCAATGCTGATGAACCTGTCCAAAAACTCATACATGGAACTGCCCCTCAGCGTCACCTTGCAGCCGATAGGCATGTCCTTTCTGAGCTTGAAGGTTGCGATTGACTTCTTGGCCTTGCAGACAACCGGCTTCTGGCCGGTCATAGATGCCAGCTCCTTCTGCGCTGCCTCAAGAAGCTTGATATTCTGGATGGCCTCGCCCAGCCCTACGTTGAGCACTATCTTCTGGATTTTGGGCACCTCCATGATGTTGCCGTACGAAAAATCCTTCATCATGGCAGGTATTATTTCCCTGGTATATTTTTCTTTCAGTCTTGGAGTCATTATCAGTCAATGACCTCCTTGCATTTTTTGCATGTGCGGTGTTTTGTGCCGCCCTCAAGCACAGTCACCCCAACCTTCGTCGCCTTGCTGCACTTGGGGCAGAAAAGCATCACGTTAGATATATGCACCGGCGCCTCTTTCTCAATGATGCCGCCCTGAGAGTACTTCTTGTTCGGCTTCATATGTTTTTTTATGATATTGATCTTTTCTACAAGAACATGGTTTTTATCCTTATTTACAACAAGGACGCGGCCCTTCTTCCCCTTCTCCTTGCCCGCAATGATCACCACGCTGTCTTCTTTCTTCAATCCTAAGCTCATCTGTCCTCCTACAGCACTTCTGGAGCAAGGGAAATTATCTTCATATATTCTTTCCATCTTAGCTCTCTTGCGACTGGTCCGAAAATTCTTGTTCCGATGGGCTCGCCCTGGGCATTGATCAGCACTATGGCGTTCTGATCGAATCTTATATATGAGCCGTCAGGCCTTCTGGAGTCCTTTCTTGTACGTACTATGACGCCCTTCACAACAGCGCCCTTCTTGACGTTCCCATCGGGGATTGCCTCCTTGACGCTGACGACGATAACGTCGCCCAATCCGGCATACCTCCTCTTTGAGCCGCCGAGAACCTTAATGCACTGCACTCGCTTGGCACCTGAATTGTCTGCAACCTCAAGGACGCTGCTCATCTGAATCATTTCTTTGTACTCCTCGCCGCTTTATCAAGGATTTCAAGGACGAGCCATCTTTTGTCCTTGCTCATGGGCCGTGTCTCTGTGATCCTGACCTCATCGCCAATCTTGCACTGATTGACCTCGTCATGGGCCTTGAACTTGGAGACCTTCTTCACCGTCTTCTTGTAAACAGGATGCTGAAACATTCTGGTTACCGCAACGACAACGGTTTTCTCCATCTTATTGCTTACTACTTTTCCTGTATAGACCTTGTTAGTCATGGTTCCCTTCCAGATCCTTTTTAAGAAGCCTTTGGCCTGCTCTTCTCTGTTATTACCGTCAATATCTTTGCTATGTTCTTCCTGACAGCGCGGATACGCATCGGATTTTCTATCTCCCCTGTTGCCTGCTGAAATCTGAGATTGAACAGCTCCTTTCTCAGATCAAGCTCTTTTTTTCTTAGTTCATCTACTGTTGTTTCACGCAGTTCTGCAGCCTTCATTGTACGCTCTCCTCCCTCTTGACAAACTTCATGGACAGGGGAAGTTTGTGAGACGCAAGCCTAAGCGCCTCTTTTGCAACTTCTTCGGTGACACCTGACATCTCATAGATAATCCTTCCCGGCTTGACGACCGCCACCCAGTATTCCGGAGCGCCCTTGCCCTTGCCCATTCTGGTCTCCGCAGGCTTCTTGGTAATCGGTTTGTCGGGAAAAATTCTGATCCAGACCTTGCAACCCCTCTTCACATGGCGATTAATTGCAATTCTTGCCGCCTCGATCTGTCTTGAGGTGATCCAGCCGGGCTCCATAGCCTTAAGCCCATACTCTCCAAAGGAAACATCAGAGCCGCGATAGGCCTTGCCGTTCATGTTTCCCTTCTGCATCTTTCTGAATTTGACCTTCTTCGGCATTAACATAACGTATACCCCTTATATCACTGCTGCATGGGCCTCAGCCCTTGCGACTTCCGGCAGCACATCTCCCAAATACACCCACACCTTGACACCGATGATGCCAAATGTTGTCCGGGCCTGGGCAAAACCAAAGTTGATATCTGCCCTGAACGTATGCAGAGGCACCCTGCCCTCACGATACCATTCAGTCCTCGCTATCTCGGCCCCTGCAAGTCTGCCCGAGCAGGTTATCTTGATGCCAAGCGCGCCGAACCTCATTGCTGAGGATACGGACTTCTTCATCGCCCTTCTGAAGGCAACTCTTTTTTCGAGCTGCAGGGCAATATTTTCGGCAACGAGCTGGGCGTCAATCTCGGGCTTCCTGATCTCCTTAATGTCAACAGAGGCCTGCTTGCCGCTCATCGCCTCAATATCCTTGCGGAGCTTCTCCACCTCCGAGCCTTTTTTCCCGATGATTATGCCGGGCCTGGCCGTATAAATGATGAGTCTGATCTTCTGGCCTGCGCGCTCAATCTCGATCTTCGACACGCCTGCATGGAACAGCCTCTTTTTGATTTCCTTGCGGATCGCAATGTCCTCGACCAGCTGGTCAGCATAGCCTTTCTTGAGATACCATCTCGAATCCCATGTCTTGGTGATGCCCAGCCTGTTTCCTATCGGATGTGTCTTCTGGCCCAAAATCTCCTCCTGATTATTCTTCGGTTAATACCAGCGTTATATGGCAGGTGCGCTTTTTGATCACATTAGACCTGCCCATTGATCTCTGCTCAACCCTCTTCATGGTAGAGCCTGCATCAGCAACTGCCCGGCTGATCACCCATGCCTCTGAATCCGCATTCGCGTTTTTCTGTTCTGCGTTCGACATGGCAGATTTTAGAACTTTTTCAATAAACCGGGCCCCTCTGTACGGCATGAACCTGAGCGCAATCAGCGCATCTCCGGCCTTCTTGCCCTTGATAAGGTCCATAACCCGCTTTGCCTTGCGCGGAGTAAGTCTTGCGTACTTCTGAATTGCTTTTGCCTCCATGGAATCAGCCCTTTACCGATGTAGTCTTGCCCGAGCCTGAATGGCCCTTGAATGTTCTTGTCGGAGAAAATTCTCCGAGCTTGTGCCCAACCATATTTTCCGTCACATATACAGGTATAAACTTCCTGCCGTTATGCACTGCAAAGGTATAACCTATGAATTCAGGCAGTATTACCGAGCGCCTCGACCAGGTCTTGATCAGTTTCTTGTCTCCTGAAGCAGCCATTTCCTGCTGGCGCTTAAGCAGTTTTTCTTCCACAAATGGACCTTTCTTTAATGACCGTGGCACGTTACTTCCTCCTCTTCACAATAAACGTATTCGTCCTCTTATTGCGCCTTGTCTTGATTCCCTCGGGCACACCCCACGGAGTGCAGGGCGGTCTGCCGCCTGAGCTTCTGCCCTCTCCGCCGCCGAGCGGATGGTCAACAGGATTCATGACAACCCCTCTGACATGAGGTCTCTTCCCGACCCAGCGAGACCTGCCCGCCTTTCCAAAGGATATATTCTCATGCTCAGGATTGCTCACCTGCCCAATGGTTGCCATACAGCCGGCAAGGACCTTCCTCACTTCACCTGACGGCATCTTGACCTGGACATAGTCTTCATCCTTGGCGATCAACTGCGCTGATGTCCCGGCGCTCCTGACCATCTTTGCTCCCTGGCCGGACTTCAGCTCTATATTATGAATGAATGTTCCGAGCGGCATATCTCCCAGAGGCAGGGCATTGCCGACTTTTATCTCAGAACCCTTGCCTGAAACAAGTCTGTCTCCGACGCTCAGCCCGACCGGGGAAATAATATAGCGCTTGTCTCCATCCCGATAATTAAGCAGCGCTATCCGGGCAGATCTGTTCGGATCATACTCAATCGTGGCTACCGTAGCCGGCACGCCGGCCTTGTCCCTCCTGAAATCTATCATCCGGTACTTTGTCCTGTTGCCGCCGCCCCTCTGCCATGCTGTCACGCGGCCGAGGTTATTTCTTCCGCCCGTCTTTTTCAGATTTTTTACAAGGGCCTTGAGCGGCTTGTCAGTCGTCAGATCGGCATAGTCCATTACAGTGCGGAAACGCCTTCCTGGTGATGTCGGTTTATATTTTTTTATTCCCATTATGCACCTTCGATAAAGTCGAGTTTTTCGCCCTCTTTCAGGGTAATCAGGGCCTTTTTGCGGTCAGATGTCATCCCGGCAAACCTGCCGTATTTCTTCATCTTGCCGTGGGCCTTTATGGTTGCAACCTTCTCGACTTTTACTTTAAATAGTTCTTCAATTGCCTTCTTGATCTCGATCTTGTTTGCCCCTGTTGCCACTTCTATCAGGAGCTTATTTTCTGACTCTTTAAGGCTGCTTCCCTTTTCAGTAAACAGCGGCCGCTTGATCACATCATAAACATTTCTCATTTCTTTCCCGCCTCCGCAAGCGCCTCAACAGCCTGCCGGGTCAGCAGCACCACGCTATGCACCGCCACTTCATAGGTATTGAGGTCTGTCACTCTGGTGACCGTAACTCCCGGAATATTCCGTGCCGACAGAATTACATTTTCATTTTTCTCAGGCATCACAATCAGCGTTGACTTGCCGTCAATGCCAAGCCTGCCAAGAAGTGCGCGAACATCCTTTGTGCAGGGCTTGTCCAGCGCTATGCCGTCTATGACCAGCAATTCATTGTCGGCGAGCTTGGCAGAGAGCGCACTGTAGAGCGCAGCCTTCCTTGCCTTCTTCGGCAGGCTGTATGAATAATCTCTCGGCTGAGGCCCGAATATGGTGCCGCCGCCCTTCCAAAGAGGCGAGCGGCTGCTGCCCGCTCTTGCGCGGCCAGTGCCCTTCTGCTTGTACGGCTTCCTTCCGCCGCCGCTCACAAAACCCTTGGTCTTTGTGGCCGCAGTTCCCTGACGCTGATTGGCCAGAAAATTCACAATGGCGTCATGCACGGCGCCCTGCCTTGCCGTGATGCTGAAGACAGCATCCGGAAGGGTCATCTTGCCTGCCGACGAGTTATTTTTATCTTTTACATCAATTTCTGCCATCTTAGTTATCCTTCCTGATTTCGAGGTATGTCCCTTTTGATCCAGGGACTGCACCCAAAATAAGAATGAGGTTCTGCTCGGTTTTTATGTCAACAATCTTCAGATTCTTCACCGTAATAAGCTCTGAGCCCATATGCCCCGGCATTCCCTTATTCTTCCAGACCCTGGAGGGAAAAGAGCTTGCGCCGATTGAACCGACCTCTCTGTAGGATGTTGAGCCGTGCGAGGCCGGGCCGCCCGAGTAGTTGTGCCTCTTCATAACCCCCTGGAATCCCTTTCCTTTCGAAATACCCGCCACAGAGATCCGGTCACCCTTCTGGAACTTGTCAACCGTGATCATCTCCCCAACCTTGAGGTCAGACATCGGGAACTCCCTGAGGAGCCGATAATATCCGACCCCTGCCTTCCTGAACATTCCCTTCATGGCCTTGTTCACATTCTTTTCCTTCTTTATTTCGCCAAAGCCGACCTTTATCGCCTCGTACCCGTCATTTTCCTTTGTCTTCACCTGAAGGACACAGCACGGGCCTGCCTCAACAACAGTCACAGGATATATCCTGCCGCTTTCATCAAAAACCTGGGTCATCCCAAGCTTTCTGCCAAGAATTCCTGTCATAGTTTTATCTCCACATCAACGCCAGCCGCCAGTTCAAGCTTCATGAGAGCGTCAACAGTCTGCGGCGTTGCATCATGTATATCTATCAGTCTCTTGTGCGTCCTGATCTCAAACTGCTCCCTTGACTTCTTGTCAACATGCACAGACCTCAATACGGTTATCTTGCTGATATGTGTAGGAAGAGGTATGGGCCCGGCAACCCTTGCGCCCGTTCTCTGTGCAGTGTCCACTATCTCTTTCAGGGACTGATCAAGGACCTTATGGTCGTATGCCCTTAATTTTATTCTTATCTTCTGATTCACGGTTATACCATCACCTCGGTGACAACCCCGGCGCCGACCGTGCGGCCGCCCTCCCTGA
>CAYUNK010000064.1:0-14924 GCA_964446125.1 uncultured Nitrospiraceae bacterium | reverse complement strand
AGCAGTTCCCACGCAAAGAGTATTGCATCGTTTTTGAAATAATCGCCAAAAGAGAAGTTGCCTAACATCTCGAAGAAGGTATGATGCCTGGCAGTATGTCCCACGTTTTCGAGATCATTATGCTTGCCGCCGGCACGTATGCATTTCTGGCTGGTAGCAGCGCGGCTGTAGGGCCTCTTCTCTTCGCCAAGAAATACGCCCTTGAACTGTACCATGCCGGCATTTGTGAAAAGCAGGGTTGCGTCATTGCCGGGGATCACCGAAGAGCTCCGCACAACTTCATGCCCTTTTGATCGGAAATACTCCAGAAAGGTCTTTCTTATCTCAATACTATTCATCGCTGATTCCTGATGCCGAATTCATTGCTATTTTCATTCGTCCGTTTCCTTGTCCATGATAAATTTTTTCAGGGCCTTTCTGATCAGATCTCCGGAATAGCCCTTGCGCATAAGAAGGCCTGCAAGTCTTTGCGATCTTTTTGGTTCAGGATATCTGCTTATGCTTCCCTGTTTTTTTTCTATCAGTTTTCTTATATTTTGCAGTTCATCATCTTCCTGATATTGAAGTGTCTCTGCAATGACCTCATTTGAGAGGCCTCTCTGCTTCATAAAACGCCTGGCGCCCTCAAAGCCAAGAAGTTTGGAGGCCATTGCCAGTCGTTTCAGATTCTCTGCAAGTGCCCTGTCATCAAGAAAACCTGCGTCAAGAAGATAGGCAACTGAAGTCTCTATATCCTCATCAGAAAATCCCTTCCTGACGAGCCGCTCCCGCAGTTCCTTTTCGCTTCTTCCTCTATAGTGAAGCAGACGCAGGGCATATCTGCGAGCATCACCTGCCGAACCGGTCAATCTTCATCTCTTCAGCCCTAGGCTGTTCCTGACCCTCCCGGGCTGCATCGCTTGTTGACTGAATACCCTTCACCCTAAGCGCAAAGTCATCGGGATTCGTGGCCCTTCTCAGGGCCTCTTCATAGGATATCAGCCCTGACTTGAAGAGGCTGAAGAGCGACTGGTCAAACGTCTGCATGCCATAATGAAGCATGCCCTGGGCTATTGCATCATTTATGGATTTGGTCTTCTCAGGATCAAGGATGTAATCCTTAATCGTCGCAGTAGCTATCAGAATCTCTACAGCAGGCACCCTGCCGTTGCCGTCTGTCTTCGGAACCAGCCTCATCGAGATGATTCCCTTGAGCACAGACGCAAGCTGTATTCTGACCTGCTTATGCTGATAGGGCGGGAATACAGAGATGATTCGGTTTACGGTTTCTGCTGCATCGGTTGTATGCAGGGTGCTTAAGACGAGATGGCCTGTTTCTGCTGCTGTCAGAGCTGTCTGGATCGTCTCAAAATCCCGCATTTCACCGACAAGGATGACGTCAGGGTCCTGCCTCATCGCAGCCCGCATTGCCTTGCTGAAGGACTCGGTATCGCTGCCTATCTCCCTTTGGTTGATAATAGAGCGTTTATCCCTGTGAAGGTATTCAATCGGATCCTCAATAGTCATGATATGATCGGTCTTGTTCATATTGACATGATCTATCATTGCAGCCAGTGTGGTTGATTTGCCGCTGCCTGTGGTTCCTGTGACAAGTATCAGACCTCTGGGTTCCATGGCGATCTTCTTGATGATGTCCGGCAGCATCAGTTCCTCGATTGTCGGTATCCTCATCGGAATTACCCTGAAGACCAGCCCGACAGTGCTTCGCTGGATGAATACATTGCACCTGAAGCGCCCGAGTCCTGGAACACTGTAAGCGAGATCTATGTCATTACGCTTTTTGAATATCTCCCTCTGCCCCGGGCTCATAACGGCAAAGGCCATCTTCAGCGTGTCTTCCTGGCTGAGGCGATTAACAGTCGTAAGCGGCGAGAGTTCTCCATTGATCCTTATGATAGGATGCGAGCCTACCTTCAGATGAAGGTCAGAGGCTCCCTGCCCGTGAGCTTCCTTTAATAAGTCATTAATATCCATCAATCATCTCCTGCTATTTCTTAAGGTGGACTGCCTCGATGATTTTTGCTTCTATTTCCCTGGCTATTTCGGGATTGTTTTTCAGGAATTCCTTGGAATTCTCCCTTCCCTGTCCTATCCTGTTGCCTGCGTAACTGTACCATGCTCCTGCTTTTTCAATTATATTTCTTTCTACACCAAGATCTACTAACTCGCCCGTGCGTGAGACGCCTTCATTAAAGAAGATATCAAATTCAGCCTGCCTGAAAGGGGGGGCCATCTTGTTTTTCACGATCTTGACCCTTACCCGGCCGCCTATGATCTCCTGGTTATCCTTCAGATTCTCGATCTTCCTTATATCGAGTCTCATGGATGCATAGAACTTGAGCGCATTGCCGCCTGTTGTTGTCTCAGGGCTGCCGAACATTACGCCGATCTTCATCCTGATCTGGTTGATAAATATGACAGTTGTGTTTGATTTGGAAATTGAGGCAGTCAGTTTGCGGAGGGCCTGGCTCATGAGTCTTGCCTGAAGCCCCGGCAGGGAGTCTCCCATATCGCCTTCTATCTCTGCCCTTGGAACAAGCGCTGCTACAGAATCTACGACAATGATATCAAGCGCACCGCTCCTTACGAGCGCCTCAGCCACCTCGAGCGCCTGCTCACCGGTATCAGGCTGCGAAACAAGGAGGTCCTCAATCTGCACTCCTATCTTCTTTGCATATGCAACATCGAGCGCGTGTTCTGCATCAATAAAAGCAGCAGAGCCCCCTGCAGCCTGCGCCTGGGCTATGGAGTTTAGCGCCAGCGTTGTCTTTCCGGACGATTCAGGGCCGTATATCTCGACCACTCTTCCTTTTGGCAGCCCCCCAATGCCGGTTGCTATATCGAGGCCGAGTGAGCCCGTAGGGATAGACTGTATTCCCTCTGCAGCGGCATCCTCTCCGAGCCGCATGATAGATCCCTTTCCAAAGTTCTTCTCGATCTGTGAAATGGCCATTTCAAGGGCTTTCAACTTATCCTTATTCGGTTCCTTATTCGACTCCTTTGACATTATGCCTCCCTCTGCCTATTGGTATCTCAGCAATGCTGGTATATTCTGCGCCTGTTGTTTTAAGTTCACTCTTCATTATATGTATTCTGTTTACTTCCATGTCCCCAAACTCTGCAGTCCTGAATTCCTCAAGCCTGCTCAGCATTTGAGCGACCCCCTTTCTTGACCTTATTCTCCCGATTGTCAGATGGGGCGAATAAGGTCTCTCATCACGGACAAAACCAAGCTCTGCAACTTCAGCCTCCAGAGATCTATGGAGATCATTGAGCGCGACTGAGCTTTCTATGCCGACCCAAAGGACTCGTGGACGCTTCTTTGACGGGAAGCAACCAACCCCGACTATTTTAATATAAAAAGTATTGAAATGTGAGAGTTTTTTGCCGATTCGATCCTTTATCTTCGCAAGCAGTGAATTGTCGGCATTGCCAAGAAACTTCAGTGTCAGGTGGATATTGTCAGCATGCACCCACGCAACATCAGGGCCTGCCTTTCTGAGTCGAGAAACAAGTTCAGTAATTGAGTGCCTTATGGCAGGCGGCAGTTCAACAGAAATAAAAGATCGAATTGACATCTGTGAGCGCGCCTATTTCGAGCCCTTGTGAAAGGCTCTTAGTTCAGAAGAAATATCCATATCTGCAATAAAGCATTTGAATAGATACCGGCAAGAATATCATCCGCCATAACCCCGCTGCCTTTTTTTAATGCTGTTTCTACATTTCTTATCATAAGTGGCTTAAATATATCAAAAAACCTGAATAACAACAGGGCGGCTATCATTAAGGCCGGGGTGCGGGGGATAGCAAAGGCTGCAACATAAATGCCTATAAACTCATCAATAATGATCTTTCTGCTATCCTTCTGCCCGAATATATTTTCAGCGTTAGTTGCTGCTATTGATCCGACAATCGAGCCTGTGATTATAAACAAAAGGTGATACGTAGGCGATAGCGGAAAAATCCATAGACATATCAATCCTGTGAGGCTGCCGAATGTTCCAGGGCCAAATGGTATATACCCAATAGGCCCCAGTGTTGCAATATGCTTTAACAGTGTCTGCATAACTGCGCGTATTGTAACACTATACATATTTTCAAATCTTGGTTAAAGTAATACTTAACTATATGCTCCATAGGAGAAAAAATATGAGAAGGTTAAGTTTATTGCTCTCATTCCTGGGGTTCTCTTCAGGTGAAGTCTCTGCATAAATGAGATACAGGATCGTTATAGTATGAAATACAGGGAATTCTGGGTCTTTCTCTTTTTTCTCGGCATATTGCTGTTTAACTGGCCATTTGTTGACATATTCAGCCTTGTCCTGCCCCACTATTTTCTGGCTGTCTGGAGCCTTTTTATTCTTGTCGTTTTTGTCGTTGCAACCGTGATGGAAATAAAGGGCAGGGACACGGATGTTTAAGGGCTGGATCGTCTTTGGCCTGATCCTTGGGTATCTCTGTCTTCTTTTTCTGATCGCCTATTTTGCCGAACACCGCGAGCGGCTCGGCAAAAGCATTGTATCTAATCCATATGTATATTCCCTTTCTCTTGCGGTATATTGCACTTCCTGGACATTCTATGGAAGCGTAGGAAAGGCTGCAACATCAGGCTTCTCTTTTCTGACCATATATCTCGGACCGACTCTTATAGCTGCCTTATGGATGGTGCTTTTGCGGAAGATCATCCGGATTTCCAAGGAAAACAGGATCACCACAATTGCAGACTTCATCGGCGCGCGCTACGGCCATTCGCTCTTTCTTTCTGCTTTGGTAACTCTTGTGGCGGTCATCGGCATCACTCCTTATCTCGGCCTCCAGATCAAGGCGATCATAAGCACTCTTTCGATACTCTCCGGCCAGACAAAAGGCATAGCTGCTGCAGGCTGGTATATAACAATGCTTCTTGGTGTTTTTTCGATAATATTCGGCGCCCGAAGGCTTGATGCATCTGAGCGTCATGAGGGGTTGATCTTTGCAATCGCCTTTGAATCCATCATTAAGCTTATTGCCTTTCTGGTAGTCGGGTTTTATGTTTCGTATATTCTCTTCGGGGGGATAGGAGACATCTTTGACAGGATTAAGGGATCTGAATACGGAGACCTGCTGTATATAGGAGGGGGCACCAGGGTAAGTTATATGGAATGGGCTTCACTCATTTTTCTCTCCATGACCGCCATTATGTTCCTGCCTAGGCAGTTCCATGTGGCAGTTGTTGAAAACTCCGATATAAGGCATGTGTCGAAGGCAATGTGGCTCTTTCCGCTTTATCTGCTTATTATCAATATCTTTGTCATGCCTGTAGCCTTTGGTGGACTGCTTCTTGGAGGCAGGCAGGCAGATGCCGATATGTTTATGCTCACAATACCTATGGGCCAGGGCAATTCCATGATTGCCCTTTTGACGTTTATAGGCGGTTTTGCCGCAGCGACCGGGATGATTATTGTTGAGTCTCTCGCCTTGAGCACCATGGTTATGAACAGCCTTGTGATGCCTGCAATATTTCGTTTTAATGAAATGAAGGGTTTTCCCCTGGTCATACTTAACCTGAAGCGCATCGTCATTCTCGCATGTGTCTTTATGGGATACATCTTTGCTGTCGAGATAGGGGAATTCTATACACTCGTTGATATAGGACTGAAATCGTTTGAGGCAATGACGATATTCCTGCCTGCCATAATCCTTGGACTCTACTGGAAGCGGGGAAACAGGCTCGGCGCTCTGGCCGGTATCACGGCAGGCTTTATCATCTGGTTCTATACACTGCTCATACCGGCCCTGCTCAAGGCGGGAATTATCGGGAATCAGGGCCTTTTCTCGATGGTCTTCAACTCTCAGCTCCTGAATCCGTATGCGCTCTTCGGCTTGTCCGGGCTCGACAAATGGAGCCATTCGCTCTTCTGGGGGCTATTTTTTAATCTGCTTTTCTATGTCGGCATCTCGATAGCCACAAAACAGACCCCTGAGGAAGAGCGGCAGGCACTGATATTTGTCGAGTCTTATGCTCCGGAGGCCTTACCCGGCAGATCTGATTATTCTCTTCAGGCAATAGAGGCTGTGCTTGAGCAGTATATTGGCAGGCGGGAGTCAGCCGAGTTCGTGGATGGTTTTCTCTTCAGGAACCGGCTTCAGCGTGAAAATCTGTCTCCTTATGATCTTGGCAGGCTCAGGGATGAGGCGATGCGCATACTCTCAGGCTCCCTCGGCTCTGCCATAGCAACGATCATTTTTGAGGATAAACTCCAGATCACGGAAAAAGAGAGGGGAGATCTGTCCGACTCCATAAGGCAGATGACCGATACGCTCAGGCTTTCACGGCAGGAACTCAGGGAGGCCAACAAGAGCCTGGCCTATCTGAAGGAGTTCAGTGAAAATATAATCGAAAGCGCCCCTGCCGGCATTGTAACAATTGACTCAGCAAGGCGTGTGACGTACTGGAACAGGGAGATGGAGGCGATTACAGGCATCAACAGGGCTGCTGCAGCCAACAGAACTATTTCTGTGTTGCTGCCATGGATAAGCACCGGCACTTTTGAAAAGAACGAAAAAAGCGAAGTCACTCTCCAGACGCCTGCCCAGCAGTATTTCAAGATAAGCATCAATCCTTTTACTGACCCCTCGGGCGGATATGTTGTTATCTTTGATGATATCACTGAAAGGAGAAAGATGGAAGAACAGCTCCTGCAGGCCCTGAAGCTCGCCAGCATCGGAAAACTGACCGCGGGTATTTCCCATGAGATAGGCAATCCACTCGCCTCCATATCTTCACTGGTGCAGGAGCTGAGATCCATTCCTGCAGAGACTCAGGGAACAGAGAAATTCTTCAGCAGCAGCCTCTCTACGATTAACAGCCATATAGAGCGGATAGCACGGATCGTAAGAAGCCTTGGCGACTTTGCGCGCATAGGCACAAAAGAAAAGATCTCCATCAATATCAGCGAGATCATCGAAAGGACGATGAACCTCGTGCGCTATGACAGCAGGTTCAAAGGCATAGACCTTTCCCTTAAGATAAGAACAACTCCATATATAAAGGGCAATCCTGATCAGATACAGCAGGTCTTTATGAACCTTATCATCAATGCGCTTGATGCAATGCCTGAGGGCGGCAGGCTCCTGATTGAGACGAAGATCGAGGAAAAGCATATCCTGGTTATTATCCGGGATACGGGGCATGGTATTGATGAGGCAGTGATGGAGAAGATATTTGATCCGTTCTTTTCTACTAAACCGCTCGGCAGGGGAACCGGCCTTGGCCTGAGCATCTGCTATGGTATAATCAGGGAGCATAGCGGGTCAATCAGCGTGCAGAGCAAAAAAGGCAGGGGCACAAGCATCAGCATTTCGCTTCCTGCTGAACCATAAATACAGACGCACCTGTCGGGGAGGCTTATGATTCAGGGCATAAAACAGTCGCCTTGTCAATCTTCAATATTCTTGCATCAGTCTCTGCTTTGGCGGCAGATGGGCGATAATGGCTGAGCGGCTCTTGATTGTTGAGGATGAGGAGACGCTTCGCGAATCCCTGAAGCGAGTCTTTATCCGTGAGGGGTATGACGTTGAGGCTGCGTCTGATGCTGAATCTGCGCTCGGCCTTATTCTTGACCGCGCCTACGATCTGATCTTCACTGACATTATCCTGCCCGGCATAGACGGAATTGAACTGCTGAAGCGCTGCCGGGAGCAGAATCCGGACCAACTGATCATTGTGATGACAGCTTTTGCCTCGCTTGAGACCGCTGTGGAAGCGCTGAGGGGCGGAGCATACGATTACATCGTCAAGCCCATTATCCATGAGGAGATCAAGCGCATCTCAAAAAATGCCCTCAGGGAGAGGGCGCTCAGATCTGAAAACATCATACTTAAGAGGCAGTTAGGGGACTGTTTTGATTTTGGTCAAATCATGGGACAGAGCAGCGCCGTCCTGTCCCTGATCGAAGAAGTAAAGAAGATATCAGATTCAAAAAGCAATGTGCTCCTTTTAGGCGATACAGGAACAGGCAAGGAACTGTTTGCCAGGTCAATTCATTATAACAGTTCCAGGAAGGACAAACCTTTTATCCCTATCAACTGCAGCGCCATCCCTGATAATCTTCTCGAATCAGAGCTTTTTGGCTATATGAAAGGAGCATTCACCGGAGCTGTATCGAATAAGCGGGGGTTATTTGAAGAGGCGGACGGCGGCACGATCTTTCTCGATGAGATAGGAGACCTCAGTCTTCAGCTGCAGGCAAAGCTGCTCAGGGTTATAGACGACCGGGAGATCAGACCTCTTGGCAGTGTGCAGAGCAAACGGGTAGACATCAGGCTCGTTACAGCAACAAACCGTGACCTGTCCAAGACTGTTTCTGACGGCTCGTTTCGTGAGGATCTGTTCTACAGGATCAATGTCATCAGGCTTGAACTGCCGCCTCTTAGGGAAAGAAGAGATGATATCCTGCTTTTGGCGCGCCATTTTCTTGAAAAATACGCCAATGAAATCGGCAAGGAAGTTCGCAGTATCGAGCCTGCTGCTGCCAGGATACTCCTGGACTACCACTGGCCGGGCAATGTAAGGGAACTCCAGAATATTATCGAAAGGGCGGTGCTTATCACTGATGGGCCTGCCCTTCTTGCTGATCACCTTCCTGCCGGTCTAAGGATTGAACAGCCTTTTCCTGAGCTTGCCCTCGACCGGGCTCTTTCAATAGAGGACTACACAAAAGAGTTCATCTCACTGTATCAGTCCAGGTGCAATGAGCAGCAGCTTGCAGATATGTTAGGAATCACGAGAAAGTCGCTTTGGGAGAAGAGAAAGCGCTGGGGTCTATCCAGAAAGTAGAACTGATATAAAGCCCAGGTTATTAAGTGATTTAGCAGAGCAATAAGGATGCCGTCTGTTTTTTTGCATAACTTATTGTTAATAAAAAATAAATTGAATATGTTACCGCAATTTAGCCTTTATGTTACATAAAGTAGTTTAAGTTACAAATACTAACCAGCTGTTATTTAATAATAATTAAACTACTTTAACATTATGACACCTTGGGTAACATTTTTTTTGATTTTATTATGCTATCTATATGCCTCTAAAGCCTAATAACCCTTTTAAATCAAGCACATAATTTGGAATATTGCATTTGGGCATATTAGTTGCTGTAGATTCTGGCATGCTTTATAACGAAATAATAGAGTTCCTTGGCAAGGTTCCGCCGTTTCAGTTCATTGACGAGGAGGCGCTGATAATCATTTCGCAGAATGTTTCTATGGACTATTACCCAAAGGGTACGGTCATCATGAAACAGAACGATCCTGCCAGCGAGTATCTAAGGATAATAAAGAAGGGCGGGGTCAAGGTCACTATGGTCTCTGATGAGGGCAAGGAGGTACTGATTGATTACCGGGGGGAGGGCGACACCTTCGGTTTTCTCTCTCTCATCGGCAAGGATAAGGTAAGGGCAACCATTGAGGCAGTAGACGATACGATCTGCTACCTGCTTGATAAGGAAAACGCTTTGAAACTTATGAATAGCCAGCCTGTATTTACCGAATACTTTCTCAAGACACATCTAACTAAGTATATAGACAGAACATACAGTGAGATGCATAACAAATGCATGATGTTCGGCGGCTCTGACCGCATTCTATTCACCTCACAGGTCGGAAGCATAGCGATCAGGGATATCGTTTTTGTAAAAGAGGACGCGACCATACAGGAGGCTGCCCAGGAGATGTGCCGGCAGAAAGTGAGTTCCCTGGTAATCTACGACAATAACGATGCGCCCTCAGGGGTTATTACTGACCGTGACCTGAGGGAAAAGGTAGTTGCAAAAGGAAGATCTATTGCTGATCAGGTAAAGAGTATTATGAGCCTCCCGCTTATCAGGGTAGATGCCTCTGACTACTGCTTCGAGGCAGTCCTGAAGATGATCAAACACAACATCCACCATATACTCGTTGTAAAAGACGGCCTTCTCAAGGGCGTGATCACGAACCACGACCTGATGATTCTTCAAGGAACATCCCCGCTGTCTTTTGCAAAAGACATCGAAAACCAGCATACGCTGGAAGGTCTTGCACCGCTTTCGACCAAGCTTAACAGGATCATCGGACTGCTCCTGAAAGAGGGCGCCCGCGCAAGCAATATCACCATGATCATCAGCGAGCTAAACGACAGGCTTGTCAGGAAGGTGCTGGAGATCGCCGAAAAGAAGTTCGGCACACCTCCTGTTTCTTTTTGCTGGCTATCCTATGGGAGTGAGGGCAGGAAGGAGCAGACCTTTAAGACCGATCAGGATAATGCGATTGTGTATGCCGACCCGGCGGATGCATCTGAGGCGAAGCAGGCGAGGGAGTATTTTGAAGCCTTTGCCCTCTATGTGCGCAACGGCCTGGTGAAATGTGGATTTCCGCTCTGTCCTGCCGACTATATGGCGAACAACCCCAAGTGGTGCCAGCCCCTGTCGGTATGGAAAAAACGTTTTGCGGACTGGATCCTTTATCCGACTCCGGAGGCGGTTCTCAAATCGCTTATCTTCTTTGATTTCCGTCCTCTCTATGGCGATGAAACTCTGGGGGTAGAACTTCGGCAGCATCTTACCAGGATGCTTAAGGGGCAGAATGTGTTTCTTGCTCATATGGCCAAGGCAACAACAAAGAATAAGCCGCCGCTCGGTTTTTTCCGCACCTTTCTTGTCGAAAAAAGCGGTGAGCACAAGGATGAGCTGAACCTCAAGTTCCGGGGCATCGGCCCGATCGTGGACATTGTACGGCTGCTTGCCCTCGAAAGCGGCATCACGGAGACATCAACGATAGAGCGCATCGAGGCGATGAAGGGAAAGCATGCCACTATAGACACCATGGGAAGCGAACTCATCCAGGCCTTTGAGTTTATCTCGCTGCTCCGTATTCATCACCAGGTTAAACAGATCGAACGGGATGAGGCGCCGGACAATTTTATCAATCCGAGCAACCTGACTAATCTCGAGAAACGATTCCTGAAGGAAGCGTTTGAGGTTATCAATTCGCTGCAGGACGGCATTATCAGCCAGTACGGCCCGGGCATGGTAGGCGGATGATGGCATGATGGGACTGTTCAACCGCAGGCAGGCTACAGATACAGGTGTGGATCATGCGACACCTATTGAAAACGCGCGGTATCTGGTTATGGACACTGAATTGACAGGGCTCGACAAGAACAAGGATTCGATCGTTTCGGTTGGAGCCTTGGCTATGCAGGGCGGCAGGATAATGCTTGGAGAGACGTTTTATGAGATGGTGAGCCCGGAGACGGCATTGCGGTCCGAAAGTATCGTGATACATGGCATTGTGCCTTCAGAGGTGGCGAATAAGCCTGACATCAGTGTCGTGCTGAAGGATCTTCTGAAATTCTGCAGAGGCTCTGTGGTGGTGGGACATTTCCTGTTTCTGGACCTGAACTTCCTTAACAGAGAAATGAAGCGGTTATATAATACAAAGTTTCAACAGCCTGTTGTTGATACGGTTCAGGTGCATGACTGGATCCAGGAACATTCAAACGGTTTTCGCAGGAATTACGGGAGTACGGAGAAGAACAGGGATCTGTTCAGTCTGGCGAAGAAATATGATGTACCGGTTTCTGAGGCACATAATGCGCTTATGGATGCTTTTATCACGGCGCAGCTCTTTCAGAGGTTTCTGGCGATTCTGCCCGGTATGGGCATAAGAACCGTGAAAGACCTGCTTAGTATAGGCAGACCGTAGGAAAGGAGGAGAGGAGGCTAAAAAAAAAGAAGAACGGTTCAAGAGCAGAAGCGGTTGCCCACAATTTATTACTTAAGGAGGAAACATGGACGCAACGAGCAATGTGCAGTTAACAGAGAAACATCATGAGTATTGGTCGAAAAATCTCAAGATGACCGCATTTCTTCTCGGTATCTGGTTTTTTGTCACCTATGTAGTAAGTTATTTTGCAATCCAGCTTAATCAGATCATTATTTTTGGCTTCCCTGTAGGTTTCTATATGGGCGCTCAGGGATCGCTTATCATCTATGTTCTGATCATCTGGTATTATGCCCGTTACATGAACAAACTCGATATCGAATATGATGTGCATGAGGGAGGAGACGACTAATGGCTAAATTTAAGGACCAACTCAAGAGATATTACAGTTTCTACACCCTCGGGTTTCTCGGGTTTGTCATTGTACTGGCTATCCTGGAGCAGCTCGGCCTGCCCAAGACCTGGGTGGGTTACACCTTCCTGATCGCCACAATAGGGCTGTACGCAGGAATCGGGATCATGAGCCGTACAGTTGAGGTGTCGGAATATTATGTTGCCGGACGGCGAGTTCCGGCAATATTCAACGGCATGGCCACAGGCTCAGACTGGATGAGCGCTGCATCGTTCATCGGTATGGCAGGCACACTGTATCTTACCGGTTATAACGGCCTTGCCTTTATCATGGGCTGGACCGGCGGTTACTGTCTTGTTGCGCTCTTTATGGCGCCATATCTCCGGAAGTTCGGCCAGTTTACGATTCCTGACTTCCTGGGCGCCCGTTATGGCGGCAATCTTCCGCGTATGATCGGAGTTATATCTGCCATCTTGGTCTCTTTTGTTTATGTTGTTGCCCAGATTTACGGCGTAGGCCTCATCACCAGCCGCTTTCTGAACATACCGTTTAACATCGGGGTATTCGTCGGTCTCTCCGGCATTCTGGTCTGTTCATTCCTTGGCGGCATGCGCGCAGTTACCTGGACCCAGGTTGCCCAGTACATCATCCTTATCATTGCATACATGATTCCTGTTGTATGGCTTTCGGTAAAACATACTGGCGTGCCCCTGCCGCAGTTAATGTACGGCACAGTGCTTGCCAAGGTGACAGAGCGTGAAAAAGAGCTCAATGACAAGACCACCCCGGCAGGCGCTGCTGAAGACAGTGTGCGTCAGATCTTCCGCGACCGGGCTGCTGCCAATGATGCAAAACTTGAGGGCCTGAAGGCCGGCGGCGATGCTTATCTGGCCGAGGAGAAGGCAAAGCTTGCAGCAAAGGTGGCTGAACTGAAGGCGGCGGCAGAACCGGATGCAAAGGCAATAGAGGCTGCCGAAAAATCGGTCAAGGATTTCCCTGCTGATGCTGCTGCAGCTAAAGAGGCATGGACCAAGGCCTCCACAGGAGCAAAGGGAAGGGCAGGCGCTGTCAGGGCACATTCAGAGGCATTTCCAGGCAAGGACGAGGCGGCAAGAAACACATCAAGGCTAAACTTCCTTACGCTTGTATTATGCCTGATGGTAGGCACTGCAGCGCTGCCTCACATCCTGATGCGGTACTACACAACGCCCAGTGTAAGAGAGGCCCGGAAGTCGGTCTTCTGGTCACTCTTCTTCATATTTCTGCTGTATTTTACGGCCCCTGCGCTTGCAGTGCTGGTGAAGTATGACGTATATAACCTGCTGGTCGGCTCTGCGTATGCAGACCTGCCGAAATGGGTCAGCTCCTGGGCGGCGGTGGATGCAACACTTATGAACATCTCTGACATTAACAAAGACGGCATTATTCAGCTGGCCGAGAT
The DNA here is from genome assembly GCA_964446125.1 of uncultured Nitrospiraceae bacterium. Taxonomy (GTDB): domain Bacteria; phylum Nitrospirota; class Thermodesulfovibrionia; order Thermodesulfovibrionales; family UBA6898; genus UBA6898. The sequence goes on along the minus strand of CAYUNK010000064.1, from coordinate 1,395 downwards.
CGTGATCGGAGGAGACCTGATCGTGCTTGCAACACCCGAAATCGCAGGCCTGCCGTATGTCATCTCCGGCCTTGTTGCAGCAGGCGGTCTGGCAGCAGCCCTTTCTACTGCAGACGGTCTTCTGCTTACCATCTCAAATGCACTGTCCCATGACGTGTACTATAAGATGGTCAACCCGCATGCAGCGCCAGGCACAAGAGTCAAGATCGCAAAGGCCCTGCTACTTTGCGTGGCCCTTGTAGCTGCATATGTTACATCGATGAAGCCCGGCAACATACTCTTCCTTGTCGGCGCAGCCTTCTCGCTTGCAGCCTCAGCCTTCTTCCCTGCCCTGGTCTGCGGTGTATTCTGGAGGCGCGCCAACAAGCTGGGCGCAGTAGTCGGCATGACGGCAGGATTGGTCGTATGCGCGTACTACATGATACTTACCTATCCGTTTTTCGGACTTAATAAGCCTCTCTGGTTCGGAATTCAGCCGATATCTGCCGGCGTATTCGGTCTGGCAGCAGGCACAGTCGGTATGGTTGTAGGAACATTCCTCGGCAAGGAACCGGAGAAGGATATACAGGATATGGTGGACCATGTCCGTTATCCGAACATATCCGGAGTCTCTCCGGCCAAGGACAATTAGTATCAGGCTGTACGTAGTTGATTGCGGCCCGCACGTAGAAGTGCGGGCCTTTTTTTAAGGTTAAGGCAGTTATGTGCCTATAAGATGGTCAAGGTCTTTTCGGTCGGTCTCAAGAATCAGCCGGCGGCTCATTTTGGGGTCAAAGCGGTGCAGATGCTTAATCACTTCGGCAACCCTGTCATTGTTATTGAGAGTGTGGTAGGCCATGCCAAGGTTATACCAGGCATGGGAGTTCATGGGCTGAAGATTTGCCGCCTCCTGCAGGGCCCTGGCCGCATCTTCGTGTTGATTCATGTTGGCATATGTCATGCCCAGGCCATACCATGCGCGGTCGTGCAGGGGTTTGAGCCGGACCGCATCCTTAAAGGCCTCATTGGCTGCGGCGAGATTGCCCTGCTTTTCGCAGACAAAACCGAGGTTGAAAAGGGTATTTGCGTCATCAGGCTGAATCGAAAGGGCCCTACGGAAGCATTGCTCAGCCTCACTGAATTCCTGGTTTGAGGCATGGATAAAGGCAAGAGCGTTTGCTGCCTTTGCAAAATTGGGATTGAATCTGAGGGCAAGTTGATACTCCTCTACGGCCCGGTCAGGCCTCCTGAGGAACGTAAAAAGGCGGGCGCGACTGTAATGTTTCCATTGCTCAAAGTTCATTTGCGATTCTCCTTTATAGGTGCATTTTAATATTTTATTCGCCGAATATGCTATCATTTATCCGGCTTATACATGTATAAATAATTATATGGCAGTTTGGCCTGTTTTACATA
>CAYUNK010000063.1:0-15122 GCA_964446125.1 uncultured Nitrospiraceae bacterium | reverse complement strand
TCAATCCTCCTCTTCCACGGTCTCATGTAGCCCAGGATGTGGGTAAAGATGAGTAACTTAAGAGGGGGTGTCGTGAGCCAGTCGAAGGACGGGGGCGTTACCTTCAAGGAAGCAGCTCTATCTCTGCCTTCCAATCCATCTGTGCCACCTTTTGTTTCACCTCTATCGGGCAAAAGTCGTTTCAATGACTGGAATTGCCTGAAAAAAACAGACTCTCCTCAATGGGACAAACTCATAGATGATCTGGCTGCGGAGATCAAGACCCGCCACTATTCCAGAAAGACCCTCAAGGCATATGCCGACTGGTGCCGCCATTATCAGGGATATCTCGGGAACAAGCCGCCTGAAGAACTCTCCGCATCAGATGTAAAGGCATATTTAACCTATTTGGCGGTGAAGTGCAGGGTATCTGCTTCTACGCAGAACCAGGCATTCAATGCCCTGCTGTTTCTGTACCGGCATATCCTGAAAAAAGATTTCGGGGAGCATAAGGACATTCCCCGTGCCAAGAAGTCCAGATATATTCCGGTAGTTCTCTCCAGAAAAGAGATCGATGCTGTCTTGAAGCATCTCGAATATCCCTATGACCTTGTGGTCAAACTGTTGTATGGATGCGGCCTGCGACTCTTCGAGTCCGTAAACCTGCGGGTCAAGAACTGTAATTTCGACGAAGGCATACTCACTGTGCACGGCAAGGGCGGCAAAGACCGGACAGTGCCTATTCCGCAGACTATCATCCTGGAATTGACGGCCCAGCTTGAACGATTAAAGAAATTGCATGATGAAGACATGGAAGCCGGTTTCTCAGGAGTCTTTTTGGATAACCTGCTTGAAAAGAAATATCCGTCAGCGGCCAGGGAGTTTATATGGCAATGGTTCTTCCCTCAACAGTCATTGACTTATATAACGACAACAAAACAGAAGCGCCGATATCATCTTCACGAATCACATGTGCAAGAGGCGCTTTACGAAGCGGTCAGAAGGGCCAAACTCACCAAGCGTATCACCTCGCATACCTTCCGCCACTCCTTTGCCACTCATCTTCTGCAGGCCAACTACGATATCAGGACGATCCAGACACTGTTGGGCCATAGCGATGTGAGGACTACAATGATCTATACCCATTGCGTGCCGAGCAAGACGGTAAAGGAACTGAAAAGCCCGCTCGATTTCTGAAAGACCTGAAAAAAAGACAGGCTACCGCCGGGTGCTGCAGGTTCTGGAGTCCCGGCAGCACAATATGTCGTACAATATACATCTGCACTGAACATGGGTGAATATTGAAGGGGAAGGATTTTTTTTATGCCCCCTCGACGTGATAGTATGGCATGGGAAGCAAAAAAGTAAAGGGTATTTTGACAGCACGACTGTCATACAGCAGCAGGAAACAAAGAAGAGGGAAGAAGGCATCTGTTGGCGCTGCCGATATATTCCTGTTTGTATGACAGTTGGAGGCTATTTCAATTATTAATTATATGCAGTAAAATATATTACTTTACGCAGAAGAGGTGCATTACGATGGGATATGTAAAAGGACTTAAATGCAGGGAGTGCGGCAGGGAATATCCTGTTGATCCCATTTATGTCTGTGAGTTCTGTTTTGGTCCGCTTGAGGTGGCCTATGACTACAAGAGCATTGCAGGAGCAATAACGAAAGAGAAGATACAGCAGCGTCCTGAAAACCTTTGGCGGTACAGGGAACTCCTGCCCATTGATGGCGAGCCCCAGGTCGGGCTCAATTCCGGATATACGCCTCTTGTTAAGGCAGACCGGCTTGCAAAGGAGCTTGGCATTGATGATCTCTATATAAAGGACGATTCGGTTGTGCATCCGACTCTGTCGTTTAAGGACCGCGTAGTTGCTGTTGCGCTGACCAAGGCAAAGGAGTTTAAGTTCGATACGGTTGCCTGTGCATCCACCGGCAACCTCGCGCATTCTGTATCTGCTCATGGAGCACGGGCCGGGTTCAGCCGTTTTATATTCATCCCTGCCACGCTCGAGGCGAGCAAGATCGTGGCATCTCTTGTTTATGAGCCGAATCTGATCGCGGTTGACGGCAATTATGATGATGTCAACAGACTCTGCAGCGAGGTGGCTAACAAATACCGCTGGGCATTCGTCAATATCAACATCAGGCCTTTTTATGCAGAAGGGTCAAAGACAATCGGCTTTGAGATAGCTGAGCAGCTTGGATGGAGGGCGCCGGACAATATCGTTGTGCCCTGCGCAAGCGGTTCGCTTCTGACAAAGGTCTCGAAGGCGCTAAAGGAGTTCATGGAGATTGGCATTCTGAAGGAACTGAATACGAAGATATTTGGGGCCCAGGCAACAGGTTGCAGTCCAATCTCTGCTGCAGTAAAGGCAGGCACGGATATTATCAGGCCTGTCAAACCGGATACGATCGCAAAATCCCTTGCCATTGGAAACCCTGCCGATGGTTTTTATGCATCTCAGGTGATCAGGGAAACAGGCGGCTTTGCCGAGGATGTTACGGATCAGGAGATAATAGATGCAATAAAGCTGCTTGCAAAGACAGAAGGCATCTTTGCCGAGACCGCAGGAGGAGTAACCCTGGCCTCGACCCGTAAGCTGATAGAAAACGGAAAGATAAAGCGCAGCGGGACAACCGTCATCTGCATTACCGGCAACGGGCTTAAGACTCAGGAGGCATTGCAGGGTCATACTGCAGCGCCGCATTATATAAAGCCGAGCCTTTCCTCTTTTGAGGAAGTGCTTGAGAAAATAAAGAACGCTCAATAGCAAGGAGGAACGATATGGCAGTGAAAGTAAGAATACCTACGCCGTTACAGAAACTGACACAGGGAAAGGAAGAGGTGGAGGGAAGCGCAGCAACAGTGATAGCGCTGATAAAAGAACTTGACGGTAATTACCCTGGGCTTGCTGAGCGCGTTACAGAAAACAGCAAGATCCGCAGGTTCGTAAACATCTATGTCAACGACGAAGACATTCGTTTCCTTAATGCAGAGGAAACCCCTGTCAAAGATGGAGACGAGGTATCAATTGTTCCTGCCATTGCTGGCGGTGGCGGATAGGAGAGTATCATGAAGACACGGGTGAAACTCACGTTTCCGCAGAGCCTTATCAAGGAGCCGGTGATCTTCACTATGGCAAGGCAGTTTAATGTGATGCCGAACATCAGGCGGGCCAGGATCACCGAGACCGTTGGAGAGATGGTGCTTGAACTCGAGGGTCAGAAAGATGATCTCGAAAAGGGCATAGCCTTTCTGAAGGACAAGGGCATTGAAGTTGAGATGGTAGTGGGCGACATTATAGCATAGACAGTATTCTGACCGGCAGGCAGGGCAGTCTTGTAACTGACCCCGATCTCTTGCCGGATTGTGAGGTATGCATTTGAAATATGTCGTGATAGTCGGAGACGGTATGGCTGACTGGCCGGTCGAGGAGCTTGGCGGAAGAACCCCGCTTCAGAAGGCCTATACGCCAAACATGGACAGGCTTGCTGCAACAAGCAGGCTTGGAAAGGTCAGGACTGTGCCTGAGGGCATGCAGCCGGGCTCTGACGTGGCAAACCTTAGTATCCTTGGATATGACCCTGCAAAATATTATTCCGGCAGGGCCCCTCTTGAAGCTGCAAGCATCGGCATAGAGCTTGGAGATAATGACGTCGCCTTCAGGTGTAATCTCGTTACGCTGAAATTCAACAGAGATAAGACCAGGGCTCAGATGGAGGATTACAGCAGCGGTCATATATCATCTTCTGAGGCGGCAGAACTGATCAGTGAGGTGGGCAGCAGGCTCGGCTCTGATACGGTCTCTTTTTTCCCCGGAGTCAGTTACCGGCATCTGATGGTATGGGCAGGCGGCTCAACCGACATTGAGTGTGTTGCTCCCCATGACATGCTGGGCAAGGATATAATTGATTATCTTCCTGTGGGTCATGGCGAAGAACTGATCAGGAAGCTCATGATGGACTCGGTAGATATTCTTGAGAACCATCCTGTCAACAGAAACAGAATCAAGGACGGGAAAAACCCCGGTAACAGCATCTGGCTCTGGGGACAGGGCAGGAGACCTAAGATGCCGACCTTTTATGAAAAATACGGCATCAGCGGCGGACTTGTATCTGCTGTTGACCTGACAAAGGGTCTTGGCATATATGCAGGGTTTGAGATCCTTAAGGTGCCCGGTATTACCGGATATCTGGATACCAATTACCAGGGAAAGACCGATTACACTATCGAGGCATTACAGAGGGTAGATTTCATGTATCTGCATGTGGAGGCCCCTGACGAGGCAGGCCACTCCGGCAACTGCAAGGACAAGATTCAGGCTATTGAGGACTTTGACAAGTTTATTGTGGGCGGTGTTATGGAAGGCATGAAGGAATTCCCGGAGTACAGGATCCTTGTTCTGCCTGACCATGCAACGCCCCTGGCGATCAGGACCCACTCAGAAGAGCCTGTTCCTTTTATGCTTTTTGACAGCCGGTCGCCGAAGTCCAATACAGTGTCAGGATACGACGAGACGATAACAAAGCGGGATGATATTTTGATATTTGATGAAGGATACAGGCTTATGGATTATTTTATCAAGGGATAGCAGTTATATACTATTTTCTGCGCTGCATGGCAGACAGCTCTTTTTTATTCTGCCGAGAGGATAAACCCAGCCCCTCTTCATACTGATTTGATCCTGTTTACACAAAAAACCCCTGCCTTGTTGACTTATTAATGCTGCCTGTGATAAATAGAAACAGTTTCTGTTTAGAAAGAGAGATATGGAATCATTATTTCATCCATTATTGAGAGGCCTGAGCCTTAAGGCAACGCCCAGGAGGCTTGCGCTGCTGGAGATCCTTGACAGGGAAAAGATCTACCTGAGCCCTGAGGCTATCTGGAAGAAGATGCAGATGAACTTCAGGAGAATTGGCCTGCCGACTGTGTACCGGATTCTCGATGAACTCCATGAGGGAAACATAATATCCCGGGTGATCCATCCCAACCGGCAGCTCTACTATTATCTCTGCAGAAACGAAGAACATCACCATCATTTTATCTGCGTCTCCTGCAGCAGGGTCGAAGACCTTCATTTCTGCGCTGAAAAAGAGATGGAAGCGCTTGTCGTAGACGGCATGAAGGGGCAAATACTTTCGCATATCCTGCAGATAAACGGACTATGCAAAACCTGTGTCGGACGGGATGCAACTTAAGTATGAAAATTGGCAGAACAGGACTGACAGTTTTTTTATTATGTGTAATGATTCTAATGCTTTCCTGTGAGAGATCAATAAATGAGGGGTCTGCAGACAGGCCAGGGCGGCTTATTGTGGTTGCCACTCTGTTTCCGCTGTATGATTTCGCCAAAAACATAGCTGGAGAGCATGCAGAAGTAAGGCTTCTTCTGCCCCCTGGCGCAGAACCTCACAGCTTTGAACCGAGGCCGTCAGATATCCTGATGCTTAATGATGCTGATATCTTTATTTATACGAACAGATTTATGGAGCCCTGGGCAGAGAAACTGATTAAAGGAGCAGACAGCAGCCGGACTGTTGTTGTAGATGCAAGCCAGGGTGTCAGGCTTATAAAAGGCGGCAAACATGGCGATGATGGAGGGGCTCATTACCATAAGGGGATGGCACAACAGCATGAAGAGACGGGGCAGGGCGCAGACCCTCACATATGGCTTGACTTCGACAATGCCATGACCATGATCAATACAATTACGGCCGCTCTTGTCTCAAAAGATCCGTTAAACAGGGATAGTTATACAACGAATGCAGGACATTACAAGGTCTTGCTCACCAGACTTGATGCTGACTATAACAAAGGGCTTTTGAATTGCCGGAAAAAGGTATTTGTAAATGGAGGGCACTATACATTCGGCTACCTTGCTGCCCGATATGGATTAAGATACAGGGCAGCCTATGGTTTTTCTCCAGATGCAGAGCCAACGGCAAGAAACCTCGCCGATATAAGCAAAATGCTCCGCAGGGAAGGACTGAACCATATATTCTATGAGGAACTGCTTAGTCCGAGGGTTGCCGGGACGATTGCAAAGGAGACGGGCGCTGAACTTCTAAAGCTCCATGGCGCTCATAATATATCAAAAGATGAGTTTACTGCCGGGAGGACATTTTATGAGTTGATGGAGCAGAATCTGGTTAATCTAAGGACAGGACTCCAATGTCCATAAGTATTGTCGAGGCGCAGGACCTTGGAGTTGCCTTTGACGGGAGGCAGGTCTTGTCAGGCGTGAATTTCAGCATACTTCAGGGCGACTACATCGGCCTTGTCGGTCCAAACGGATCAGGCAAATCAACGCTTATTAAATGCATTCTCGGCCTTATAAACCCATCAAATGGAGTTATCTCTCTTTTCAGAGCAGCGCCTGCAGCCATGGAGCATAGGGACAGAGTTGGGTATCTGCCACAGAGGATGGATTTTTTCAATCCACGCTTTCCGACAACTGTCCGTGAGGTTATATCCCAGGGGCTGATCGCAAAGAAAAAGGCAGGCAGGAGGGTTGCCGGTGAAGAAATAGAGGATATGATCGAGCTGTTTGACCTTAAGGGGCTCAGAAACAGGCTTATAGGGGAGCTTTCAGGTGGACAGCAGCAGCGGGTCTTTATTGCGAGGGCCCTTGTGAATGGGCCTGAATTTCTCATCCTTGACGAGCCTACAAGCGCCCTTGACCCTGAGGTGAGGGAAGGTTTCTTTTCGCTGCTTAATGATCTGAATGAGAAGAAAAAAGTGACGGTTATTCTTGTTACGCATGATATCGGCAGTGTCGGAAAATACGCATCCAAACTTATGTATCTGGACAAGAGAGTTGTATTTTTCGGAGGCTTTGACGAGTTCTGTCTGTCAGAGAATATGGAGAGTTTCTTTGGTTCTTCTTCCCAGCATATTATATGTCACAAACACTGAGATGATAAGGATTGTTGTATGGATTTGATTGAATTCCTGGGCTATGGTTTCATCCAGCGCGCACTGATCGCCGGTTCGCTGATATCTCTGCTCTGTGCAGCGCTCGGCGTGGTCCTTGTGCTGAGGAGGCTCTCTATGATCGGCGACGGGCTTTCCCATGTCACTTTTGGCTCTGTTGCCCTTGCCATGGCACTGAACTTCTATCCCCTTGCAGTCTCTTTGCCGATTGTTGTTGGGAGTTCGATCGGCATACTCAAGATAATGGAGAAGGCGAGGGTATTTGGCGATGCTGCGATTGCTGTTGTCTCTTCGATCGGCATTGCAGTCGGCATACTGCTTGCCAGTATTGCAGGTGGGTTCAATGTAGATCTCTTCAGCTATCTCTTCGGCAATATCCTCTCGATAAACAGTGTAGAGGTTGCTGCTGCCGTGGTTATTTCGGTCATGGTGCTTTCTGCAATATATTTCTACTTTGATGAAATATTTTCTATCGCCTTTGATGAGGAGTTTGCTCGGGCATCCGGAGTTCCGGTTGACCGTATCAATGGTGTGATGATGATTCTGACCGCTGTCACTGTTGTCCTTGCGATGAAGATAGTGGGCATTATGCTCACATCTGCGCTTCTTGTAATTCCCGCAGTGACTGCCTTTCAGAATGCGCGTGGATTCAGAAATGCCGTCACAATCGCCTCAGCCTGTTCGCTCATTGCACTTGTCCTGGGCGTCTTTATCTCCTTTTCGCTGAATCTGCCTGCAGGCGCAACCATAGTAATGGTGAATGTCCTTCTGTTTTGCGGATCATTTCTCTTGAGGCGTCTTATTTATGCCGATGGGCCAGAATAATTCAGTTGATTGGATACTGCCGTCTTTTTCAGGAAGACAGTGACCCAGGAGCATACAGTCAGATTTTCGGCCTTGTCGTTCAGGGACTTCAGGCTCTTTTGGTTCGGGCAGATCATTTCTCTGTCAGGGAGCTGGATGCAGACTGTTGCGCAGGGCTGGCTGGTTTACAGCCTGACTAAATCACCACTTCACCTCGGCATGGTGGCAGCAGCCGGTTCACTGCCGATACTGATCTTTTCCCTATTCGGGGGGCTGATTGCAGACAGGTACCCCAAGCGCAGGCTGCTTTTGATAACTCAGGCCCTCTCGATCATGTCGGCAGTCATGCTCGGTTTTCTTGCAGGCAGCGGCACAGTTGCGGTCTGGCATGTGGCAGCGCTGGCCGCGTTTCTTGGCACTATCAATGCCCTGGATATACCGGTGCGCCAGTCTTTTCTTGCAGAACTGGTCGGCAAGGGCCATATTGCAAATGCCATAGCCCTGAATTCAGTTGCATTTAACGGAGCCCGCATCATCGGACCTGTATTTGCCGGCATTGTCATAGCATATCTCGGCATCCCGGCCTGCTTCTATCTGAATGCAATCAGTTTTGCTGCAGTTATCTTCGCCCTGTACCGGATAGAGGCGAGGGGAGAGCCGAGACACTCATCAGAGGGTCTGTTGCGGGACTTTCATAAAGGCCTCAGCTTTATCCGGGAGACAAAGGAGATGAGGCATGTATTTATTCTGATCGCAATATTCAGCATTATAGGACTGCCGTATATCAGTCTTTTGCCGATCTTTGCAGCAGAGGTATTTCATGCCGGCGCAGAGGGGCTCGGATATCTCGTAGGCGCATCAGGAATCGGAGCCCTGGCTGCTGCGTTTTTTATTGCTGCTCGCAGGGAGATACATGATAAGACTCGTTTTATGTCCCTTGCTGCGATTACGTTTGCATCAGGTCTCATACTCTTTTCCCTCTCTGAAATATTCTGGCTCTCCCTGCTGATTATTATGGCGGCAGGCTGGGGAATGGTCAGTTATCTGGCTATTGCCAACAGCTTTATTCAGATATCAGTCCCTGATGAACTGAGGGGCAGGGTTATGTCTGTATATTCACTGGTTTTTCTTGGAACAGTGCCGATCGGAAATGCAATTATGGGCGCTGCTGCGGACTTACTCGGCACCCCGCGCGCAGTTTCTGTCTCAGGTCTCTTATGCCTGGCTGCGGCCATGCTTTTTTCGAGGAACTGCCTTAAGGCAGACATTGAAAGAGGGCCGAAATGATTTCTGCAAGACTTCATTCATCAATATTTTGACTCTGCAATACGCAATGGAACCAATAAATTGCCGGAGATTTTAACGGCCAATGGATCTTCACCTCCATACAGCCTGAATCATTGATAGACCTCACTGCAGTATATACTTGCATGTCATATGCAGTATAATTACTGCATATGACATGCAATCTCCTTGAAAATAAAGGAAAGTTACTGTGGCATGTAATGTGCAATATAATGCATAGTAAATGCTATAATCAAGGTAGGCAGAAAATATGTCAATAAAATCAGGCAGTGCAGCTTGTCAGAAAAAATATCTGAGTCTTTTTCTATTGCTCACATTACTCATAATATTTGGACCCATTTGTGATGCTTTTGCCTCGCCTCAGCAGACTGACCTTGTAACACCGGAGGCATCTGTTACTGCGTGGTGGGTGTGGCCTCTGGTATTGTTTGTTGTTACCTTTATTCTTGGAATATTGGCGGTTCTCGGAGGTGTAGGTGGTGGTGTTCTGTTTGTGCCTATTATAGGAGGATTTTTTCCATTTAATATAGATTTTGTCAGGGGTGCCGGGTTGTTAGTTGCACTTGCAGGAGCGCTTGCAGCAGGTCCGGGGCTTCTGAAGAGAAATCTCGCGAGCCTCAGGCTGTCGCTGCCGGTTGCCCTTATAGCGTCATCTGCGGCAATTGTCGGCGCAATGATCGGCCTGGCCCTCAAACCGAACACAGTGAATATACTCCTTGGCGCCACAATTCTGTTTATTGTGGTGATCATGGGCACTGCCAGGAAATCTGACTTTCCAAAGGTTCTGAAACCTGATAAGCTCTCAGAGAGCCTTCACATTATGGGAATATACAGAGAAGAATCCCTGGACAAAGATATAGAGTGGCAGGTGCATAGAACTCCTCAGGGGCTGGCTTTATTTGTCGTAATCGGCGTCATGGCGGGAATGTTCGGACTTGGCGCCGGATGGGCGAATGTTCCTGTATTAAATCTTCTTATGGGGGCGCCGCTTAAGGTTTCTGTTGCAACGAGCAAGTTCCTTCTCTCTATAACAGACACATCGGCAGCCTGGGTATATCTTAATCAGGGCGCAGTGTTGCCGATGATAGTTGTGCCTTCGATTATAGGCATAATGCTTGGCTCAATTGTGGGTGTTAAGATACTGGCAAAGACAAAGCCAAAGGCCATCAAGTGGATGGTTATCGGGCTTCTGCTGTTTGCAGGACTCAGGGCACTGCTCAAAGGCCTTGAGATATGGAATTAGGGGGTCAGATCATGACAGAAAAGAGGAATAGGGCGTCAGAAGAACAGCTTGTATATGCCGGCATATTAAATACAGGGATGTGGATAGGGCTGGCCATGCTTGTTGTCTCTTTTTTTATTTATATGTCAGGCATTCTGCCAAGTTATGTGCCAATAGAAAAACTGTCCGAAATCCCGGCAGGTTCAGATGTGCCGTACTGGGGAATGAGAGCTCATGAGTTTAATCAGGCCTTCAATATACCGATCGGATGGGGGTGGCTTGCACATGTAAATAAGGCCGATTATCTGAATTTTGTCGGCATCGGCATACTTGCAGGCCTGACGATTCTTTGCTATGGCGGAATCCTGCCGATACTTATCAGAAAAAAGGACACCCCGTACATCGCCATCGCAATAATCGAGATTGCCGTGCTGGTTCTTGCTGCAAGCGGTATATTAAAGGCGGGAGGTCATTAATATGACTCAGATATGTCCAACTGCAGTAATTAAAAGACTTCTTCTTCCGACCGATGGCTCTGAATATAGCGAAGGCGCGGTCAGGGAGGCAATTAATCTTGCAGAAGCAAGTTCAGCCAGGATAATTGCCGTTTATGTTGTCAAGACGAATCAGGAATTTGAGGCTATCGCCCCCGAACTGATCGAGAATGCCGGAAAAGAGGCAAGAGAACATCTCGAATCAGTAAAAGAAAGGGCTTTCAATAAGGGCGTTGAATGTGAGACTATTGTCTGTCACGGTGAGGAGCCATACAGGTGTATTGTTGACGAGGCAGAGAAGAATGGAATTAATATGATCGTCATGGGCAGACGGGGAAGAACCGGCATAAAAAGACTGATGCTCGGAAGCGTGACTGCAAAAGTTATAGGAGCTGCAAATTCAAATGTCCTTGTAGTGCCAAAAGAGGCTGAAATAGACTGTAGAAACATTATCGCCGCAACTGACGGCTCACAGTACGGTGATGCGGCAGTATATGAAGCAATTGCGATTGCCAAACGCTGCAAGGCAGGTCTTACAGTGGTGACAGTAATAACATCCGAAGATTTGGTTCACCTTGGCCATTCCCGGCAGCAAGTTGCTGCTGCATCAGAAGAAGAGAAACTGAAGGTTGAGCATAGTATCAGGAAACTGAAAGAAGCAGCCGCAAAGGAAGGGGTTTTGGCTGAATGCCTCATGCTGTCAGGAGTTCCTGAGGAGGAAATTATAAGTCTGGCAAAGACAAAAAATGCAGACCTGATTGTCCTGGGCAGACACGGCAAGACAGGAATTGACAAAATTCTTGTAGGAAGCGTTGCAGACAGGGTGATAGTCCTCGCCTCATCTGCCGTGCTTGTTGTTAAGTCCGGGTGACTATGGAAGACGTAACTTTCTTATTGGTTGGACCGAGAATTATTGAATCATGACAATAAAAAATAAGCTCTTCTTCGCATTTACTCTATACATGGCGCTGTCCTTTATTCTTGGCTTATTCGCCTATAGGGAACTTCGCACCATCACTACCCAGTTGAATTTTGTTGAGACCTCTGATGATATCACGAACAACCTTCTTGAGATGCGGAGACATGAAAAGAATTTTCTTCTTTTTCGGGATACTGAAAGTCTTGATGAGCTTATGAGGTATCTCACGATATTGAATGCTCATATTGATGAGATAAGCGCTGAAATAATCGCAGAGATAGGAAAGCGTGATTATGAGATTATGAAGGAGAAGATCGGGAAATATGAATCCAATATTAAACTCGTTGCAGAGAATGCAAAGCAGCAGGGCATGCTCGAGATACGTGTGGGTGAGTCTGCAAGAAATATCGAGCAGCATCTGAACATGACAGACACCCTGAAATTTTCCCTGCTCAGAAAACACGAGAAAAATATCATGTTATTCAAGAACCAGGAAAGTTTTGATGATTTCATCAGGACTGTCGGCTCGTTTCCTGTTGACGACAATATTATTCATTATCAGTTGATAGTGAGGAAACTGTATGACCTCTACAAATATGAAATCAAGATGCTCGAAAATATGAGAGAAACTGCGAGGGAAATACAGGCTTTTACTGAAAAATTGTCAAGGAAAGAGAGGAAAAACATTGATGCGGTTCTTGTAAGAGGCATGCAATTTCTTCTGGCGTCGTTCGTTATTATCGTATTTATCGGGATCTTCATAAACAGAAATCTTGCAAGAAAAATATCGCTGCCGATAATAACTCTTAATAAGGCTACTAAGAGGATCGCCAATGGCAATTACACAGAACTCATCGAAGTTAAAGGCAACGATGAGGTGGCAACGCTCTCTGTGTCATTCAACCAGATGGCTATGCAGATCAATAATTCCATGAGATCTCTTGAACTCGCAATAGAAAGACTGCATGAAAAGCAGGGGCAGCTTATAGAGGCAGAAAAACTGGCCTCCATAGGCAAGCTTGCAGCCGGCATCGCACATGAAATCAATAATCCTCTTACATCGGTACTTACGTTTTCGAGCCTTATGCTTGAGCAGATGCAGCCGGATGATCGTTATTACAAACGTCTGCAGATGATAGTGCGTGAAACTACGAGGGCAAGAGATATTGTGGGGCAGGTGCTCAGCTATGCGCGGGAAACGCCGCTCAGGCTTGAGCAGATTAATGTGAACCGGACAGTATCTGAAATCATCGAGTCTTTCAAATATCAGCATCCAGAGGATAACATTGCGCTGACTGTAACATATGCCGAAGACCTTCCTTCAATATATATAGATCCCGTAAGGATCGGTCAGGTAATTATGAATATACTTCAAAATGCTTTTCAGGCAATTACCCCGCCCGGGAATATTCGTGTATCAACAGGCCTGATGGATAATTACATAGAGATCATGGTTGCTGATACAGGCAGGGGAATCCCTGCCGAGAATTTAAACAGGATATTTGATCCCTTTTTTACGACAAAAGAACAGACAAACGGGACAGGCCTCGGCCTCGCTGTCAGTTATGGTATCATTAAGAGACATGGCGGCAGCATTGAGGTCCAGAGCGCTTTGGGGCAAGGGACTACATTTATTGTAAGACTTCCGGTAGCCCCTGCAGCGTCAATTGAACCTGCGGACAACACAGCAGAAAGCAGCATGCCCAATCAAATCAGTTCAGGAAATTAAACAATGGTAAACTTAACAGCCCTGGTGATTGATGACGAAAAAACCGTTTGTGAAGCAGTTGAGGCTATTCTTGAAACAGAGGGGATAGAGACTTTCAGCACAACAAGCAGTCTTCAGGCCATTGACCTTATCAGGACAAATAAGTATGACCTTATTATCTCGGATGTAAAAATGCCTGAGATGGATGGGTTTGAAGTCTATGAGCGCGTTAAAGATATGGCGCCTGACAGTATTTTTATCCTGATTACGGCATTTGCATCTATTTCATCTGCCATTGATGCGGTAAAGAAGGGCATATATGATTATATTCCGAAGCCCTTTACTCCGGATGAGGTGCGCATACCGGTCAGGAGGGCCCTCGAAAAAAGGCGGCTTGAAATAGAGAATATCAACCTCAGATCACAGATAGAGATGAGGTATTCATTCCAGAACATCATCGGCAACAGTCCAAGGATGCTTGAGGTCTTCAGCACAATGCGGCATGCCATATCAAGCGAAAGCAATGTAATGATCACGGGTGAAAGCGGAACGGGCAAGGAACTTGTTGCGCGCGCTGTGCATATCAACAGCGTCCGCGGAAACAGAAAATTCGTAACTCTGAACTGCGGCGCGATCCCTGAGGGACTGCTCGAATCAGAGCTTTTTGGCGTGGTAAAGGGTGCATTTACCGGCGCTGTTGCGGACAAAAAAGGTCTTATCGAAGAGGCTGACTCAGGCACGCTCTTTCTCGATGAGATAGGGGAACTGGCCTTGATATTACAGGTGAAGCTCCTGCGTGTGCTGCAGGACGGCGATTTTCAGAGGGTTGGCGAGACAAAGACGAGAAATGTGAATGTGCGTATTTTAGCGGCCACAAACAGGGATCTGAAAAAAGCAATAGCTGAAAAGCTGTTCAGGGAAGACCTTTATTACAGACTGAATGTGATACCCATAGAACTCCCCCCGCTCAGAGAAAAGAAAGAGGACATTCCCCTGCTAATTAATCATTTTATAAAGAAACATAAGGACAAGGTTATTGATAAAAACATCAAAGGCATCTCCAAGGAAGCATTGCATGCGCTTATGAATTATCATTTCCCCGGCAATGTCAGAGAACTTGAAAATGCCATAGAATATGCGATTGCTTTCACGGCAGATACTGTAATACAGCGGGATGAACTGCCTAAATATATTCTCGAAGGCAACAGGATAGACGAGGCAGCTCAAAAAATACCGATAATGCCGTTAAGGGATGCAAAGGCCCAGTTTGAGAAGGGAATTATTATGGCTGCTCTGATCGAATCAAACGGCAACATCTCTGAGGCTGCCCGTCTGCTGAATATACATCGCCAGAATCTGCAGCAAAAAATAAGGCTGCTTGGAATAGATACAGCCTCTATTTCACCCAGCTGACCGCCTTTTCCTTCAATAATTCAGGCATTCATTTGTGATTAACTGCAGTAATTCGATGCAGCCTATCTTGCAGTGAATTCACTGCAAAGAACCTCTAACACATTGATATATCTGAAATAAATTGTTGGCATGACATATGCAATATAAAAAGAGATCACAAATTAATAACTTTCAGGAGGAAAAAAAGATGAAGATGTTAGTTGCGTATGACGGTTCAATTCAGTCAAAGGATGCCTTGATGTACGGACTCCAAAAGGCAAGGCAGGAGGGTGGCGAACCAGGGTGAATTTGTTCATATAACAAAGTCGGCGTAATGAAAGAGCAAAGCAGC
>CAYUNK010000062.1:12894-15214 GCA_964446125.1 uncultured Nitrospiraceae bacterium | reverse complement strand
AGATGGGACGGCGGTGGATCATGGTGGAGCTTGGCGAACACTGCCACACGCACATCATCCCGCGCATGCAGAAGGTTATTGACGGCACGGATCAGGGAGGAATCAGCAAGGCCGTGAACTGGAAAGGAGGCGGGGGATTTCGCTACTACAAACTTGCGCCGTCACTGCTCGAAAAGGACAAGTGGGGCAACTGGGTCATTAACCAGAAATACAATGCCACGATGCTGGCGGAGGCCCTCTGCAAGCTCGAAGGCTTCACCTATGCTCCGTCTGATTCTGTTTACTGGCAGCACGGGTATTCGACCGAGAGTGATTTTGTATATGTGACTACTCAGAACCTGAGCCATGCTCAATTGCAGCAGCTCTCCGATGAGGTTGGCGGCAATAATTCTCTTCTTGTTCTATGCACAGCCTTCAGGGGCAAGCCTGACAGCTTTGCAAATCTCACCGTCAAAAAGATTCCAAAGACGGTCCTCAGCCGCTGCGAATGGGGACATGATGACTACAGCCTCCGGGTCGAAAACCTCCCGAAGGCTCCCGAGGAGCCGGGACAAAAGAACCTCTTCGGCGAGGAGGGGCAATGAAGTCAAAGGCGGTTGCCAACAGGGAATTATTTAAATACGTTCGACGGTTGATCGAGGAAACGCGCGCCGCCGTAGCTACGACTGTGAATGCCGGCTTGACAATGCTTTACTGGAAGATCGGAAAGAGAATCAGTGAAGAAATACTGAAGGGCAAGCGGGCGGAATACGGGGAGAAAATTGTCGGTACACTGTCGCGACAATTGGAAAAGGATTATGGACGAGGTTTTTCTGCGAAATCCCTGCGCCACATGGTACGGTTTGCGGAGGTTTTCCCCGACGAGGAAATTGTCTCTGCACTGCGGAGACAATTAGGGTGGACGCATTTCAAAACAATCATTTACATTGACGATTCTCTCAAACGAGACTTCTATGCAGAGATGTGCCGGCTTGAACGATGGAGCACAAGGACTCTGGAGCAGAAAATAGCCGGCATGCTCTATGAACGCACAGCCATTTCCAGAAAACCAGAGAAGGTCATTCGGCATGAACTCGATACCTTGCGGGTCGCCGACCAGATGACGCCTGACCTGGTTTTCAGGGACCCCTATATCCTTGATTTTCTCGGGCTGAAGGATCGGTACATAGAAAAAGACTTGGAAGACTCCATTCTTCGCGAAATGGAGGCATTTATTCTTGAGCTGGGTGTTGATTTCGCGTTTCTTGCGCGACAGAAGAGGATAACCGTTGACCATGACGACTACTATCTCGACCTCCTCTTTTTCCATCGCGGCCTGCGGCGGCTCATAGCCATTGAACTCAAGCTCGGCGACTTCAAACCTGCTGACAAGGGACAGATGGCTCTCTATCTTCGCTGGCTACAGAAGTATGAGACAAAGCCAGGCGAAGGGATGCCCATCGGCCTGATCCTATGCGCCGGAAAGAAACATGAGACCGTAGAACTGCTGGAACTGGAAAAAAGCGGCATTCGGGTTGCCGAGTACCTGACGGAATTGCCTTCGCGGAGGGTGCTTGAGAAGACACTTCACAAAGCGATCCAGCGTGCGCGGCAACGCCTGGAGCATCTCCTGCCGGAGAAGGGGCAACAATGAATCGCCATGTAAATTCCATATCCGGCCGTCTCAGCCTGAGAAAGCCGCAGCGGGACTCTTTGGAGATACTTGACCGCATAACCGAGATCATACCGCCCGCCAAGGACACCGACCTGGCCTCGGCCCTTTCGGTCATCAGGACCGAGTACCCGACGGTGTCGGACTTCGAGCGCGATTTCCCTTCGCTCTGCTTCGCCCTTGCTACAGGCGTGGGAAAGACGCGGCTCATGGGGGCCTTTATCAGTTATCTTCACCTTGCTCATGGGATCAATAACTTTTTTGTTCTTGCTCCAAACCTTACCATCTATAACAAGCTGATTACTGATTTCACGCCGAATACGTCCAAGTATGTTTTCAGAGGGATAGCCGAATTCTCGACCATGCCTCCTGAGATCATCACAGGCGATAACTATGAAAGCAAGGCCGGTAGTCTTTTCGACTGGCTGACGCAGGTGAAGGTCAATATTTTCAATATATCAAAGATCAATTCAGAAGTGAGAGGCGGCAGGGCTCCACGAATTAAGAGGCTCTCCGAATACATCGGCGAAAGCTATTTTGATTATCTGGCAGGGCTGAGTGATCTTGTCCTGCTTATGGATGAATCACATCGGTACCGCGCAAGCGCTGGCGTTCGGGCGATTAACGAGCTGAAGCCGATCCTTGGACTTGAACTTACGGCCACACCGT
>CAYUNK010000062.1:0-12794 GCA_964446125.1 uncultured Nitrospiraceae bacterium | reverse complement strand
CGGGCGATTAACGAGCTGAAGCCGATCCTTGGACTTGAACTTACGGCCACACCGTATGTGGAATCAGGCAAGGGGGCGATACCGTTCAAGAACGTCATTTACAGCTATTCCCTCTCGCAGGCGATGGCAGATGGCTTTGTGAAAGAACCTGCAGTCGTTACGCAAAAGAACTTTAATCCAGGTCAATTCACAGCAGAGCAGCTTGAAACTATCAAGCTTGAAGACGGCGTGAGGCTGCACGAAAGCGTCAAGGTTGAACTGGAAACCTATGGCCGCCAGACTGGCCAACAGATCGTCAAGCCGTTTCTTCTTGTGATAGCCCGCGACACTACTCATGCAGGCGCCCTAATGCAGCGGATACAATCGATTTTCGAAGGACGATACAAGGACAAAGTGATCCAGGTTGATTCGAGCAAGACAGGGGCTGAAGAGGAAGAAATGATCGAAAAGCTCCTGAAGGTCGAGCATTATGACGAGCCGACAGAGATCGTGATCCATGTAAATATGCTTAAAGAAGGCTGGGATGTGACGAATCTTTATACGATAGTCCCTCTGCGAGCCGCTAATGCGCGAATTCTGATTGAACAGTCCATTGGTCGGGGTCTCAGGCTTCCTTATGGCAAGCGCACAGGAGTTACAGCTGTCGACAGACTGAACATCGTAGCCCATGACCGCTTTCAGGAAATTATTGACGAGGCTAATATAGGCGATTCGGTCATACGTCTGAAGGAGGTCATACTTGATCCTCAGAAAGACTTCCAAAAGACAGTATCCGTGATTGCCCAACCTGCCATAGAACATCAGCTTGGTTTGGCAGCGCCTGCTGTTGTCCCCTTTGGCGAAGCACAGAAGCGCATTGAACCTGTTTTCAAGACAGCAGCGGAGCAAAAAGTAGCTCAGGTCGCCTATAAGGTCATCGGAGAGTGTGAGAATCTGCCCACCTCTGCCCACCTCGGGAAGACCGAAGTTGTCAAATTTATCGCTGACAGGGTTGCGGAGGAACTCGCTCCAGCCCAAATGGAACTGGAAGGCATCTCCGAAAAGCCTGATGTCCTTGCAATTGTGGCAAAGACTACCGAGATGGTCGTTCAGCAAACCATTGACATCCCCCGCATCTATGTCGTTCCAAAGACGGCGGTTACCATCGGCTTTGATCCTTTTGAGGTTGAGGTGAAAGCGATAAACTTTTCGCCGGTGGAGCGTGACTTGCTGATCCAGCATCTGCGGACCAGCGTACAGGAATTCCTGACACCTGAGGGCTCGATCAAGGATGAGCTGAGGATGGAAGATTATCTCGTCCGCGCATTAATTGACTACAACGATATCTCCTATGACGCTCATGCGGACCTCCTCTATGACCTTGCAGGGCAGGTAGTAAAACATCTTCTGAGCTACCTGAAGGAAGAGGACAAGGTGAGGAACGTCCTTCTATATTATCAAGGTAAACTGGCTGAGCTTATGCATGTGCAGATGCAGAAACATCAGTGGGAAAGCCCCGTGGAGTACGAAGTCAAGGTGAGCAAGGGCTTTACCGAATTGAAGAAGCCCGCATACACGGTACTAAGCGGTTCTGTGCAGCATTTCAGGCAGACTGTGGAGGATAAGGGCAGGATCGGGCAATTGGTCTTCGGCGGTTTTGCACGATGTCTGTATGATACGCAGAAATTCCAGTCGGACTCTGAACGCAAGTTCGCCGTAATTCTTGAGACTGATCCAGCTGTGATGAAGTGGTTAAAACCAGCCAAAGGCCAGTTCAAGATCTTCTACAAGCATGAAAATGATCAGCCGGAATATGTGCCTGATTTCGTGGCCGAGACCGCCGACTGCATCTATATGTGCGAGACCAAAGCCCGGAGCGACATGAATGACAGCGAAGTCATTACCAAGAAGGAAGCAGCCACGAAATGGTGTGAGCTTGCCTCGGCACATACCGTGGAAAACGGCGGCAAGCCATGGGAATATATGCTTGTCCCTCATGACATCATCGCAGAGAATATGACGCTGAAAGGCCTCACTGAATTGTGCACATGATCATCGCTATTATACAAATATGCTTTCCAAACACCGATCAGTGTTTCAGGCAAAAAAACCTGCCCGGTAATTAATTGAGACAGATCATTCTTGCATCAGGCTCACCAAGAAGAAAGGAACTGCTCAGCCGCATGGGCCTTGCCTTCAGGGTCAGGGTGAGCGATTACGAAGAAGACCTTTCGCTTAACCTCAGGCCCCGTCGCCTCGCCAGATATCTCTCGTCAGGAAAGGCCGGGGCTGTTGCTGCTGACTATAATGATGCCGTTGTCATAGCAGCAGACACCTTCATAGTTTTTGGCAGCCGGCTCTTAGGCAAGCCGCATACAGAGGAAGAGGCGCTGAGGATGCTCAGCCTCTTAAACGGAAAGTCCCATTCGGTCATAACCGGATATACGGTAATTGACACCGGATCAGGAAAGAAGATATCCCGTTCTGTCGAGACAAAGGTCTGGTTCAGAAAGATGTCTCAGGATGAGCTGCGCGCATACGCAAAAACAGGAGAGCCCCTTGACAAGGCGGGCGCATATGCCATTCAGGGGATAGGGGCTCATCTGGTGAAAAAGATTGAGGGCGATTATTTCAATGTTATCGGCCTGCCTGTTTCAAGCCTCGCAGGGACATTGAAGAAGTTCGGCATAAGAGCCTGTTTCAGTCCCCGGTCTCTGGACGGCTAACCGAAAGACCCCGTTAGTCACATTGGCTCCAGGAATTTACCGATCAGTCTTGCGAGTTCCTTGATCTGGTATGGTTTTGCAATCGCGCCGCAGAACCCATAATCCCTGAAGTTTGCCATGACAGGATCGTTAGAATACCCGCTTGAGACAATAACCTTTGCCTCCGGATCAATTGCGAGTATTTCCCGCACCGCCTCTGTTCCGCCCATGCCGCCCGGCACGGTCAGATCCATAATTGTCATATCAATTGGCCTGCCGATTCCGACTGCTTCTCTATAAAGCTGTACAGCCTCTTTGCCGTCTGCAGCGACAGTTACATTGTGGCCCATCTCGCTCAGCATAGACCGGGTCATTTCCCGGATAGATATATCATCATCCATAACCAGTATCCTGCATGCCATGGTCTGCAGAGGGCCTTCTTCACTTTTTGGGGCAGTAACAGCCGACTCTTCTGAGGCAGGCAGGTATATCGTGAAGGTTGATCCCTTGCCGAGAGCTGACTCAACAGAGATCTTTCCTCCATGCCTGCTTATGATCGAATGGGCTATGGCAAGCCCAAGACCGCTGCCCTGCTGTTTTGTAGAGAAGTATGGATCAAAGATCTTCTCCAGCAGGCCCGGCGCAATACCGATACCGGTGTCGGATATGCTCATCTTCACATACCTGCCCTTTTTTATAACTCCGATCCGGTCTGCCTCATCAGGAGAAACATTTTCCGCTGTGACCTCAATTACACCTCCGGCAGGCATGGCGTGGCCGGCATTGAGAATGATGTTCTGTACAACCTGGCTTATCTGGCCCTTGTCTATCTCGACCAGCCACAAATTATCAGGGAATGAATAGCTGCAGGCTACCTTACTGCCCCGGAGAACGAAATCAGCTGAATCCTTGACAACCTCACTAAGGGCTGCCGCCTCCTTTATAGGCTCCCCACCCTTTGCGAAGGTAAGCAGTTGAAGCGTTAAGTCCCGTGCACGCCAGGACGCCTTTTCAGCCTCCCCAAGGAGACTTCTCGTTCGCTCATTAAGGCTATCATCAAGCCGGGACAGATCTATATTTCCTATAATGGCTGCCAGAATATTGTTAAAGTCATGGGCAATACCCCCTGCAAGTACGCCTATGGACTCAAGCTTCTTTATTTTGAGCATCTCCTGCCTTGTGCGCAGCTGCTCCGTAATATCGCGAAATACAAGCACCATACCGATAATCGCGCCATGTTCGTCCCGAATCGGAGCTCCGCTGTCGGCAATATCCCTGACCTGTCCATTTTTTGCCATCAGTTTCGTCTGCTCCGGCAAGGCGACTGTCTCCCCTGCAGAAAGAACTCTGTCCAGCAGGCCGGCACATGGCTTACTGTCGCCTTCACAGGTGATATTGAATATCTCAGACAAGGGACGACCGACTGCAGCCTCACTGCTCCAGCCTGTAAGGGACTCGGCGGCCCTGTTAATCAGTTCAACCCTGCCGTCAATGTTTGTGGTGATAACTCCTTCTCCGATGCTTCTCAGGGTGACTGCCAGACGTTCAGTCTTTTCGGCAAGGTCTGCTTCAGTCATTTTTTTCTTCGTAATATCCGTCGCCACTTCGAGTCTTACGATACGGCCGTCAACCCAGCGAATTGCCCTGTCCTTGATATAATACCAACGTCCATTTGACGTATTTTGGAACTCCCATGCATAGACCTCTGCCGGGCTGCCGTCTTCATCAACGAGATATCTGTTGGTGCAGAAAGGGCAGGGTCCTTCCTGGTTCTGCTGAATGCTCTGCCAGCAGATCCTGCCTGCCACATCACCAAATAATTCCCTCCCATGCTTATTAATAAACAAGATCTCATATGTTGTCATGTCGGAAACGTATACGATGGCATCTATGCTGTCTGTCAACAGCCTGAATCGCGCCTCGTCTTCCTTAAGCGCCCTCTGGCTCAATGTCAGTGAATCGGCCATTTCATGGAAGGCCCTGGTCAATTCCCTCAGTTCCTCAGGGGCATATCTCTCTTGTCCGGGGCTGTCGAGTCTGCCCTCTGCAAAACCCCTGGTCAGGCCGACAAGTCTTCTTATCGGCAGAAGCAGGCCTCTTCTTGCCACTACAAGCGCCATTGTCAAAAAGATCAATGTTGCCAAAAACATCAGCAGTACATTTCTGAGAACTATATAGTTGCCGGCCTTAAGGATCTCGCCCTCAGGCAGAGCAGCCCAGGCATAGAGCGAGGCAGCAGCGTCAGCTGTTAAGCGGACCTGTTCAAAGGCCATGATGCGGCGTATGCCGTCTGAACCCTCAGTAGTCAAAACTCCGGGGCCCACAGCCCTCTCTGCCCTTTCCCAGATATTGGCCCGAATCGGCCCGCCTATTGGCCTGACCTCTTCATCAGGCGGATAGGTGAAGAGCCTGATCCCCTTATGGTCGGTTATTGCCACAAAAGATCTGTCAGGCAGGGAAGTTTTGTTATAAAAAAAAGAAAAACGGTCGAGGCTGATGGTCGTTGCAAGCACTGCCCTGGGCCGGCCTTCTTCATCAAGCACAGGATATGCAAAGGCAAGCGCAGGCACTGAACTGCCTATCCTGGTAATTATGTACTCACCGACGGCAAAGTCCCTTGTTTCGAGGGCCTCCCGGAAATGCTTGCGGTCTCCAAGATTGACTCCGGAAAATGCCTTGCCTGAAGACATGACTTTTCCGTCGAGATCAACCAGGCTCAGATTCAGATAGTCGGGATTCTTCGCAATTACGTTTTTGAAGAGATCACGGCTCTTCTCTATGTCCGGAGTCTGTATTTCAGGCAGCAGAGCCAGGGTAGAGAGGAGTTGTCTGGTGGCCACAGCCATATTCTTCTGGACTTCAGCCATCGAGTGTGCGAGCATCGCAACTTCGTTTTCGGCATTTACAAGGGAGGTTCTTCGCTGCTCCATGCCGGTATAAACAATAATGCCCAAGGCAGGCAGGGCAATAAAGATAATGAGTAATGACAGGCTTCTTCTTATGGTGCCGCCGGCAATAAAATTCATCTTCGTATCCGTCTCATGCGACTCCTTTGATTACACGCTATGCATGTGATGATGAGACAAATATCCACAGTTAAAGCATTCACGGAATTATAAGAGGGAGTCTGCTTGAATACAAGCATGGCAAGCAATCTCGCCATTCGCAAACTCATTGACACTCCTGTAAAGCAGGCGCCTTACGCAGCGATGAAGCCCCCCTCTCTGAACTTCTCTCAATCCCCTTCAAACTCGGTCTGAAAGTATGCCTTGTAGCCCTTGTCAGCGAGCTTTTTTGCGCCGCCCACATCAGGCAGGTTTACGATAAAGGCCATCTCTGCCACAACCCCGCCCAGCTTCTCGATAAGGGCAGCCGCTGCCAGCGCTGTGCCGCCGGTTGCAAGCAGGTCGTCAATCAGCAGGACCCTCGCCCCCTTGCTGATCGAATCTATATGCATCTCTATCGTGTCGGTGCCGTATTCGAGCGCATATTCATGGCTGATCTTCTCCCCCGGCAGCTTGCCTGCCTTGCGAACCGGGATAAACCCCTTGCCCAGGGTATAGGAAAGCGCGCCGCCGATGATAAACCCGCGCGATTCGATGCCGACTATCGTGTCGAACTGAATATCGCCTGTAATATATCTTTGGGTGAAGTTATCTATCACCAGCCTGAAGCCGACAGGGTCCTTGATCAGTGTAGTAATATCCCTGAACATGATCCCCTTTTTGGGGTGATCCGGAATAGTCCTGATTCGTGATTTTATCGTCATGTCTGCCTCCTTTATTCGCAGCGGCTATGAACAGACTTGATCCCGGATATGGCCATAAGAAGAAGCTGTTTCACATTCTCTGCATTCTTGTGCATGGTCGCCAGGATCATCTCCCAGGTTACCGGCTCCTCGCCCTCTTTCCAGCAGTCATAGTCTGTTGACATCGCTATGGCCTGGTAGCAGAGGCCGAGTTCACGCGCAAGTATCACCTCAGGGACTGTTGACATATTGATCACATCAGCCCCAAGCATCCGGAACATATGCGACTCTGCCTTGGTCGAAAAGCGGGGCCCCTCGATCACAACAACCGTGCCTTTGGCGTGATGGCGCAGCTTCAGTTGTTTTGCAGATTTCACGAGCAATGCGCGCAGATCAGAGCAGAACGGCTCTGCCATGGGCGTATGCACGACCTTATCCTTTGTATGAAACGTCAGGTTGCGATGCTTTGTAAAATCTATAAACTGGTCTACAAAAACCAGGTCGCCCGGCCTTATCTTCTCGCGAAGCGACCCTACAGCAGTGGTGGCCAGGATATGGGTGCAGCCTTCCTGTTTCAGGCTATGGATATTGGCCCTGAAGTTCACGCCCGTAGGATAGATCGAATGTTTCCTGCCGTGGCGCGCAAGGATAGTCACATCAATGCCGTTGATCTTTCCGTTTGTGAGCGGGGATGAGGGGCTGCCGTATGGGGTCTTTACCCTCTTCTCTTTCTTTTCCGTAAGCAGCTTAGGGTCATCCATTCCCGATCCGCCGATAATCCCTATCCTGATTTCTGCCATGCCATATCCTCCTGATTCAGATTTTCTTTTCGAGCAGTGAAGCGAGCCGTTCGAGATGTTTCTTCTCCTCATCCGCAAGGTGTGCAAAGACCTCCCGTCCGTGGCCTTCAACCCTGCGCCCCATCCTGATATAGAGATCGAGGGAATTCACCTCGAGTGACATCGCATACTCGAGGATGGCAGAAATATCCTTGTCCCTGGCCCAGCGAAGCGCCTCATCAACCCTGACGCCGCCCTCCATAATCTCTCCCTTGTCTGAGGTGAGTTTATCTTCTATGGGACTGCCGCCCGAATAGGCCGCATAGAGTTCGGCGAGCGCTTTTTCGTGCCCTTCTTCAGCCTTCACAAGGTTCGCAAAGAGCTTCCGGGCATCCTCGTCCGTGATGATCTCATCAAGCCGCAGATAGAACTGACGCGAGCCTTCCTCGAGCATCCAGGCCAATACGGCAAGTTCATCCGGCTTCACCGCATCGCCGAAATAGGCCATGCCGGCCTCAGGCGGTCCTTCGGCAACCACGCCCTCCCATGCCCTGATGCCGCCCTGCATGTTAAATACATCCGGAAAACCTGACTCAGTAAGCACTGCCGCAGCCGCCCGGCTGCGCACGCCTGAGGCTCAATAGGTTATTGTCGGCTTTGTCCTGTCAACCTCGTTCAGATGCTCCCTCAGATCTCCCACTGGAATGAGCTGGGCTCCTGCGAGATGGCCGCGTTCATATTCTGTGGGCTGGCGCACATCTATCAGATTATAATCTGCAGGATTTTTTCCCTTCATGAACTCCCTGGTTTCATCTGCAGTCATCGAAACAACAGGTTTGAAGTAATCAACCAGCGCCATTTTTCATCTCCTGACCGAACAAGGTAACTACTGATGCAAGGTATACTATAATAGAAAGACTGATATTTTATGCAACTTCTTTCAGCAGTTCGTCATACTCCCTGTTTTTTTCCTCAAACTGTTCAGTTAATGCTGCGAGTTCATTAAAGAGGGGCTCTATCTTCTGCTGTGCGTCATGAATATCCTTTGACAGACTCTGAATATCGCCGCCCCTGTTATTCAGGGTTGCCTCATGCAGGGCCTTAGTATCATGCTCCACCTTTTTTTCGAGTTTCAGTATCATATTTTCTATCTCGGCCATACGCGTCTGGATAGGCTTCAGGGCCTTTGACCTGTTCGTGACGATCTCTGCGCGCATCTTTCTGAGGTCCTTCCTGTTTATGCCCTTTTCAGCCTTTGGCCGTCTTTCGGCGCTGCCCTCGATTGGGGCTTCGTCCTTCCATCCGATCCGGTCGAGGAAATCCTGATAAGTCCCTTCAAAGACGCTCACCTTGTTGTCATCAAAGATCACCAGCCGTTCGGCGACTGCATGGAGGATCATCTCGCTGTGGGTGACGATCACGACAGCGCCTGAGAAGGCCTCGATCGCCTCAACCAGGGAATCTATGGACTCCATATCGAGATGGTTGGTTGGCTCGTCAAGAAAGAGCAGGTTGGCAGGGCTCACCAGGATTTTACCGAGCAGCACCCGGCTCTTTTCACCTCCCGAGAGCACCGATATCTTTTTGAGCGCATGATCGCCCGAAAACATCATCAGACCGCAGATCTTCCGGCTGACGCCCCGGCTGTGGTCAGGATGCACATCCATGATCTCCTCCTCAACCGTATTTGCAGTATTGAGCCTGCTGATATTCGTCTGGCCGAAGTATGCGAGCTTTGTGGCCGGGTGCGGTGTGATATGTCCATGAAGCGGATTCAGCTCGCCTGCAAGGAGGTTCAGAAGCGTTGTCTTTCCCTTGCCGTTTTTGCCGACTATTGCAATGCGATCCTTCTTTCCGATGACCAGATTAAGATTCCTTATCAACTGGTCATGCCTGTCAAACCCGAATGAGAGGTCTTCTGCCACAAGAAGCTGCTTGCCTGTAAACGGGGCGGCATTGAATGCAAAATCGAGGGTTCTGATATCGGTCAGCTTCTCCAGCCGCTCATGCCTCTGGAGCGCCTTGATTCTGGACTGCACAGCCTTTGCCTTGTTCGCCTGCGCCCTGAACCGGTTGATGAACTGCTCAACATCCTTGCGCTTCTTTTCATCGTTGATCCGCGTCTTCTCATGCACCTCTTCTTCAAGCAGTATCTGTTCAAAGAGCTTCTCTGTAGAGCCAGGGATCTTGCGCAGCCTGCAGCGATGCACTATCATGGTATGGGTTGTTACGCTGTTCATGAAGTCGCGGTCATGCGTAATGAGGATCAGTTCACCCTGCCATGCCCGAAGTTCCTGTCCCAGCCAGCGGATCGAGACGATATCAAGATAGTTCGTAGGCTCGTCAAGCAGAAGCAGGTTAGGCTCCGAGACGAGCACCTTTGCGAGGTTCAGCCGTATCTGGTACCCGCCCGACAGAGACTGCGGAGATCTATCGAGATCGTCCTCTGTAAAGCCGAGTCCGCCCAGGATCTTCTTCACCTTGTATGTCTCGTCAATGCCGTCCTCGTTCGGCCTGAGGCTCAGGCAGGCCTCTTTAAGGACAGTCTTCTGCGTAAAATGGATATGCTGCGAAAGGTGGCCGATCCGGTAGCCCTGCGGCACGCTTATATTGCCTGAGTCAGGATGCTCCTCATCAAGGATCATCCGAAATAGCGTCGTCTTTCCTGAGCCGTTTCTGCCCACAAATCCTACCCGCTCGCCCTGGTTGATCGTGGCGGTCACGCTGTCGAAAATGGTCTGCTTTCCAAAAACTTTACTGAGATTGTTGATCTGTAGCATATGTTCCTTCTTCTTATTTCATCTGAAAATATGATATTCCTGCTGCGGTCAATCTGAAGAAAATCTCTTATCGCAGCCGCTCATGCAGGTATTTAGAATATAAGATACATGCATGTTATAGCAAGGTTCGTCCATGATCTGAATCATATCGTCCCCTGCACTATTCCGGCATCATAGTAGCATGAGATATTTCAGAAATGCCCTGAATCGAACAATGACATCGTGTGTTGGTGAGAGCTGATGTTCATATCCATTGTGGATTGGGACAAATGCACGGGCTGCGGAGACTGTATACAGGCCTGCCCGGTCAGTTGTTTTGAGATGTCAGAGGGCAAGAGCCTGCCGTCCCGATCGTCCTACTGCATCAACTGCGGCACCTGCAAGGAGGTCTGCCCTGCCCAGGCCATAATTATAAGCATCGGCTGGGGAGGCCGAAACAGGTAATTCCGGGACAGCGCATAAACCACCGCTTTATCGCTGCTCAATACGCCGCCGAGGAACCCTTACTCACAGTCTATACAAGCGTAACGACAGTGACGCCGCCTGAGCCTTCAGAGGGCTCTCCATGCCTGAATTTGTCAACCAGAGGATGGCCTGCAAGATGTTCGCGCACTGCCCTGCCGAGGGCGCCTGTGCCGTACCCATGAATGATTGTGACCTCACAAAGACCGGCAACAGAGGCGCGATTCAGAAACGGTTCGAGCCTTGAGAGAGCTTCATCAACATGCATGCCTACAAGATTGATCCTCGAAGAGACCGTTTCATCAGGCGTATCAGGCTGCCTGAGCTTCTCTCCCTTTTCCGCCGGACTCCTGCCCTTTTTGATCCTGATATCAGAGAGTGGTACAAGCACCTCTTTTGATCCTGAGATGACCTTCACGCGGCCAGCCTTTGGTATAACCCCCGAGACTGCGCCGTCATAACCGAGCGACCTCACAAAGACCATATCACCGACATGAATCTCTTCAAAACTGAGCGATTCTCCATCTTCCACCGCATACTCTGCAAGTCTGTCTGCTATCTGCTTCTGTTTCTGCTCGACTTCCTTTATCTTGTCCTGGAGTTCCCTCTTCTCCTTTTTCCTTATCTCGTCCAGTTCAAGCCGCATCTGCCGCTTGATGACAGATACAATATCAAGCGCTTCCCTGTGCGCTTCTGCAAGCATTTCCCGTTTCTTTGCCTCTGCCTCCCGTATCCTCAGCAAGGCCTCCGCGTTTCTGGCCTCTGCCTCTGCCTCCCTGTCCCTCAGCCGCCCGATCAGGGCCTCATACTCTGCCCTCTTTTCATTTAGATCAGCCATCAGTTCGTCAAGTTCGATCTTGCCGCCTCCAAGCAGTTGCCGCGCAGAGTCAACAACATGATCAGGCAAGCCGAATTTACGCGCTATATCGAGCGCGTGCGACTGGCCCGGCTCGCCTTGTCTCCTCGCCGACCAGCCGGTGCGGGGAAAGGGGAGGATTCTTCTTCAAGCTATATACATAGAATATGATTTATGTCATATCGCCGTGCACCTTACTGCGGTCCTGTCAGTTGCAACATATGCAAGGAACTCTTTATGGAAGGCCAATATAAGTTTATGGGAAGATATTGTAGGGAAAAATTCTGGTAAAGCACGCTTCCATAATAACCTCGGCAGAGCTTATGCAACTCAGGGTCGCATTTATGAGGCTCTATAATGAATACAAAACTGCGCTAAGACTCAAACCTGATTTTATTGAGACCCATTATGACTTCGGTCTGGCTTATATAGATCAAGGCAGAATTGATGATGCAATAAAGAAATTTCGACACCATCTTGAAAATCAGTCCTGATTATCCCATAGCACGTCAGTTTCTTGAATTTCTACTATAAAATGAAGTCTTCCTCAAACGGGCTGTCCGGCACTTCGAAGTATTTGGTGATCCCAAAAGAAAATCAAAGAAAAGAGAAATACACACTAAAAAAAAGGGGGCAAAGCCCCCGCTGTAAGAAAACTTATGCCTTATTCTTAACTTTTGTATTACCTCACCAGTTTAATAGGAAACGGACCATTAATCTGAAAGGTCTGGCTATTGGTTACTCTGATGTTATAGCAGCCGGCCTGCATATCCGTTGTCTTCCAATTAAACTGCCATGTATTGGTACTGCTGTCATATTGATAGCCGCTCTGACCGGTATCATCCAACGTTATTGCCTGACCCTCGTCGCCTCCACTACAGGGGGACGGCGTTATGCTTATCATCGGATTCATTGCAGAACTATTGATTAGATTGCCGGAGGCGTCAGCATATTGCCACTTGATCGGAATAGCGCTTTTGACCTTATATGATTTTTCATCCGGCGCTGCATATGGTGAAAGAGGTCCAATGAAACCGTCAGGCAGAAGATTGAATATAGCCGTGCAGGTCATGTTTGCATTCATTATTACCGAACCATCCGAGCAGTCAGGGTCGCCGCTCCAGCCTGCAAAGGTTGAGCCTGTAGCCGCTGTTGCTGTCATGGTTACGACTGTGCTGTAATCATAAGTCTCTGTGCAGTCAGCGCCGCAGCTAATGCCTGTTGCCGTTACTGTGCCGCTGCCTGTGCCTGCCTTGTTGATAGTGAGGGTGCGCTGGGGCGCATTAAGCAGGACTGAGACATTGTTGCCCCAATGATTTACCACGGCAAGGTCAGGCCTATTGTCTCCGTTGAAATCTCCTGTGGTTACTGACACTGGACGACAGTATGGACCAGGGGTTCCCAAAGCAACACCCTCCGCTGCCTGAAATGTCCCATCTCCAGCACCAAGAAGGATTGTGATATCGCAGCCATAATTTGCCACGG
>CAYUNK010000061.1:0-15589 GCA_964446125.1 uncultured Nitrospiraceae bacterium | reverse complement strand
AAAGCCTGTTTCAGTCAGCCGCAAGAAGTGCTAATGCATTTCCCCGGAGGATGCGATCCTCCAGTTCATGCCCAAGTTCGAGTTCCTTTAATTGCAGAATCGCCTCTCTCTGATCAGCCCAGGGAGAGTCGGTTCCAAAGAGAATATACTCTTTTGGATGGTTCAGAATGATGCGGCGCGCTGTCTCTTTCGGCATGCAGTCAAGGGAGAAGGAGATCTCCATATAGATCTTACTGCCGGAGAGATGTTTTTCTACTTCATCCCAGTCTTCCCAGGCCCCGAGGTGGGTTGTGACCAGTCTCAGGTCCGGGAATGCCTCAAGCACCCGCAGGATCTTCTCAGGGTCGCAGATTCTGTCACGGTCAAATGCAAGATCAAAACCCGTATGCATTACAACGATAAGTCCCTGCCGCTGCAGTTCCCTATAGACAGGAAAAAGTCTTTTTTCGTCTATACTGAAACCCTGATAATAGGGATGAAACTTTACTCCCTTGAAGCCCTCTGCCGAAATCTGGCCGACCAGATCAGCAGGATTTGGCGAATCCGGATGGAGGGACGGAAAGGGTATGATCCTGTCTGAACTGATCTGTTTTGACCATGCGAGGATCGGATCAAACTGCGACGGCTTTGTGGCTATCATGCAGATTACGCTCTTTTCAATATTGTTTTGATCCATGGAGGAAACAAGGGACGAAACCCTGCCGTCAAGGTGAGCCTGCACATCATATTTCTTCCGGCCCTCATCGAGGAGAATCTGGACAGCCCGCTCTGCCAGTGCATCCGGAAATGCGTGGGTATGGAAATCTATTATGCCCTGCATACGGGTTAGTATAAGACGAAGTCGGCAGGGAAATCAAAAAGGAATTGCCCTGCCTTTGCTGCAAGAGGCGAAGAGCTTATTTCTTTATTGTTCTTATTATCATGTCGAGATATTCAATAAAAACATCCGGCTCGATGTCGTCAACAAAGCACATCATCTTTTCTGACGGATCCTTTATGATATTCATCTCAGGGTCCAGAAAGAGCATAAGGCAGTCATTTTTATACTCATATTTGTTGCCAAGCTCTTCTTCTTCCTTTGTCAAGGATTTCGTAAGATCAATAAAGATCGGCACAAATTCTTCATTGATTTTCCTGGTGATCCTGGGATCTGCATAGGCGCCCTTTTCGAGCCGTTCGCAGCGCGGACACCCAGGCCCGTAAAAGAAGTCAACGATTATCGGCTTCTTCTCTGCCCTGGCCTTTTGAGACCCCTGCTTTAGCGTTGTCCATTTGACGTTTCCTACGGCTGAAAAAACCGAACCGCTCATAACAATTATCAGCAGGACTGCAAGAAGGGTGATCTTTCTCATGTTAATTGCCTCCCTAATTTATTTAGTTATCCGTTTGTATATTATCACATGTTCAGAGGCTTTCGATAGAAAATTCCATGCAGTGGGTTGTGAATCATTATGAAGGGGCAGCCCGGAGGGTTTAATGACAGAGACTCTCTATTGTGAGCCAGACACCATTGGCACGAAATGATGCGGGTGTTTTACAATCAGAGATCATGCCCAATAATTTTATCAGGTTTCTCAATTCTGACCGGCAGATGCAGCTTCAGTGCGCAGGGTACAGGCATATATTGCCTGTTTCAGAACAGTACCAAGCCCTTGAACTTGATGAACGGATCAGGACGCTATTTCTCGAAAGGGGTATTACCCAGTTTTACAGCCATCAGGCAGAGGCCATAGAACAGGTCAGGCTCAACAAGAACATTGTAATTATGACCCCGACTGCAAGCGGTAAAAGCCTTGCCTATACTATTCCTATCCTTGAAGCAGTCCTTGCCGACCAAAATTCTCAGGCGCTCTGCATATTCCCGCTCAAGGGCCTTGAGCAGGATCAGGTGAAGAACCTCAATCAGCTATCATCAGGGCTTGGCCTGGGAAGCATAGGAGAGGTCTATGACGGCGACACCCCTGCCGCAAAGCGCCATGAGATCCGCCAGGGCCTTCCGAATGTGATCTTCACAAACCCTGACATGATCCATCTGGCATTTCTGCCGTATCACAAGAAGTGGGAAAGGTTCTTCAGGAATCTGAGATATATAGTGATTGACGAGATCCATTCGTACCGCGGTGTATTCGGCTCGCACGTCGCACAGGTGATCAGGAGGCTCAGGCGCATCTGTGAACAGTATGGGTCAAGTCCCCAGTTCATCTCTGCCTCGGCAACGATCGCAAATCCCGGAAAACTGGCAGAGGACCTGACAGGCCTCCCATTCAGCGTGATAGATAATAGCGGCGCGCCTGCAGCCGGAAGGCATTTCTATTTTATGAACCCGGTCGAAAGCCCATATACGCTTGCGACAAGGCTCTTTGTGCAGTGCATGAAAGAAGGGATGAGGACGATCGTCTTTACCAGGGCGCGCAAGATCACAGAACTGATCCATACATGGGCCGTAAACTATGCGCCGGAGTTGAGGGAGAAGATCAGTCCGTACAGGGCAGGCTTTCTGCCTGAGGAGCGGCGGCAGATCGAATCGAGGCTCTTCGGCGGCAGCCTGCTCGGTGTGGTCTCTACAAGCGCCCTTGAACTTGGCGTTGATATAGGCGGGCTTGACTGCTGCATACTCTGTGGATATCCCGGCTCAGTATCGAGCACATGGCAGCGGGCCGGCCGGGTCGGCAGGCAGGGGCAGGAATCCGTCGTCATCCTTGTTGCTGTACAGGATGCGCTTGATCACTATTTTATGCGTCATCCTGAGGAATTCTTTGCAAAGAGCCATGAGGCTGCTGTGATAGACCCATTCAATGCCCATATAATGAAAAGACATCTGATCTGCGCCGGAGCTGAGCTGAACCTGAGGCTGGAGGATGCCTCATTTGATATGGAGCGGACCGCGCCGATCATAGAGGAACTGGTTGCTGAAAAGTCCCTGTTTCCGGGCAAAAAGAGCGGCATATGGTTTTCGCCTCTCAAGATGCCGCAGAGGCAGGTGAGCATCAGGGCAGCGGGCGAGCGCTTTATGCTCGTCAATGAAGCAGGCCGCATGATCGGCGAGCTGGGCGGAGCACGGGTATTTAAGGAGGCATTTCCTGGGGCGGTCTATCTCCACAGGGGAAAGCAGTACAAAGTTCTGGAACTCGATATCCCAAAGAGAAGGGCTGTCTGCCGCTTATCGAGCCTTGCCTACTATACCCAGCCGGTAAGCGGCGACACCACCGAGATCATTAATCGTCATGAGTCGAAGGGCTTCGGCAGGCTAACCTTTGAATGGGGACGCCTGAGGATCATCCAGAAGGTGATGGGATACGATACCAAGCGCGCCTCTGACAACAAGTGGATATCCACAACACCGCTTCAGCTTCCGGATCATCTGTTCGAGACTGAAGGGCTATGGACTGCTATAGAGAGGCAGACCGGGCGGGAACTGGAAGCAGCCGGTTATGACCTTGGAGGAACGCTCCATGCGGTTGAGCATGTTGCCATTGCCTGCATGCCTCTCTTTGTTCTCTGCGACCGTGGCGACATCGGGGGCTTGAGCCATACAGGTTTTCCTGATTTCGGCCTTCCTGCCATATTTATTTACGATGGCCATGAAGGGGGTGTAGGACTTACGCGCAGGCTGCTCGATCTCATCCCTGAATGGCTTGAGGCGACCTTGCGTATCATCGAGGACTGTCCCTGTGAATCCGGCTGCCCCTCCTGCGTGCAGGACAGCCAGTGCGGAAACAGGAATGAGCCTCTGGATAAGCAGGGGGCTAAGTGGCTTCTGAGAAAGTGGCTTAGTGAAGACTAATGGCAGATAGTGAAAGATATGGATTTGCGCTACCTATGGCAAAATAATTCTTGACAATTCAAGAAATCTGGCATATTCTTAATTATGCTTACAAGGCGCTATGCCACAACAGAGTCACTTGATGGAATTATTGATCTCGAACGGCTGCGTACCGGTCCTGCCGACTGTATTGAACGTGACGCGCAGAAGTTCTTCGATTTAACCTATCCCTCGGAAGATCTTCACAAGGTTCTTAATGGGCTCAGCCGACGCTTTAAGGAGGGCGGCCCGGGGACCGTACTTGCTCAGGCGGTTAAGGGTCTGGGTAAGTCTCATACGCTCCTGCTCGGCTATCACCTGTTTGCGAGTCCTGACGCAGCAAAGGCGTGGGCTGCAAGGGTTGGTTATGAGTGGCTCCCGCCGGATAATACAGTGGTCATAGTTCATAAGTTTACTGATCAGTCCATGCCTGAAGATGCCCTGTGGCTGCTTATAGGCAAGCGGCTCGGTGCAAAATGGAGCGCAGAGCGGCCCCCGGCTCTGGACGATTTTCGGACAGCCGTCAAGAAACGCCATCTTGTGCTGATTCTCGATGAGTTGGAAAGGGGCATCCAGAATATTATTGATCCTGCGCGCCGCAGCCAGAATATCAGCTTCCTTCAGATGCTGAGTGAAGAGGCTGCCCGCGATAAACTGGTGACCTTGTTTGCGGCTGTGTACGACGGCAACATAGAGCCGGGATCAACACTCAAGCGCACGCAGCGCATTGAACTTCATTTCCGGAAAGCAGAGGACCGTGCCTCTATTGTTCGGCATCGGCTTTTCAGGGATGCCGACAGCTATGACAAGGATGCCGCACGTACTCTTATTCAGTCATACGTCAATACCTGGCGGCGGTTCGGGGCAGAGGTCCCTGATACTTATGTCAGCCGTATGGAGGCCGCTTTTCCTTTTCTTCCTGACCTGATTGAACTGGTCTTTGAACGGATAACCGAAAGTCACGGTTTTCAGGGAACAAGAAGCGCTCTCGGCCTTATGGGCGCAATGCTGGATGCAACTTCAGAGACTGCATATCTGATGACAGCGGCCAATTGCAGGATAACCGATGCGGGCTGTGCTGACAGGCTGCTTGACCTTAATCCCACCGGGACTCTGATTAATGCGGCACAGGTGAACTACCGGGATCTTGCTGCCCAGCCATTTGCAGAAGGTATTGCATCGTCGGTTCTGCTGGCGAGTCTTGTGCCTGGAGGCCGGTCTGTCGGTCTGTCGGCTGAAGAGCTGATTCGGCATGTAGTCAGGCCCGGAGCCGATCCGAACAGCTACCACGCAGGGGTAGAGGTATTCAGAAAATTCGGGACATATTTTCATGAACGTGAAGGCCGTTTCATTTTCGATCTTGAAGAGAACGAATATGCCAAGGTCGAGATCGATGCCATTAAGTATGGCGATGATATCGCGCGCGATCAGATCATACAGATATGGCGGCAGGATGTTTTCCGTGATACTCAGCAGACCGTTATCTTTCGTGATCTGGAAGAGACCGTGCAGACACTTCAGACTTTTTCGAGGCATGGACAACGGTATGTCATCGCGCCGCGCCGCTTATCTCAGGAAGAGCGGTTTGCGCTCTATCAGGGACTGGAACTGCGCAATCAGGTGCTGCTTCTGGAGCCGCGCGACAGCCGTGTAAACCATCTCACGAATCCTGACCTGCTTGCTCTTGCCAAGAGACTCAAGGCTGCGAGACAACTTTCAGGTTCATCTACAAACGCTGAGCGCCGTTTTAAGTTCGAGCGGATCGAAAAGGACCAAGTTCAACAGATTCAACGGACATTGAAAACAGCCGGTCTGATTTATATAAGGATTGACGGGTGGGGTGAGCAGGCGCAACAGGCGCAATTTGAGGAAGAAGCCCTTGGCCAGGCAGGCAGCAAGGAAGAAGTCCGCAACTATCTTCTTTCTCAGGTATATCCCCAGTCGCTCATTGAAGAGCATCTTCGCAGGGGGATCAGGAATCTGTTCGGTCAGCGGGTAGATCAGGTAGAACGCGCTTATCGCAACACACTGGGATACCCAGTGCCTCTGACGGTGAGCATGGTTATGGATGCAGTGCGCGCCATAGCTGAAGACCGCAGCCGCATTATCGGCCTGCAGCATCCCCGGGGAAATTTCTGTGGAGAGCGTGTAACCCTCTCTGATTCAGATCTCGGTCATGCGGCGCTCACCAAGCCGTGGCAGGAAAATGCCGGAAGTGCAGCATCCAGTCTGCCTGCTGTTGAGTCCGTACCATCCAGCACAGATGTTGACGATAGTATTGAGACTGTAGAGGTTGAAAGCAGTAGAGGCGAGTCTGTGCCGGGAGCCCCTTCCATCAGGACAGAAGAGAGGAACACTGTTCATTGCAGGAGCCTCGGTGAACTTCGGCAGCAGGCGGCTGCACGCCTTATTGATATGGAAGAGCCTGTAATTCGTTCTGCGCGCTTTACGGTCTTTGCAGACTATCCTGAACAGGACCTCTCCGGATTGCCTGCAGCCTACCGAGGTTCTCTGAGTGGAGCCGGTGAACTGGATCTGCAGCTCGATATTACTGTCCGCGGGCCGATGTCCAAGATGGAACTGGAGCAGCACTGCGAACGACTGCCTAATATTTCAGGGGCAAATTATTCCGTGCGTTTCAGTGTTGAGCTTCCAGCTGACGGCTTGAGAGACCATGAGGGGGCGTAAGCATGACCGCAGAAGTCCTTGACCGCAGGCTCCTTGAACGCCTTACGAGGCCCGGCCATCGTCTGCCGGATATCGAGAAGTGGCTGCTTGGGGAGGTGTGGTCACCTGCGGCCTTAGAGGCCTCAGCCAATTCGCCCCAGGAATATTTACTGCGAGGCGAGAAGCTGGTTAACGAGCGCGAAAATATCTTAAGGGCTGCTGCATCATCGATTTATGAAGAGTTGGCTGCTACCCCTCCAGAGGAAAGATCGATAGCCTCATTTTTCTCAGAGAATCAATACGGCGCTGCTGTAATCTTTGACGGCTGTTCGCTTCGAGAGCTGCCTCGCCTGCTCTCTTTGGCTAAAGACTCACGGCGCGAAGTCCTTTCTTATGGCTGCAGCCGTGCGGCGCTGCCGAGTGAATCAGATTGCTTCATCTCTGATCGGCTCGGGCTGGGCTTGCCGACAATAAACCCGTCACAATTAGTGGGTAATGGGGAGATGAAAAGGAGAAACATCAGGTTTTATTATTATCGTCAGACCAGCGACTACCATACGATCGAAGATGATGCACGTTCGCTGCTTCTCTGGTCGCGCTTTCCTGATCAAAGATATACCGACAGCACTGCTACGGATGAAACCATGTTCGACGGTCTGTGGGACGGCCTTGAACAGACATGGCGGCGCACAGTGCAGGCAGTGCCGCCTCATCGCAAGGTGCTTGTTACGAGCGATCACGGCTACATTTTTCTCGGTGCAGGTTTGAGTGACGCCGGTCTAAAGAATGCAGACCGGACATTGGCTGGAGGGCGTTTTCGTATCTTTGAAGATGGTGCGCCTCTGCCGGAGCGCGGCGACGGTCTTTGGGTCGATGCAGGCAGGCGGTTGGCTGTAATGGCCGGTCGGGGGCATAACCGTTTTCAGGGGCCTGGGGCACAGTCCATCTATCGGCATGGCGGGCTTTCGCTCATGGAGATGCTCACCCCATGGCTTGTCTTAGGCCCGGTGGAATAAGAGGTTAATGAATAGGCATTGTTCTGGAAAATCTCCCCTCTCCCCTCTTTGCCAAAGAGGGGTATAAATTCCTCCCTTTGGCAAAGGGAGGTTAGGAGGGATTTTGTGGCAATACAAGGAGGTTATGATGAAACAAAAAGTCGGTACACTGATCGAAGATAATGTGCTGCGCAGGGCCAAGCGGCGTGCGGTAAATGAAGGACGGCCGCTGAGTGATCTTATTCAGGACGCGCTGGAAACCTATCTTTCTGACAAGGCGGTCGAGCCTGCGCTGCGTGAGGCAGCATATCAACTATACTGTGAACGGCCGATGAAGCTGACGCCTGCTCAACTCAGGTCTGTTCTGGAAGAGGATGCATGGGATCTCTAAACCTTGACGACATTCAGAGCGGCAGCCTCTGTGTGATCGATACCAATGTCCTCATCTATGCGGAAGAGTGCGTTTCTGATCAGGCGCAAAGACTGCTCAGACGGTGTGCGCGCGGCGAGTTATCCGGCATACTGCCGCAGACGGTCTGGCAGGAATTGACGCATAAACTCATGCTTGCAGAGGCGATGATGCGAGGGATGATTTCAGGAGGCAGCCCGGCCGCAAAGCTTGCTGCCAGACCCGAGGCTGTCAAGGGGATCAGCCTCTACAGGGCCAAGGTGCAGGCGCTGGTGGATATGGGTCTTGGGTTTGAGGCATGCAAGCTTGCAGATATTACAAAGAAAGCCTTTGAGCTTCAGGATAAGTATGGCCTTCTGACCAACGATGCGGTGGTGCTGGCCGTTGCCCTAAGGCTGAAGGCTGACGCGCTTGTATCCGGCGACAAGGCGTTTCACTCCATAAGCGAGATAGCGGTCCATGCGCCGACGGATTTAAGGATATGAGGTTGATATGAAAGAGAAGCTTGATGTGACTTCTTCGCCGTCGTATATGCGCGGCCAGTACGCTCTTACTCTGAGAAAGCAGGGAAAATCCTTTCGGGACATCGCCAAAGAGTTCAATGTCAGCGTTGAAAGAGTGCGTCAAATAATTGTTCGGACAGAAAAAGCAGCTGAAAGTTACAGAAAGTTTGATGAACTGAAGGAACGTTGCTCTTCTTTGGTCAAGCGATCGGAAGTTCCGTCTGAGATTCTCTCAGGGAGCATTGATGATATGAATTTATCCGCCAGGGCTTCCTCCTGTTTACGGAACGCGAATATAAATACCATCGGAGATCTGCTCTCTAAACCGATAAAGCATCTTGCAGGAATCAAAAACATGGGCAGAATAACGCTGCATGAGATTGAAAACGTATTGAATGAACTTGGACTTGGTCTGCTTGACATGCCGCTCAGGGTCTCATCGAGGAGCTTGCCTTATATTCATCCTGCATTGAGATATATACTCAATAAAAGAGGTTGGAGAGAAACCGTATGCCGAGAGTGGATTCTCAATATTGATGATCAGCCGATGAATTGGGAGGACGCGGTAATCGCTGAATTTAAGCGGGGGGATCATGCGGTCTGAGCTTCTGCGCGGGAGATATTGATCTATGCCTTTTCAGATGTTCCATGACCTGTTTCCTGAACTTGCGGAACGTGAAACACGTTGTATAACTGTAATGAGCCATGCCGAGGCCGGAGCGCCTCCCGGCGATTATTATTTTCACGAGATGTTTTGCAACGATAAGGGTTGCGACTGCCGGAGGGTGTTTTTATTTGTTGTATCCTCGATCCGGCAAGATGTGGAAACTGTCATTGCCTGGGGTTGGGAAAAACCGGATTTCTATGCAAAATGGCTGAAGTGCTCCGATCCGCAGGACGTGGCAGAACTCAAGGGACCTATTTTAAACATGGGCAGTCCGCATACTGCCCTTGCTCCGGCTGTTCTTGAAATGGCGCAGGCGCTGCTGTTGCGCGATCCTGATTATGTTGCTCGTATCAAACGACATTACCGGTTATTCAGGGAAAGGGTCGATGGAAAGGGCGCTCATAAAAGAAAGCGGAGGTAGTGATATGATAAAAGATGTGGTGGGAGCACCAATGGATTTGAGGATATGAGAATATCGATCTTATCTTGTCAGTTTACTGACGGCGCAGACATAGTAAGGATGATGGTGTGCCATATTCGACAGCGGAACAAAGACGAACAGGGAGACAATAGTCATGACTGAAAACAAAACCTTTTTCGCTCACGGCAGCCGTTATGTGCGGTCTGACTTTCATCTTCATACCCGGAGGGACAAGGAATTTACAGACCTTGGCGCAGATCAGGACTTCGTTGCGCGATATATTGAGAAACTGAAGCGGGCTGATATCCGCGTTGGCGTCATTACCAACCATAATAAGTTCTACCGGGATGAGTTTAAAGTTCTCCGAAAAGCGGCAAAGAAGGAAGATATTTATCTGATGCCTGGAATTGAGTTGTCAGTCAAGGA
This sequence comes from uncultured Nitrospiraceae bacterium, assembly GCA_964446125.1. GTDB lineage: Bacteria > Nitrospirota > Thermodesulfovibrionia > Thermodesulfovibrionales > UBA6898 > UBA6898. The sequence goes on along the minus strand of CAYUNK010000061.1, from coordinate 5,699 downwards.
CGGAAAGAATGGTATCCACACATTAATAATATTCCACGAAGAGTGGATCGATAATCGTGAAAACGCTGATCATATTAACAGCTTCATTGGGCTGACTTTTGCCGGCCAGACAGGTTATGACAACAGCAATGCCCGTTCAAATCACGACCTCATAGAAACTATTCGCGAGCTGGATAAGTTCGAGAAGGATTACATGCTTATTTTTGCCCACGTGGAAGAGGATAACGGGCTATGGCGGGCGCTTGATGGAGGCAGAATTGCTGAGCTTGGCGACAATGAAGTGTTCCGTACGCGGACTACGGCTTTTCAGAAGGTAAGGACAAGAGACAAGCGTGAGAAGGTTAAAGGCTGGCTTGGAGCTTGGTATCCTTCGGAGGTGGAAGGATCAGACCCGAAGACTATGGACGAAGTGGGAAGGGGAGAACCTGCCTTCATCAAGGTCGGCGCATTCACTTTTGAAGCTGTCCAGTTTGCCTTAAAGCCCGGGGCAGATCGTTTGTCGGATAAGGCCATTCAAAAGCAGGCCCATTCGTGGGTGCGATCAGTGAGTTTTGAAGGAGGGATATTGGATGGAAAACATATTGACCTTTCGGATGAAATGAACTGTCTGATCGGCATTCGGGGAAGCGGCAAATCGGCCGTCCTTGAGTGTCTTCGTTTTGCGCTCGAACTGCCGTTGCCTGAATCATCAGATGAGGTGGATCTTAAATACAAGCAGGAACTGGTTCGGTTTGCTCTTGGTAGCGGTGGCAAGGTAATTGCCGAAGTGGAAGATGCGCAAGGGCGGAGTTTTGAAGTCCGACGCATTCTGAACGAGCGAGCGGACGTTTACTTCGAGGGTGAATTGCGGCCCGGCGTGCGTATTCCTTTGGAGAACCCTCTTTTCTTCGGGCAAAAGGAGTTAGTTCGAAGAGGAGAGGGCTCCGAAAGCGAACTTATGGAACGCTTGCTGGGATCCAAACTGGATGGCGTGCGGCGGGAAATTGCAGCGCAACGGCAACGAGTCGCGGACGTAATAGCGAATCTCGACAAGCTGAAAGACCTGGATGCGCTGGAGCAGGAATACCAAAGTAAGAAGAAGGATACGGAGTTTCGGCTGGATCTTTTTAAAGAATATGGGGTTGAGCAACAGCTTCGGCGTCAAGTGGAATTCAATGCGGACGTGACGCATGTTCGTCGCGTCGCAGATACCGCGGAAGGCTTCATTAGGTCTTTCGATGCATTTCTGAGGGAACAGGAAGCTGAATTGGCTGCTCAAGTGCGGCTTGAGTCCACAGAAAACGCAGAAGTTATGGCAGACATTAATATACTTCTTGACAGAATACGGAAAGCGCCTGACAACGCGCGGCAGGTCCTATCTATGACTCGCAATGATGCGCGAGCCCTGCGTGAGAAACTTGCTGAACTGGAACGTCGACGCGAAGCGCTCAAAGACGATTTTGCGACAATCGAGAGGAAACTTAGCGAGCAACTCCACCAGGTGGGGGGCGTCAGCATTCGACCTGACGATTTTGTGAAATTAAATACTGAATTGCAGAAGGCCAAACTGGCGCTTGAGGAAATTACGAAGAGTCGTTTGAGAAAGAATGCGCTGCGGGACGAATTGCTGAAGGAACTGAAGCGTCTGGCCGATATGTGGCATCAGGAATTCAGACAGATCGAAGTGGAAATTAAGAAACTGAATGAAAGCCAGTCAGCGCTTAGAATTATCCCCCAGTATAAAGGCGACAAGGCCGCATTTCTGAAGGAACTGCAAAATCATTTTCGGGGCAGTAAGCTCAGGGAGGCGACCTTAAAGGGTGTTCTCGATTTTCATGCTGATTTTATATCGGTCTATGAAAGCCTTGATGCAATTTGCAATGGCCTTGGCGATTCAGGCGACGTTTTCCGGAGATTCTTTAATGAGGCTAAGGCTCTCTTACTTTCGTGGCAAGTACCAAACAAATTTCGCATTGAGTATCATGGAAAAGAATTGGGTGATCACTCACTGGGGCAGAGGGCCTCAGCGCTGATCCTCTTCATCTTGAGTCAGCGGGATAATGATGTAATTATTATTGATCAACCTGAAGATGATTTGGACAATCAGACCATTTTTGAGGATGTTATCAAACTTCTTCGGGCGCTGAAGAAAGAAATTCAGTTTATTTTTGCCACTCATAACGCTAATTTCCCGGTACTGGGCGATGCTGAACAGGTTGGCGCATGTTCCTTCGCCGGTGGAAGCGCCGACTTAAAGGTCGGCAGTATAGACGAGACTGAAATTCAGAAGTCCATCGTATCCATCATGGAAGGCGGACATGAAGCCTTTGCTCGTCGGAAGGAGATTTACCAGCTATGGAAGCAATAGATCTCATTGAATTGATCAATCGTGGTGAGGACAGCCGCACTCAATTTAAGCTGGGCCAGAACGTAACAAACGCTAAATCGCTGGCTGGTGAAATGGCGGCCTTTGCGAATAGTAAGGGGGGAAGGATTTTAATCGGCATTGATGATTCGGGCGCAATCGTCGGTGTCTCGCAGGGTGACATAAGAAGGATCAATCAACTGATATCAAACACAGCAACCGATTGTGTGCGGCCCTCGATCAACCCGGAGACCGAAAACATCTCTGTCGGCGGTAGTTTGCTCATGGTTGTCACCGTGCCTGAAGGCATCTCGAAGCCATATGCCGACAACGACGGCGTATTCTGGGTAAAATCAGGCTCCGACAAACGCAGGGTGACTTCCCGCGAGGAGGTCCAACGGATGCTTCAAAGCGCTGATCTTGTTCATGCGGATGAAGTGCCTGTTGACGGAACAACGACTGAAGACATTGATTTGGCCCACTTCAGTTCCTTCTTCGAGAAGCAGTATGGCGAACCTCTTGACAACATGCTCGATAAGTCCGGGATATCGCTCGGCCAATTATTGAACAATCTCGGCTTGGCCCGTAAGACTGCTCTCAATCTTGCCGGGATCATGATCTTCGGGCGTCATCCCCAAAGATATCGGCCTGCTTTTGTCGTGAAGGCAGTTTCCTTTGTCGGCAATGATCCTGCCGGCAACAGGTATCGTGACAGTCAGGACATCGAAGGATGTCTGAGAGATTTATACCTGGGGAGCATGTCCTTTTTGACGCGTAATTTGAGGAGGTTGCAGGATGATAAAAGTTTCAATACTGAAGGAGATCTGGAGGTTACCCCGGCAGCTCTGGAGGAGTTGGTTGTTAATATGCTGCTGCATCGGGACTACTTCATATCCGCGCCATGGCGAATAATGATGTTCGACAATCGGATCGAGTTGATCAGTCCCGGGGCGCTGCCGAATAATCTCACAGTCGAGAATATACGCAATGGCGTTTCGGTAATCCGCAATCCGCTTATCGCCTCTTTTGCAACAAAAGGCAACGAACTGCCCTATCGGGGTATCGGCACAGGCATTCGGCGGGCTCTGGCGGCTGTCCCTGCCCTGGAGTTGGAATCTGAGCATGAGAGAAATTTATTTACTGCCCGCATACCACGAAAGGGGTAATGATCAGGCACAAGCCGAATAACTTTCCCGGCGCACAGCCACGTGCTATCGAGGTCGGGTTTCCTATTGTCGAGATAAACCGGCTGGCAGAGCCGGAGAGGAACAGTTTTAAGCCTATCTATCAGATGCACAAGTGGTTTGCGCGGCGGGCGTCCTGTGTGTTTCGCGCGATCCTGCTCGGCGCGCTCAAGCCTGCGTATAAGGACGACGGCACGCCTGTGGACCTTATGGAGGAGTTTTATAAGGACCATAGCGACGATCAGGAGACAAAAGATAAGGTTGTGCTTGATCCCTTCATGGGCGGCGGGACGACTGTTGTTGAGGCCTTGCGCCTCGGTTGCAAGGTGGTCGGCATTGACCTGAACCCGGTTGCCTGGTTTATTGTCAAGACCGAGGTCGAACCTGTTGAAATAGAGGCTCTGAAGGCTGCGTTCGAGAGGCTTGCGGCAAGGCCAGTGGACTGGAATGATGGAAGGCCGCTGAGGGAAACTCTGCTTGAGTTATATAAGACTGAGTTGCATACCGCTTGTCATACCTGCGAAGGCGGGTATCCAGAAGGTTCTAATAAGAATGGATTCCCGCTTACTACCTGCGGGAATGACACCATTCCCTACAGTTCCCCCGTTGCAAGGGAAAGCACCCCTCTTTATCCCCCCTTGGCAAGGGGGGAATCAGGGGGGATAGAAGCGGATGTGATCTATACCTTTTGGGTCAAGCATGCTGTCTGCACTGACCCTACATGCAGGAAAGAGGTGCCGCTCTTTAAGGACTATCTTGTCGCTTCAAGGACGGTCTCTGTCAGATACCATCGTGACACGCCCTGTCCTGAGTGTAAGAAGCTTTTTGATTGGGAGGTTGAAGCCGCAACTCTGATAGCCGAGCCTTCAATGATGGTGAACAGCTCGCGCGGCTCCGGCGGCGAGGGCAGGCCAAAGACTCCGTGGACATATGCCCCAGAGCCGCCAAAGCCAAAGAGCAGACATGAGGCAAGTTATGTAATGCTTGGCTGTCCGCATTGCGCCAAAGATATTCGCGTACAGGTGCCATGGGCAAAGAAGAAAGAGCGGAAAAAGGCACAGCTCTCAGTTCTGCTCTGTCCTTTATGCGAGGCGGTCTGGCAGTGGCGCGGACCAGTGCCCGAAGGCGAAGTGACCTGTCCTGCCTGTAAGCAGGGCTATGATCCGCAAAAAGGCAATGTGCCTGAAAAAGGCTACTTCCAGTGCCGGTGCGGGAACAAGGACAAGATCATCGAGAGCATCCGCCTCCTGCCGCAGGACCAGCGTTTGCCTGTGCGGCCTTATGCGCTCCAGGCGTATCTGTTGCCTGTGAAGGAAGAGGCGGCGGACGGTATTCAAACATTATTTGATTCTCCACCTGTCATTCCCGCAAGCGAAGCGCGTCGGGAATCCTTCCGGAAAGATTCCGGACAAGCCGGAATGACAAATTGTAGGGGCGATTCGTTGAATCGCCCGCCTTTAGGGCGAGGCACCGCCTCGCCCCTACAAGACAATGGCTGCCTTCTCCTGCCTTCAAACGGCAAGTTCTTCAAGCGCTGGTCTGCGTCTGATCAGGCGCGGCTTCAGCGCGCCGGGATGCTCTGGGAGAAGAACAGGGCGAAGCTGCCATATCCAAAGAGCGCTATCCCTCGTGGTGCAGAGACAGCACGGCTGCTTGAGCACCATTACAACTACTGGCACGAGATGTTCGGGCCGCGCCAACTCCTTGCGCTTGCGACACTGCTTGAGGGCATCATGGCGGAGACAGACGAAAAGCTGCGAGAGATGCTGTTGTGCGCGTTTTCCGGAACGGCTGAACTGAATAACCAATTTACTCGTTACATGGTATCGAGATCGTCAGCCGGTGGTCAAACAGCACAGGGCGTATTTGCTCGTCATGATTATCAACCCAAAATGACTATCGCCGAAAATAATGTATTCGGTATACCTGACATTGCGATGGGTTCATTTGAAGCTAAACTAGGATTGTTGGGCGAAGGAATTAAGTATCAAAATTATTGCTGGGATTTCAAAGATAGCAGCAGTGATGAAAAGCGCGTCAAGGTCCAGACCGATAAATTAACTGATGCAGAGCGCACTCTACTTTGTGAAAACGCCTCGGAGCAATCTCGTTCAGCCGTCATTCCGGGCTTGACCCGGAATCCAGAAGATGTTGAAAACCCTGGATTCCCG
>CAYUNK010000060.1:0-15897 GCA_964446125.1 uncultured Nitrospiraceae bacterium | reverse complement strand
ACCCTCTTAAGGAGGCTACCTCAACACTGATACTGGGCAAAGCTGAGTTTGTTGCCGGTATACGGGAGAAATACCTTTAGGGAAATCGGTAATCTATTCGGCATAGGGGAGTCTGCAGTATCACAGGCAAGCGGCAGATTCGAAGCAGAGCTTCAAGGCAGGCGAAAGCTCAAGAAGAGAATTGAACTTGTCCGCAAAACGCTTGACTTGTCAAGAATGTAGACCCTAATGGTTGCTCCTTAAGAGCCGGTGACTGCCGAGTAGGGCATATCTGATTTACTTTATGCCTGGTTGAGACGCGGTGGATAATTCCCCGGCTGCTACGAGAACGCTGTCTTATCGCTTACGCCGACTATAACAATGCCTGCCTCTTCAGCCTCTTTAATAAGGTCTTCTTTTCTGAGGATAATGCTCCTGCCTGTCTCTATGGCAAGCACGCGCGCCTTCACCTCACGCATGGATCTGAGTGTGTCAGGGCCAATGACCGGAACATCAAAACGCATGTCCTGCTGAGGCTTGCTCACCTTAACAACTACCGCACCGTCCCCGGCAAGTGAGCCTCCCCGTTTGATAGCCTCATCAGTGCCCTCTATCGCCTCTATGGCCATAACTGCCTGATTCTTTATGATAACGGTCTGGCCTATATCGAGCCTGCCAATCTCCTTTGCTATAGTCCATCCAAAGGCAATATCTTTGCATTGTCCCTCATCAGGGCTCTGCCTTGTAAGCAAGCCCTCAGGAGCGAGCAGAGAGGAGGTAAAATCAGTAGTGTTCAGCAGGGTTATGCCCTCGTCCTTCAATTCCTTTGCGACAGCAAGCAGAATCGAGTCATCGCTCTTGTCTTTAAGTGAAAAAAAGAGCTTTATTGTCCTGAGATCAGGAATGATCCTGCTTTTGTAAAGCAGTGACTTTGGCACCTTGCCTGCCATGACCGCTTCTGTTACCCCGGATTTCTTGAAAAAGCTGATTACAGAGCCGAGTTTGCCGACATTGATAAACCGGATATCATCAACGAAAAGGGAGAGAGACGAATCGGCAACGGGTTCGAGCCCCACAGCTATAACCTCATACCCCTTTGCCCTAGCCTCCCCGGCCACTGCCGCCGGCAGCTCACCATATCCGGCGATGAGGCCGAGCCTGGGCTTTATCTGCATATGCCTCGTTTATTTTTTTCTATGAACTCAATGAGATGATCTATCTCCGGATATTCAGGAAAATCCTCCTGAACTTTTCTGATGGCATCCTTGAACGGCCGCCTTTCCCTGAAGAGGGTTTTATATGCCTTCTTTATGGCAGCTATCGCCTGATCAGAAAGACCGTGCCGTTTCAGGCCGATAGCATTGAGACCGAACAGCTTTGCACGCTCACCTGCCGCCACAGTGTAGGGCGGTATGTCCTGGACAACTGCGCTAAGGCCGCCCACCATGGCGTATTTACCAATCCGCGCGTGCTGATGAACAGCAGCAAGCCCCCCGATTATTGCGAAGTCTTCAACGACTACATGGCCTGCAAGCGTTGCTGCATTCGCCATGACAATATTATTTCCAACCCTGCAATTATGTGCAATATGCACATATGCCATGAAATAGTTATTGCTGCCGACGACAGTCGTCTCATCACCCCCTACAGATGCCCTATGGATTGTTACGTATTCACGAACAACATTGCTGCTGCCGATTATCAGACTTGTAGGCTCTCCCCTGTATTTGAGGTCCTGCGGGGGGAATCCTATGCTTGTAAAGGGATAGAAACTGCAGTTTTCACCTATCTCGGTGCTGCCTTCAATAATCACGTGTGAAAGCAGCTTTGTGCCCTTGCCGATGCTCACACCCTCACCTATGATACAGTATGGACCGATCTCGACTCCGGCAGCTATTTTTGCCTTTGGATCAATGATTGCTGTTTTGTGGATCGAAGCTTTCATCTGTTCAGATCTCCCTGTTTCTGATCATGGCTGTAAATTCTGCTTCGGCCACAACCTTATCATCAACCTTGGCTGTTCCGGCAAGTTTCCAGACATTGCCCCGCTGATGAGCGACCTTCAGATCAATCTTCAACTGATCGCCGGGAACGACCGGCTTTCTGAACTTTGCCTTTTCTATGCTCATGAAGAAGACTGAATCTGCTTCGTTGCCGCTGCTGAAGGCAAGAACCCCGCCGGTCTGAGCCATCGCCTCGATTATGAGCACACCGGGCATGATCGGCTGGCCTGGAAAATGTCCCTGAAAAAAGGGCTCATTAATGGTGACATTCTTTATTCCTGTAATGCTGATTCCGGGCTCCATCGCAATGATCCTGTCAACAAGCAGAAAAGGGTGCCTGTGTGGAAGTTTCTTCATGATCTCTATGATGTTCACCATGGCTATTCTCCTTTCTCCAATCCTTGAATTCTTTCCTCAAGTTCTCTGATCTTCTTATGCATCTCGGGCAGTTTTGCATACAACGCCTGCGCCCTGAGCCACGTGGAATGCGCAATTGCAGGGGAGCCGGCATACACTCCTTTGCTGATATTGCCCTTTATGCCGGACTGGGCCGCGATTACGGCTCCAGCCTCAACCGTTGAGTGGTCTGCTACGGCAGATTGCCCCCCCATAACAACAAAATCCCCAATCCTGGCGCTTCCGGCAATGCCTGCCTGCGCAATAATCAGGCAGTTGTCCCCTACAGTGACGTTATGAGCAATCTGTGCAAGATTATCAATCTTGGCGCCCTTGCCTATGATGGTGTTGCCGAGTGTTGCCCGGTCAACAGAGACATTTGAGCCTATTTCAACGTCATCTTCAATTATCACTCCGCCGACCTGAGGAATCTTGTAATGGACGCCGCCCTCAAATACATAGCCGTACCCGTCAGAACCGATGACGGCGCCCGCATGTATTATGACGTTGTCTCCAAGGGCGACTCCTTCCCTGATCGTAACATTCGGATATATGAGGCAGTTCCTGCCGATCTTCACATTTTCTCCGATAAAAACGCCGGGCATAACAACCGAGTTATCTCCGATAACCGCATGATCCGATATTACTGCAAAAGGATATATTGATACGCCGCTGCCGATTGAGGCATCATCCGCAATAAACGCCCCGGCGCTTATTGCAGGCTTATGAACTGCCTTTGGATAAAAACACTCGATCGCCTTTGCAAATCCATAATAGGGATTCCTGATCCTGATCTGAGTAATCGGCAGGTCAGGAATCACTTCCCCGACAATGACGCAGGAGGCCTTCGATCCTTCGAGATATTTCAGGTATTTTGCTGAGGTTATGAAGGTTATATCACCAGCGTCAGCCTCCTTCACGCCGGAAACGCCTGTAATTATCTTCTGACCGTCTCCAATGACTACACCACTTATGCTCTCTGCAAATTCATTGATATTCATAGGGCCTTCTCAAAACTTGTGATATGCAGGAGCCTCCTGAAGAAACAGGAGGCTCTCCGAAATTCGGCTTCAGCCCCCTATTTTTTTATTTTTGCCTTTGATTCGTTATGTTTTTTTATGACAATATCGGTCAGATCAATCTCCTTCTTTGAAAACAGTATCAGACCTTCAGCATTTTCAAGAATAATTGTATATCCCTCATCCTGGCCGATCTTCTGTATGATCGCCCGAATATCTTTAAGTATGTCGCCTGTAAGTTCCCCTTCCTTCTTCTTCACATCAGCCTGTGAATCAGATACAAGCCTCTGATATTCCCTGATGAGCCGCTCAAGCTCCTCCTCTTTGGTTCTTCTTGCTTCTGACGAAAGCACAGAAGCCTGTTTCTCAAGATCGGATTTTCCCTTTTCGATTGCCTTGCCCTTTTCGTCTATCGTTATCTGTTTTGACTTGATCAGGAACTCAAGATCCGCCTTTGCCTTTTGTCCTGAATCAGATTCATTAAGCGCCCGAACAAGATCAACAAAACCGATTTTGGGCGTTTCTGCCGCAAAAACTGATGCGCCCGCAAGCAACAATAAAACCACTGTGAGCCATGCTACTTTTCTCATGCCAAATCTCCTTTTAGTGTTTAGAAAAAGCTTCCAAAGGCGAACTCGAATTTATTGGATCCCTCCCCTGGTTTTGGATCAATATTGTAACCCCACTCAAGCCGTATTGGTCCCATGGGCGACATCCATCTGATGCCTAATCCTGAGGTGTATCTCAATTTGCCGAAGTCATCAAAATCATCATATGCATTGCCTGCGTCAAAAAAGACAAGGCCCTTCAGTTTCATTTCGGTCGAAAGAGGGAATATATACTCAAGGTTGAATATAAGTTCTGTAGTGCCTCCGATAGGATCCCCTGAAACATCGTCTCTCGGGCCGGCCTCGCCAAGCCCAAGGCCCCGGACTGTATTGATGCCCCCGACATAGAAGCGTTCATACAGAGGAAGTTTTTTTCCAAACAGGGCCTTTGAATAGCCTACCCGACCCCTTGCCATAATGGTCGTCTCGCCTATCGGGAAGTACCAGCCGGAGTCAAATACCGATTTGATAAAGCCATTTGATCCCCCAAGACCTGCAAGGGTCAACATCAGGGAATTCCTCGATCCTCTTGTAGGATCAAGATAGTTGTCCCTGCTGTCCCTTGTAATGGTGGGGGTTATGCTGCTTGTTGTGCTTGTGCCGGCCTGGTCTGTTACAATGCTCGAGGCTCCGTCTTTGATGTCATCAATGGTCGCCTTCTCGAAATTATAGACAATGTCGCCCCTCCAGTACTCATCAAAGGATTTGCCCAGCCCGAGGTAAAAACCGTATGCTTCCTTATCAAATTCAATGTACTCGCGGCGGTGTTTATATATGCCTGTTGAAAGAGATATGGGCCTGTCAAGAAAGTAGGGATCACGAAAAGAAAGCTCGTAATATGAGGTCTTTCCGCCCAATTCCCCTTTAACCTTAATATACTGCCCTTTGCCGAAAAGATTCCCCTGCGTAAGATCAGCTGTTGCGATAAAACCGTCTGCAGAACTATATCCTCCGCCAATGCTCATGAAGCCGGTCGGCCGCTCTTTTACCCTGACATCAATATCAATCGTCTTGTTTTCATCTTTGGGTTTTGGAATCATATCAACCGCATCAAAAAAACCGAGATTATTGATCCGTTCGTAGCTTCTCTTCAGCTTTGAACTGTCAAAGGTTTCCCCTTCATCAAGCCTTATCTCCCGCCGTATTACCTTATCTCTCGTTTTGGTGTTGCCTGATATCTCGATTCTGCCGATCCGGTATTTGTCTCCCTCCTCAATAGTGAGCAGCACCTGCACTTTCCTGCTCTGCTCGTCAGGAGTGAGATTGGGAACAACTGATACGAGCGCATATCCGTTCCTTGAATACAGGTCTGAAATCGCATGCATGTCCCTTTCCAGTATATCCTTCCTGAAAAGGCTGTTTGGGGTCAGGGTTGTTTTCTGGCGGATTGTATCAGTGTCAAAAAGCCTGTTGCCGGCGATCTCAACAGCTGCAATATTATACTGACTGCCCTCGGCAATACGCAGCGTAATGGTCATCCCTTTTTTGTCTTTGTCAACGACAATTTCAGGCTCACCCACAATTACCTTTAAAAATCCATTATTGAAGTAAAGATTTCTGATCCTGTCCATGTCAGCCTCAAGTTGATCCTTCTTCAGGTATCCGCCTGAACTTACAAAAGAAAATAGCCACCACTCTTTTGTCTCCATGACTTTCTTGATCCTGGATGATGAAAGATTCGTATTGCCTTCTACTGTAATCTGCCGAATCCTGACCTTATCCCCTTCCTCTATCTGGTAGGTGAGTGTAATCTCATTTTCAGATATCTTCTTTATTACAGGGATGACGTTTGTGAGCCAGTAGCCCTCTTCCTCATAATATTTGGCGATTTTGAGCGCATTATCCTGAATCAGGACAGTGTCTGCGATGGACCCAGGTGTGATGGACATCTTCTCCCTGATCTTCGCATCTTCTATCATCTTGTTGCCCTGAAGGTCTATTCTGACAATTGCCGGTTTTTCCCTGACAAGGTAGAAAAGCCTGACGCCTCCCTCAAAGGCCTCGATCTCGACCTTTACGTCTTCAAAGTAACCTAATTTAAAGATGGACCTGATATCTTCGTTGATCCTCTCCTGAGATACGGGATCCCCAAGTTTCTGGGAAAGCCTTGCCTTGACCGCTCCCTCTTCAATGCGCTTGAGGCCCTTGACCTCTATTGCAGTGACCAACGGCTGTGTCTGTGCGAACACTACCGAAAATAATGCCAGCATGATAGCTATTCCGAGCAGTACTGTTTTGCGCATGATTCCCTCCCGATTCTTTGTGATTTAGAGCTTTTCCTAAGGCCCGATAAGTATAGCACTGCCCCCCAGGGCCTTGTAAATAAAAAAAGAGGCAAAGATACAAATATCAATCGAAAATGGCATTTCCCGCTCCCTGTATGCTGAATCATAAGAAAGATAAGAAATTATGATTTACAGATTAGTATTTTTTATTTGACCATCTGATAAAAGGTATTTTAATCTGTAAAGCCTGCAGTTCGCATTTACAAGGCAATGAACATTCACCATAAAGGAGGATTCGATGAAGAAGTATGACACGCCGTTGCTCGACGAACTCGAAAAAGGCCCATGGCCGAGCTTTGTCACGGAGATGAAGAAGGCTGCAAAGAACAACGAGATGGCAAATGATGCGGTAGGGCATCTCGAAAAATGTTTTCAGACCAAAGTAGGGTACTGGAAACATGGTGGTATAGTAGGTGTTCTCGGATACGGAGGCGGTGTTATCGGCAGATATTCTGAACTCGGTGACGAGTTCCCCGGCGTTGCTCATTTCCATACGGTCCGTATTAACCAGCCTTCCGGTTTCTTCTATACCAGCGCTGCTCTTAGAGAGATCTGCGATATCTGGGATAAATACGGGAGCGGCCTCACTAACGTACATGGTTCGACCGGCGATCTTGTTCTCCTTGGCACCAAGACCGACGTTCTTGAGGCTATTTTTGCCGAATATTCATCGAGAGGCTGGGACCTTGGAGGGTCAGGTTCTGCTCTGAGGACCCCAAGCTGTTGCGTAGGCCCGGGCCGTTGCGAATGGACCAATTACGATACACTTGATCTCTGTTATGCCCTTACGCAGGAATTTCAGGATGAGATTCACAGGCCCATGTTTGCCTACAAGTTCAAGATCAAGATGTCTGGCTGTGCATGTGATTGTGTTGCCTCCATAGCCCGCGCCGACATGTCCATCATCGGAACATGGAAGGGCGACATCGAGGTCAATCAGGAAGAAGTGAAAAACTACGCAAAAAACGGAATGGACATTAACAAGGAGATCGTCGGCATGTGTCCTACACAGTGCATGAGCTATGACGGCAAGAATCTTGCGATAAATAATGCCGAGTGTTCCCGCTGCATGCATTGCATCACCAAGATGACCAAGGCCCTTAAGCCTACAGGCGAGCGGGGCGCAACGATCTGTATAGGCGCTAAGGCGCCCATCGTTGTCGGCTCGCTTCTTTCCTGGGTTATAGTTCCGTTTATCAAGATCGAGCCTCCGTACACGGAAATGAAAGATGCGATCAGAAAGATCTGGGAATGGTGGGATGACAATGCAAAGCCGAGGGAGAGAATCGGCGAGGTTATAGAGATGAAGGGCATGAGGTCATTCCTCGAAGGCATTGGCCAGGAGCCGATCCCGCAGCAGATCAAGGAGCCAAGAAAAGATCCATTTATATTCTACACTGAAGATGATATGGCAGCCTTCAAGGCTAAAGAAGCTGAAGAGAAGAAGACCGGCAAATACAAATTTTAATTATAGATAATCCAAGGAGGAGATAGAAAATGGCATTACCACAGAGAAAAACAGATATCGGCCCGCCGCATTACAAGCAGTTCCTGCCGCCCATTATTCAGAAAAACTACGGCAAATGGAAATATCATGAGGTGATCACCCCCGGCGTGATGGTTCACGTTGGCGACAGTGGCGACAAACTCTGGACTGTCAGGGTTGCCTCTCCGAGGCTTCTTTCCACAGCAACGATCCGCGAGCATTGCGATGTTGCAGAAAAATTCTGCGACGGATTCTTCCGTTATACCACCAGAAATAATGTTGAGTTCCTCGTCTCTGACGAAAAGAATCTCGAACCGCTCAAAAAAGATCTCACAGAACGGGGCTTCAAGATGGGCGGCATCGGAAGCGGCATCACAAACGTCGTGCATACCCAGGGTTGGGTGCATTGCCACAGCGCATGCACTGACGCTTCAGGGCTCGTGAAGGCGATGATGGATGAACTTATGCCGTACTTCGAGTCTGAGCGGCTTCCGGCAAAGGTGAGGCTTGCTGTTGCATGCTGCGTAAACATGTGCGGCGCGGTTCATTGCTCGGATATTGCCGTTGTAGCAGTTCATACCAAGGTGCCTGTAATTGCGCACGAGAATTTCAAGAATATGTGCGAACTGCCGACAGTCATCGGATCCTGCCCAACACGCGCCATCAGCCCTGATCCTGCGAACAAGAGCGTAAAGATCAATGCTGAAAAATGCATGTACTGCGGAAACTGCTTCACGGTCTGCCCCCCAATCAGCATAAAGGATCCTGATCGCGATGGAGTGGCTATCCTGGTCGGCGGCAAGATCAACAGCCTCCGGTCTAACCCCAAGTTCTCAAAACTCGTTATACCGTTCATTTCGAACGAGCCGCCGCGCTGGCCAAAGGCGGTCGCTGCGATCAAGCATATAGTGGAGGTCTATGCGGCCAACGCCCGGAAGCATGAGAGGGTCGGCGAGTGGATAGACCGGATTGGCTGGGAAAGGTTCTTCTCCCTGACCGGCATTGACTTTACATTCCAGTGTATTGATGACTTTACTTTCATGCGCGATACTATGAGGACATCAGCCACGTTTAAGTGGTAGCATAACAATAACGGCTAAGGGCAGTCTTGATATCAAGACTGCCCTTATTATACAACCTAAATCTATCAGGGGGTAAGAGCAAATGGAAATGGCAGAACTGCAGGACAAGATTTTCGCCTTCTGTGAGGCTGCAAAGGGCAAGAAGAAGCTTAAGGAAAAAGATATTCTTATCGGAGTGAGCACTGAACTGAGCATTGATAAAGATGAGGTGAAGAAGGCATTAAGGGAGATGATCAATGTCGGCAGACTTATGTATTCCTACGGCGGCGGCGCAAGCTCAGTAGAAATCCCAAGTGAAGAGTATCTCCGCGAAAAGGGCATGATTCAGTAATATCCGACTCAGGCAACCATGATTTGCGAGGAGGGACTGTATGTCCCTCTTTTTTTAACCCAATTTACTGCTGTCTGTAGAAGTGCTGCTCTTTATTCCGTTCCATTTATCAAGATTCTCTTGTATGAAAGCAATTACCTTCCGGTGCTGATCTGCCCCGCGATCCTGAATCTTCAAGCCCTGCCCAAAAGCGAAGTATATCTTCTTTCTGACATCTATAGGGCCGAACTCCTTGATCCTTTTCCCTATGCCCCATGCGTCGGTCTTAAGTGCAACAGGAACCACCGGCACATCCGCTTTCAGCGCCAGTTTGATGCCCAGTGTATTGAAATCCTCAGGACTGAAATTCAGCGCACGCGTTGACTGCGGGAAGATAATAATGGACTGGCCCTGCTTCAGTCTTTGAGCGCCTCCTTCGAGCACAGCACGGAGGTCTTCCCTCGGATTTGTCCTGCCCACAAGCACCGGATTGCGCGATCGCATAACAGGCCCGAAGACCGGCATGCGGATGAGGCTCTCTTTTACGACAAAGGTTGTCGGCTTTATCGGCTGGACAATGCAGGGCAGTACCATGGTTTCGAGTGTGCTCATATGATTGGCGATGAAGACAGCAGGCCCTTCAACCTCTCTGATATTGTCCAGGCCTGTGATCTCTATATCTGCTCCCACATTTTCGAGTGCCTGCATGACTTCAAAGCTGCTCGCTGCCCAATCGTCTGCTGTATAGGCGCCTCTGAGGGCCTTGCGGCTGTTTCTCCATACGATCCAGAAGAACTGGGGATAGAAAGTGAACCTGGGGCTCAGAAATAATCTTGAAAAAAGGCCTCGATGTCTGTCAGGATCTGTCTTATAACTATTCTGCCCAACAGGAATCATTGCCTGTTTAAGACCCACTCTATGATTTTATTGACCATTGCCTCGACCGTTGCAACTTCTGGCATGACATGAACCCTGAGACCGGCCTTTTCGATTGCACTTGCAGTAACAGGCCCTATGACAGCAATCGTCACATTCTGCAGAAGCCCTTCTGCATCCTCCCCCATTATTTCCATGAAATTTGTGAATGTTGCAGCGCTTGTAAAGGTTGCAATTGTAATACGGCCTTCTTTCAAAAACCGCTTTAGCCTCTTGCCAAGATGATCTGGCTTGACTGCCCTATATGTTACCGGTACGTCGATTTTACCGCCAAGCTCCCGCACCTTTTCCGGGAAGATCTCCCGTGCAGTCTCGGCCCGTGGAAGCAGAAACCTGACTCCCTGCAGGGGCCTGGCGTTCAGCCTCATGCCCCCAGAGGTTTCCGGGCCCTGGCCAATTCCTCCCTGCTGCAGTCGAATGAAAGAGTCAATCAATCCCTCTGCCCTGAACTCGTCAGGCACAAGGTCAACTTTGATGCCGAACTGATTAACTGCTGCCTCGGTCTTTGTTCCTATCGCACAGATGCGCGCTCCTTTCAATTGACGGATGTCAATGCCTTGTGCAAAAAGGCGTGAAAAGAAATATTTTACGCCATTGACACTCGTAAAGATTAACCAGTCGTAATCACTGATATTCTTTATTGCCCTGTCAAGTTCATCCCATGACCCTGGTGGGACGATCTCGATCGTCGAGAACTGGAGGATCTCGGCCCCAAGGTCTTCAAGTGACTCGAAACCGACTGAATGCTCACGCGTTACCAGTATTCTATGGCCGAACAACGGCTTGTTTTCATACCAGTTCAGCTCATTCCTCAGAGATACTACATCGCCGATAACTGAAACCGCCGGAGGCTTGATATCCTTTTCCCTGACAACGGCGGCTATGTCCCTAAGTGTGCTTACAATGGTCTTCTGGTCAGCCCGCGTTCCCCAGCGGATAACAGCTACAGGCGTATCAGGAGATCTTCCATGCTGCATAAGCTTTTTGGTCATTTCATCTATATTCTTGACCGCCATTAGAAAGACAAGCGTTCCCACTCCTGTAGCCAGCTTTTCCCAGTTTATCGCAGATTCTTCTTTTGTTGTGTCTTCATACCCTGGGATGACAGCAAAAGAAGAGGAATAGAGCCGGTGAGTCAATGGAATGCCGGCATATGCCGGAGCAGCAACTGAAGAGCTGACCCCGGGCACCACCTCAAACGGAATCCCTGCCCTGACAAGTTCCTGTGCTTCTTCGCCGCCCCTGCCGAAGACAAAAGGGTCGCCACCTTTGAGACGGCAGACAATCTTGCCTTCTGCTGCTTTTTCTACGATTGCGTGGTTTATCTGATCCTGTGTCATGGTGTGATGGCCGCCGCGCTTGCCGGCATAGATGAGTTCTGCCTTATGACTTATGTAGTTCAGAAGCTGTGCGTTCAGATGAAAGTCATAAACTACTACGTCGGCCCTCTGCAGGCAGCGGAGGCCTTTTACTGTCAGCAACCCGACATCGCCGGGGCCCGCCCCGACAAGATATGCTATGCCCATTTTTCTCTTCATAAGGGCCTATTTTAGCATAAGAGGAGGGATGAAGGCTTTCACGCGAGGACTCTGCCTCTGAACTATTGAATAGGAAATGAAAGATGTGATATGATGCCCCAAAATATTTCAGGGGGTACAATGGCTGACCAAAGGATGGAGATGCGCAGCGAAGAGAGATTTCCTTATCTCAGAACGATAAAATATATCTGTATACCGGATGCAGATGATGAATTCAAGGGCGTCACAATAGATATCAGCAAATCAGGGTTGAGCCTCTACATTTTCAGCCCGTTCTGCATAAGCGAAGGACTTCATGTTAGGGTCAAGGACGAACTGCCGCTGCCTTCATCCACAGGAGTTGTACGCTGGGTGACGCAGGTGGATCAGGATCTGTATCGGGCTGGACTCTGTTTTAACTAGTCCGGCTCAAGACTGATATATAATTACACGCTGAGCATAACCATAGCTCTTTTGCCGCAAGGAGAAACCAATGTCCGATATCAAGACGATGTACAAGACCATTATGGATGACGATTTTCCAGAGGAAATGGTTATCAGGTTCGGAGACCAGTCCCTTGTGTACAGAAAGAGGGTCTGGAAGATGCCTGATGAAAAAACAGGAGAGCTTGTAGAAAAAGGGCTGCGCTATGGAGAGAACCCTGATCAGCAGGCAGCTCTCTATGAACTGGTGAATGGCAACCTGGTGCTTGGGGATTGCAGGTTCATAGATGCAGGCAACGGGCTGGTGAGCAGCATCTCAGAGGCTGATATGCTTCAGGCAGGCAAGCATCCCGGCAAGACGAACCTCACAGACCTTGACAATGCCCTGAATATTCTCAAGTATCTCTCCGGCAGGCCCGCGGCAGCGATCATGAAACATAATAACCCCAGCGGCGTTGCGTATGGAGATACGGTTTCGGACGCCTATGACAAGGCAAATATGGCAGACAGGATTGCGGCCTTCGGAGGCTGTCTTGTGGTCAACCGCCCGCTCGACAGGATGACGGCAGAACTCATCAGCAATAATTATCTTGAGGTTGTGGGCGCTCCCGATTTTGAGGAGGGCGCATTTGACATTATCGCAAAAAGAAAGAATCTCAGGATCGTCAAGATAAAGAAGATGGATCAGCTCGAAAAATACTGTTCTTTCCGTTTTGTTGATTTCAAGTCACTTATGGATGGCGGGATAATTGTTCAGCAGTCGCCGATAAACAGGATAAGGACTAAGGATGATTTTCTGCCTGCAAAGACCGTCTATAAAGGCAAAGAATATTCTGTCGAAAGGGAGCCGACCTCCAGGGAGTATGATGATATGCTCTTTGGCTGGAATGTTGAGCAGGGCATTACTTCAAATTCCGTGATTTATGTGAAGGATGGCGTGACCGTCGGCATCGGCACAGGAGAGCAGGATCGTGTCGGCGTTGCAGAGATTGCTGTCTTCAAGGCATACACAAAATATGCCGATACTCTCTGCTTCAGAAGATACGGGGTGCCGTACAAGACCTTTGAGTTGGAGGCTTCCCAGGGCAAGAGGGATGGCGCACTGCTTAAGGAGATTGACAGGCAGACAAAAGAAGATAAGGGCGGCCTTATTGGGTCAACGATGGTGTCGGACGCATTTTTCCCCTTCAGGGACGGCGTTGATGCAGGCATAAAAGAGGGTATTGCAGCAATTGTGCAGCCCGGAGGCTCTGACAGGGATTATGAGTCAATAGAGGCCTGCAATCAGGCCGATCCGAAGGTTACGATGGTCTTTACCGGCCAGAGGGCATTCAGGCACTGATTCACTACTCCTGACGCAAGGCCTCTTAACGGACATCCTCTATCTGTCTGATGCGGTCAATCGTACGGCTGGTACTCACAGAAAACCTCACCAGAAAAGTTACCCATTATTCTGTGGATTACAATGGGGAATGATTTCCGAACATCCAAGCTTTATTATCAGTTGAGGTTTAAAAAACTAAACAGATGAATAAACTTCCAACTACTATTTCTACTGCCATACTGCTGTCAGTGGGGCGTGATATTCTTTAAATGTTATGGATGACAAAATGATGAAAGGCACTTCAATAAATTGCGCTACCGGTGCAACGTCTGCATTTGAACACTACCTCTTTTATTGCCCGGAGCACGAGATCAGGACAATTGTTAAGGTTATTTCCGTCGAAAGTTATGAAACTCCTGATAATTGTGCTATGCGCCCTGACGGTACAACCGAACCTTTTGCCCAATTCCAGATAAGTGTTTCTTGCCAGGGGATTGACTGCCTCGGCAGTGTCTTTGACCTCGAACTGGATTTTGGTCCCGACACCATAGCAGAAAGGAACAAGATACTTGAAGATGTCGTTGCCGACAGGATATTCATGATAAGAGGCAGATATAGTATTATTTCAGAAATCCCCTGCCTTATAATCCACGATCCGGGATATAGCCACTTATGCCCTGATTATTCTGAGGAGGAAGTCAGGGAATGTTTTCGGATAAACAGTATGGAACAATCTTCTCAATCCGAAAGCTGACATCTTATCCTTAGAGAGCTTTTGTGTCTGCGGCAGCTCAGTGTTGCCATCCCATTATCGAACTCAAGATCAGCTTTCAGCGCAGCAATAAAATCTTTGGCATCTTCTTTTGTCCATATTCTGTTGTCTCTGCGAGTGGCTGTCAGGGCTTCAAATTCAATAAGATGATATATATTTGCAACGTCAATACTTGAAAGGTCATCTATCATAACTGTGGCATAAGGGAATAAGTCGCTGCTGAAGCTGAGTTCCATTTTGCCGCTGTCATTGCCTGGAGCCTGAAGATCAAGAAACCTGCGAATGCTTTTGAGATTTTCTTCTGAGAAGCCTTCCAGAATCATCAGCCCTACATAATCAACAATAAACTCTATCTGTTCTCCGACTGAGGAGTTCTCAATGTCGAACCCGGCAAATTCCGCTTTATAGTTTTTGACCCAAGCCTTGAGCATCCGGTTAACCTTTGCAACAAAATTCTCTTTTGACAATGTCTTCATATGCTGCCCTCCTTACAGGGTCATAAATAGTAACTGCTATATTATGAGAAATTACGGTGCCAACAGCATGTCAGCTGGTTTTGTCATCAGTCTTCAGGAAGGGTTCCCCCCGCTGACATCCTGCTGTCATTAAGAGCTTGTATTATGCAGTATGGCACATTTATAGCGTGCCGACTAATAATGCAGAGGTGAATTATGAGGATAACACCGCTCGATATTAAGCAAAAGATGTTCTCGAAGGTTAAATCCGGATATCCGCCAGGAGATGTTGACGCCTTCCTCTTAATAGTGTGTGAAGAGCTGCAGGAGCTTCTTCATGAAAAAGCCATTCTGGAGGCAAAGCTCAGTTGCTATGAAAGAGGCTTAGCCCAATCCCAGCAAATTGGATCGTTTGTCTGGGAATTCATTCAAAAGTACGCCAGATGAAAATATTGAAGGTGCCAGATAATAGTTCTTTGGATTGTAAGTTATCAAAATAAAGGATTATTAAAAAATTTTGTGCTATATTTTCTTAAGTCATCTCGGAGGATAAAAATTATGCAATCTGAGAAAACAAGGACTGAAAGGTATTATTAGAATGTTAGAAAACCAAAAGATCATTATCGAATATGCAAGAATGTGGCCCCGTGAAGTGTTTGACATAATAGAAAAGGGGAAACTTAAAATTAAGGATATAGACCCACTAACTAAAAAGGGTGTTTACGTCCTTTATCGTGATGAACATCCTTATTATATTGGTAGGGCAAAAAAGAGTTTATTTAAAAGGCTACATGACCACGCTAATAAATCTACTGACAAATATTTTAATTTATGGAATTATTTCTCTGCGTTTGTGGTTAGTGAGAAACATATAGACGAAGTCGAGGGTATTCTTATTGCGGCCATGCCAACCGCAAATAGTGCTGAACCAAAGATTAAACAAGTGAGAGTCCCAGAAGAGTTAACAAAGGTCCTTCGTAATATGCGTCAAAATAAATTTTATTCTTAGGGAAAAATATTTCCCAGCCGAAAGCTTCCTTTTCAAGCTTTAATTTTTTTTGCTATTTTCTCCCAGCATTCCTTGTACTTTTGAATATCATGCGCTCTTATCCCCATCCCCTTATAAGGCTTCCCTGACTTTCCTATTTGATCGGTGAATACCGTGGTATTATCAGAGGTTATCTCTATTTTTTTTGTAGGGTCATTTTTCTTTATTTCTTTAACTCTTAATCCTAAAAACGGCAGTTGGGATAAAAATTCAGCCTGTTTGAGGGAGCAATT
>CAYUNK010000059.1:0-16215 GCA_964446125.1 uncultured Nitrospiraceae bacterium | reverse complement strand
TTCCTGATTCATAAAGATCTTCGCAACTGACTAATACTCCTTCTGCGTTGTTAAAGAGTTTTCCGGCTGTTATGAGGAGGGGGGATGCGCAGGGTTGCGACGAAGTCGGTTGATCCGCAATGGCGCAAGAGGGGCATATTCGATTGCGGGCAGAAAAGCCTTCTGATTTCCATGCACTTAATCGCCCCCGGAAGTATTCAAAGATACTCTATCACGCAGTCTTCATGCCGGTCAACGGCGAAATGACGCGGTGAAATTATGCGGCCTGTCGGGCAGCGGTCAAATTGACTGTTCTCTGCGTCTGCGGGTATCATAACAGCCTATGATGAGACCGGAAAAACAGCTCGAAACAATAAAGCGCGGCACAGTAGAGATCATCAGCGAACAGGACCTGCTCAAGAAGCTTGAACGATCTTATAAAGAGGGCCGACCCCTTCAGGTAAAGGCCGGATTTGACCCGACCGCGCCTGACATCCATGTCGGCCATACCGTGCTTCTTGAGAAGATGCGGCAGTTCCAGGACCTCGGCCATGACGTCACCTTCCTGATCGGCGACTTCACAGGCATGATCGGCGACCCCACAGGCAAGAACGAGACCCGCAAGATTCTGACAAAGGACAGTGTACTGAAGAATGCCGAGACATATAAGACACAGGTCTTCAAGGTGCTTGATCCGGACAAGACAAAGGTGCGGTTCAACAGCGAATGGCTCGAAAAGATGAGCGCGATCGAGGTTGCGCAGCTCGGCGCATTCGAAACAGTTGCACGAATGCTCGAGCGGGAAGATTTCAAGAAACGATTCAGGAACCAGCAGCCTATCAGTATTCTCGAATTCTACTATCCATTGTTTCAGGGGTACGACTCTGTAGCCCTCAAATCGGACATAGAGCTTGGCGGAACAGACCAGAAGTTCAACCTGCTGATGGGCAGATCCCTGCAGAAGGCTATGGGCATTGAAGAGCAGGTTGTTCTGATGATGCCGCTTCTTGAGGGGCTTGACGGCGTGAACAAGATGTCCAAGAGCCTCGGCAACTATATCGGGATCAACGAGCCTGCCTTTGAATACGTAAACGGTGAGCTCGCAGGCATGTTCAAGAAGGTGATGAGCCTGCCGGACGCGATGATAGTCAGATACTTTGAGCTGCTGAGCCGCATCTCTGTGGATGAATTCAACAGCCTGAGGGAGGGTCTGAGCAATGGCTCAAGAGACCCCAGGGATGCAAAAAAGGAACTTGCCATGGAACTGGTCACGAGATACTGCGGCAGGGAAGACGCCGAAAAGGCGCGAGAAAAATACCATGCAGTATTTGAGGAGAAGAATCTGGCTGACATTGAAAAAACCTTCCCGGTTCTCAACATATCGGCAGGCAGTTCAGAAAATGCTGCATGGCTTCCCCAGATCATGAAGCAGGCTGGTCTTGTGCAGGGCACAGGCGAGGCTGTCAGGCTCATCAGGCAGGGAGGAGTAAAGGTGGCAGAGGCGGTCGTCTCGGATACGAACCTGAGACTTTCGATTGGCGAGCACATCGTGAAGGTGGGCAAGAAGAAGTTCTACAGGATCATTGTGCAGGCATAGCCATGCTTCCTGCAGAGATAATCCTCAAGCTCCTTATGGGCACTCTCCTTGGAGGCATCATAGGATTTGAGCGCCAGACCCACGGCAGACCTGCCGGCTTCAGAACCCAGCTCCTTGTCTGTGTCTCATGCGTGCTCCTGATGATCATATCAGACGGATACTATCAGCAGAGCGGCCAGTCAGGTCTAATGCGCATAGACCCGACCAGGATCGCTGCAGGGGCAATGACCGGCGTCGGCTTCCTCGGCGCAGGCGTTATTATCAAGACAGGCGCATCTGTCCAGGGGCTTACCACTGCTGCATGTGTCTGGATCGTCTCTGCCATAGGGCTTGCGATAGGCTCTGGTCAGTATGCTGCAGGTATTGCCGGTTTTGGGATCACTTTTGTATCACTCTGGTTTCTGCGGTTTATCGAGACGAAGATGCCTCGGATGGTCTATAAGTTTGTGATCCTGGGCACAGACAGCACTGGAGACGAAAAGACGATCCGGGAGATTTTTGAGGAAAAAGGATTTTCCGTAACCAAGATGGATTATGAGATCAGATTCCCTGAAAAAGAACAGACATTTTTCTTTACTGTCTCAGGAAAACATTACGCGCCTATTACGCAGGTGATAGAAACCCTCTCAGCGACGAACTTTGTCAGGCGGCTTGAGATAAAGAGCTAATCGTGATTATCAGGCTTGCCGTATGTCAGCTTATGGATTGCAAGGGCCCCATTGGTGAGATGGGTCTTTTTCATTAATTATTCAGAGGATGATCTGTTATGACGAACATAATACAGCAGTTGCCGGCACGTTGAGGGGATACAGGGGTCGTTTGTAACCAGGGTTGCGCCGAAAAAAAAGGCACGGAGTCCCTGATATAATCACAGACCGTATTGGCTTATCCGGAGAGGAAAGAAAACAGTTATCTCAACCTGCTGCTTTCGCCCTCTCTATGAATAGTTTCATCTTCTGATGATCTTTCTTTCCCTTTTCAAGCTCAAGGCTGCTGCTTGCATCAATGCCGTAGGGACTCACATGTCTGACGGCATCCTGAACATTGTCGGGGGTCAAGCCACCGGCAAGAATGATCCTTCCGAACTGCTTTGCCTCCACTGCAATGTCCCAGTTGAATTTTAGGCCTGTTCCTCCCAGCGCATCAGGACTATATGCGTCAAGCAGAAAGGCCGAGACGATGTTTTTGAAGCTCTTGAGCGGCTCAAGGCTGTTGATGGATTTCACCCGAATGGCCTTTACCGCGCAGTGCGACGCCCGGCATGCATCCGGAGTTTCATCCCCGTGAAACTGGACCACATTCAGTCCGGTCGAAGTGACGACTTCTCTTATGTACGGTAAGGGTTCATCAACAAAAACCCCGACTGTTGCGATGAATGGGGGCAGCTTGCCGATAATTTCAGCTGCCTGCTTTGGCTCAATAAACCTGGGGCTCCCCTTAAAGAAGACAAAGCCCAGGGCATCAGCCCCGAAATCTATGGCTGCCAGGGCATCTTCGAGATTTGTTATTCCGCAGATCTTGATCCTGACCATAAACTGCACCCCCCGAAATGCCTAAGGGCAGAAGGATAAGACCTTTTGCCCTTATAAATACAGTATTAGCGATTCGTATCCCTAAATAACAGGAAGCCTTTTGAGGGCTTCCTTTATCTTTGCCTCAGGATATGCGTAGTCTTCCAGTTTCCCTGCCAGATAGTCCTGATATGCAGCAAGATCAAGATACCCATGACCGCTGAGGTTGAAAAAGATCGTCTTTTCCCTGCCCTCTTCCTTTGCCTTCAAAGCCTCATCTATTGCTCCCCTGATGGCATGTGAACTCTCCGGCGCAGGGATAATGCCCTCAGTCTTCGAAAACTGTATTGCAGCCTCAAAGCATGCTGTCTGGCCGTATGCCACAGCCTCGATCAGTCTGTCGTGGTACAGCTGGCAGATCAAAGGAGAGTCTGCATGGTATCTAAGGCCGCCTGCATGGATTCCAGGGGGCATAAAGTCATGGCCGAGGGTATACATCATCATAAGCGGAGTAAGGCCTGCTGTGTCTCCGAAGTCATATCTGAACTCGCCCTTGGTAAGGGTCGGGCAGGAAGAAGGCTCTACAGCAATAACCCTGATCTGTCTGCCTCCTACCTTGTCCTGGAGAAATGGAAATGCCACACCGGCAAGATTGCTGCCGCCGCCGCAGCATCCTATGACAACGTCAGGATAATCGCCGACAAGCTCGAACTGCTTCTTTGCCTCGAGACCGATTACTGTCTGATGCAGGCATACATGGTTCAGCACAGAGCCCAAGGCATAGTTTGTATCAGCATGCGTTGCTGCATCTTCAACTGCCTCTGATATGGCAATGCCGAGGCTGCCCTCGCTTCCCGGATCCATTTCGAGTATCTTTCTGCCCGAATTAGTCAATGTCGAGGGACTCGGATGAACGGTGGCACCCCAGGTCTCCATCGCGATCCTTCTGTAAGGCTTCTGGTTATAGCTCACCTTTACCATGTACACAGTCACATCAAGTCCGAACATTGAGCCGGCAAGGGCCATGGATGAGCCCCACTGGCCTGCTCCAGTTTCTGTTGCAATTCTCTTGATGCCGGCCTGCTTATTGTAATATGCCTGCGGTATTGCAGTATTGGGCTTGTGGCTGCCTGCAGGGCTCACGCCTTCATATTTATAGTAGATCTTTGCCGGAGTGCCGAGCGCCGCCTCAAGCCTGTGAGCCCGATAAAGCGGAGAAGGCCTCCAGAGTGCATAGATATCCAGGACTTCTTCAGGGATGTCAATCCACCTCTGGGTTGATACTTCCTGCTCGATAAGCGCCATAGGGAAGATGGCGCTCAGATCCTGCGGGCCTACCGGCTGTTTCGTGCCAGGGTGCAGAGGAGGCTTGGGAAGATTCGGCATGTCCGCCATGATGTTGTACCACTGCCTCGGGATCTCCCGGTCCGGGAGCACTACCTTTGTCTCCTGCATATGTTACCTCCGTTTATAGATGGTTTATCAAGTTTCAGCAAGAGCTATTTTAGCACAAGCAGCCCCTTTTTCTACCTGCCTCTCAGCTCTTCTATTTTTCTGCCGATGTCTGCCGCCTCCATAAGTGATGTGCCTATCAGCATTGCATCAATGCCTGCCTGCTGCAGCCTAAGCACATCAGCGCGTGACCGTATGCCGCTTTCACTCACAATGATCCTGTCCGCAGGGATCTCCTTTTGCAGAGAAAGGGTGGTTGTCATATCTATCCGGAGCGTTTTCAGATTCCGGTTATTGATGCCGATAATCGGGGCATTGATCCTTAGAGCCATTTCAAGTTCCTGATGATCATGCACCTCAAAAAGTACAGCCATATCCAGTTCCCCGGCAATATGCAGATATTCGTCTGCCTGTTTCTCCCCAAGGATTGCTGCAATCAGAAGGACGGCATCTGCCTGGTTTGCCCTTGCCTCATAGATCTGGTATTCATCCAGGATAAAGTCTTTTCTCAGGACCGGGAGGCCGGCAATATTTTTGACATCAGCAAGAAACGCGAGGTTCCCCTGAAAAAAATCCTCTTCAGTGAGCACGGATATGGCATTTACCTTATTTTCTTTGTATTGAGCTGCAATGGCTTTATGGTCAAAGTCCTGCCTGATAAGCCCCTTTGAAGGAGACGCCTTTTTTATTTCAGCGATGAGACGGACAGGGCCAACCGTTCTTTTGATGGCTTTAATAAAATCAAGGGCAGCCGGAACGTCTCTTATGACTACCCCAAGACCGGCGACCGAAACACGGGATTTTGCCTGAGACAGACGATCTTTTTTCTTTTCTATTATTTTGTTCAGCACTGACATGGCAAACTTACACCTTGTAAATATTATCGTGATGGTCAAAGTCCAACAGGACAACTAACTTCTCTTGTTCATTAATTTCATATACAAGAACAAATGAACCGGCAACATGAACTCTTCTTTTATTCTGCAGAGGTTTTCTTGAGGGCTTAAACCGGTAAGGATCGACAAGGATCTCTTGCACCTTCCTGTCAATCAATTGCAGAATTTCCGTGTCTTTTTTCTGAAGCTTCCTGAATTTCTTGTCGAGACTTTCTTTAATGGCGAGGCTATACACTATTTCAGGCCGTATCTCTTGCCCAAGTCTTTAACCACGACGGATTTTTCGAGATCAATATCCTGCATTTTTCGGATAAACTCAGCCCTTAGCTCTGGTTCTTCCATGAGACTCTTTTTTATCTGTTGAACATCACGCTGTAATTCAATAACCTTTTTGTAAAGCGTCTCAATAGTCATGGCTTTCATTGGTTACCCACCTCCTTGAGTTGTGCACATATATTATCATACAGACAAAAAAAGATAGGGTTCAGAAATCTTATCGGGCAACAGCGCGGATGACTTTGAGGGCGAGGCGGAGGGTGGGCTCGTCGGAGGATTTGGCGAGGTTCTGGAAGGACTCTTTGAGATCCTTTTGGCTCAGGACATGCCCGAAATCGAACATCTCCCACATTTCGATGTCCAAGGCATTGGTGAGCTTTATGAGCATGTCCAGAGTTGGATTTTCTTTGCCACATTCAATACGGCTGAGGTAATTGGGGCTTATATCCGCCTTTTCCGCAATTTGCTCCTGAGAGAATTTCTTGCTTTTTCTCAACTCCTGGATGCGTTTGCCGATCAACTGTCTTTCGCTCATTATGCCTCCCTAATATAATGTCTCTATCGTGGGAGGTTTATAAATGCACCAATGCAATAAAATTAACTTGACAACTATCAGCAATGGGCATATGATTAGACCTAATGGAGCATATTTACACAATAATTTATATCTTACAAGTCAATATTGAGTGTAAGGGGTAAAAGAAAGGGGGCTGACAATCCAATTTACTGAAGCTGTGGTTCTCGTGTCGAAGTCGGAAATTTAAACATTGTTGTAAAAAGGAGGGCTTTAAGATGAGAAGCAAATTTATGGTTATGATTTCGGCAGTATTGGTTTTGGTGATGTTTGCAGGTTCAACACTTGCCTTTGCAGAGCCGATCAGAGACGTCCCGCTTGAACAGTTCACCGCGCTTCGACAGGGGGTTCAGGCGGAGCCTTTGTCGAATGTAGAGTTAGAACAAATCAGAGGCTCTAAAGTATCTATTGATTGGAAATTAGTATCTGATCTTGCTTCTTTGTGGGGGAAGATTATTCAAGCAATGGCAGTGGCACCCGCAAACCCGCCTAAAGCACTTTTTATGGCACTGAAGGCTGCTGGCACATCTGTCGGTAAGGCGTATTGGGACTATAGAAATGCTAAGATTTCAGCAGCTGAAGCGCTGAAGATCCAGAATCAAGCAAATAAGGCCCTTAGTGATTACCTTAAAGCAAAGAAATAATAATCTTGCTTAACTTCAGAGAAATTCAGAGAAAACCTACTTGGGATAACTGAGAAGGGAATAGATTTATGTCTCAAGCAGGTTTTCTCGTTTTTTCTTGCCGTGTTTTTACGTTAAGTGCAATATTATTTTTTATCCCACTCTCAATATTTGCAGCAGATACTTCCGTTAAAATCGGTTTTGCTCGGGTCAGGAATCATGTTAAATCTGTCAAAGACTTGCGTGATCAAGGCGTTGTCAAACAAGTATTTGACTATTCCTGCGGTTCAGGGGCATTAGCGACGCTACTGACTTATGGACTTGGAGATACGGTATCTGAGGAGGAAATTCTATTTAAACTTTTGGAGATTCTTTCCAAAGATGAGGAAGCGCTAACGAAGAAAGAGGGCTTAAGTCTATTTGATTTGCAGTGGATAGCTCAGCAAAGAGGTCACAAGGCTCATGGGTTCAGACTTACCCCTGAAAATCTCTCAAACCTCAAACACCCTGTTATTGTTTTCATCAAACCGAGAGAATATGAGCATTTTTCTGTCCTTAAAGGCGTTCGTGGTGACCGTGTGTATCTTGCCGATCCATCTCTCGGAAACATTCGCATGCCGATTTATAAATTCCTGGACATGTGGCTTGATGCAAACGGCAAAGGGATCATTTTTGTGGTTGAGAGACAGGACGGTCAATGGGCTGAAGACTCGCTTCTTAAAGCACCCGCAACAGGTATGTCACAGCCCGAAATATTAACTATTCGTGAAATGTTGGAAGTTGGAAATCCGTATGTTCGTTACCCCTATTTATCAAGGTAGAAATATGACAAAAAAAGCCATTCATTTTTGCAGTTTTATCATTTCACTAATACTTATGGTAATCGCCGGCGCATCTTATGCCCAAACCACAGAGCCTGAAGTGTTAACACTTTCTGAGGCGGCAATTTTCCTGCGTGTTGAACCGGCGATTCTTAAAGACCTTGCAGGACAAAATATGCTGCCGGGGCGACTAATTGGCAATGAATGGCGATTCAGCAAAGCCGCCTTGTTAAGCTGGCTTTCGGGGCAGGAGATCAAGAAGCAGGCTGTTCTATCGGCATCTGAAATGTCCCGAATCGCAGGCCGTGGTATCGATCCTGCTGGCATTGGAGATAATCCGGGGTTAAAGGTTGACAATAAAGAGCCTGAAGCAATAGGCATTAAGCCTGATTCAGTCAAGGCTGAGGATGTTTTTTTGCGAAATGAAAAAGTGCTGCTCAGGACAAAAGAGTTCTCAATCGAACTGGGTCTGCTATACTCTTACAGCGACCATCAGGATATTTTGTCGTCATCGGAAAGAGATTCGTTCACAACAAATTTCGGAGTGCGTTATGGGCTAGCCGACAACCTGCAGCTCTTCGCTTCAATTCCTTATGCCTACCAGACGGAAACGATAACCGCATTTGAAGAACGAAATAAAGAAAGGAAAAGTCATCTGGGAAATATAACGCTTGGTTTGAGCCGCTCCGTATTGCAGGAGGGGGTAGGGAAGCCCGAAGTGCTCCTCAGTCTCGAGGGTCAGATTCCGACTGGCGATAATTCCTATGGACTTGGCATTAGTGCGGCCTTTGTGAAAAGCCTTGATCCTGCGGCGCTCTTTGCCAATGTCGGATACCAATACAACCTCAAGCAAAGCAATCAGGGTCTGGCGCTTTCAGCGCCCAAGAGCATGATTTTTGCAAGCCTTGGGTACGCATATGCCCTGAACGATACGTTGACCGTTGGCACGTCCGTTTCAGGCATTTTCCCTCTGGGTACAACATCAGACAATTCTCTTGCTCAAGCAAAAAAACAGTTCGGCCTTCAGTTTGGGCTTACAGCGCTATTAACAAAAGACCTCTACATTGATCCTTCCGTCACTTTTGGCCTTAATCGGACAGCATCGGATGTTACTTTTGGGGCATCCATAGTCTATACGATGGGGCATTAGACTTGCCGTGTCGTCTCTGAGCAACTTTGAACATTCTTCAGCAATCATCTGCTGCCCTGCAGCCATGCCCTGACTATCCGTGCCTCTTCATAATTTACTTTTCCCGCGAAATGTTCAACGACAGGGCCCAGGGCCGACAACTCAGAAGACCGGAAGAATTCAACAATCTCGTCCCGTTTGGCAGGCTCAACAAGCCTGTCAATATTTATATCTCTGCCGCTGCGGATGAGCTGGTCCAGATGCGAGGCGATGGTGGATGGGGCAAGGTTTCGATGTTTTGCAATATCCTCGAGCGACATTCCTTGACTGAGCAATTTATATGTTTCTTCGGCAGTTTCACCCTTCTTGCCTTTGGGCTGCCTTGTTCCGGTCTGTATCAGAAGATCACCGGCAGAAATCGCAGCCTTCTGTGCGTTGGGATTTTCCTTTAAATACTCTCTGACAACTAAGATGAAGGACTCACCATATTGTTCAAGCTTCTGGTCTCCGATCCCGCTTATTCTTCTCATTCCCTGCAGTGATTCAGGCAAGTACCGGCAGATCTCTCGCAGGGTCTTGTCTGAAAAGATAATATAGGGCGGCAGATTATGGGTTGATGCTATTTCCTTTCTCAGGATGCGGAGTTTTTCGAACAGGGCCTCATCATAGCCCGCAGAAAGAGTATCTGGTCCACGTTCGGTTTTTGCCATTATCTGTCTGCTTATGGCAGTTGCCCCTGCTTTTCCATACAGCACATCTGCGCCCTTTGGAGTTATCTTCAATATTGGATACGGTTGACCCTCCTGCAGGAGCATCTCCTGTGCAAGTAGTTCATTTACTATAAAGCGCGAGTGCTGTTTATTACTATCTTTTCCTGCCCCAAAGGTCTTTATCTCATTATGCCTCAGCTCCCGCACCTTCTTTGTGTCAGCTCCTGAGACGATGTCGCTTATATGGCCTGCGCCAAATCTCTGGCCTGTGCGGGAGATGGCGGACATGACTATCTGAGCATCCCTTGTGATATCTGTTTTTTCTGTTTTCCCGGCGCATATGTCGCATGTTCTGCAATTGTCTTCCGGGTAGTCTTCACCGAAAAAGCTGAGGAGTCGTCTTCTTCTGCAGACTGCATGTTCAGCATATTCGACAACCCTGTTCAATTTTTCTGCAGTTGTCGCTCGCTCTCCATCGTCCGGTATCATGTTGATGAAATACCGGATCTTTGGTATGTCACCCCTGCTGAAAAATAGCAGGCAGTGCGCAGGTTCACCATCGCGGCCTGCACGGCCTGTCTCCTGATAATAATTTTCGATATTTTTGGGCAGATCAGTATGTATCACGAAGCGGACATTTGATTTATCAATGCCCATGCCAAAGGCGATGGTGGCCACGATCACCTGCGCTTCATCTCGGCTGAAGGCCTCCTGGTTATTGTTGCGTTCATCCGCAGAAAGCCCTGCATGATAAGGGAGGGCTCTGATTCCATGAGATAAAAGAAACTCGGCCATTTCCATAACAGAGCCCCTTGTTGCCCTGTATATAATGCCGGAATCCCCTTTGCGGGCCTGCAGAAACTCCAGTATCTGAAGATTTGCGCTTGTTTTTGGCCTCACTTCATAGAAGAGATTGGGTCTGTTGAATGATGCCCGCACAAGAAAGGGAGACCTAAGGCCGAGTCTGGCGATGATATCTTCCTGTACTTTTGCAGTCGCAGTTGCAGTGAAGGCGGCAATCGGCACATCCGGAAACTCATTCGGGATAACAGACAATCCAAGGTAGTCAGGCCTGAAGTCATGGCCCCATTCTGATATGCAGTGTGCCTCGTCAATCGCAAAGAGTGAGACAGAAAGGCCTTTCAGAAACTGCAGAAACTCGGGTAAAGCGAATCTCTCGGGTGCGATATAAAGAAGCTTTGTCTTGCCCTGCCTCAGCAATAGACAGGTATCCGAGATCTCTTTCTTCGTCATCGAACTGTTTATGAATGCTGCGGATATTCCGTTTTCCCTTGCAGCATCAACCTGGTCTTTCATAAGCGCGATGAGCGGACTGATCACAACTGCAGTCCCTTCAAGCATCCATGCCGGAAGCTGATAACATAATGACTTGCCTCCGCCGGTCGGCATGACTGCAAATACATCCCTTCTGGAAAGGATATGCCTGGCGATATCTTCCTGATTGGGCCGGAACGCCTCAAATCCGAAGACTTCTCTTAGGGCTTCAAGCATTATTGGCTCGATATACTTACTCTTTCATCGTGCGGTTTCAAACGCAGTTTTTTACTCCTTTTGCATAGCGCTCTAAAGAGCGATACCTACCTTAGCCCCTCAAGCAGTTTGCCAAAGGCTGAAAACAGGTTCTGCAGCGCGTCTTTGTCAGGTAGAGGTATCTTGAGGCAGGGCTTGCCGGTAGCCTCATCGAGAACAACAAAACCTTTCATATGCTCCTTCGGCTTTTTGTCTGATTCGGCAATGGTCCTGCTCAGATCGGTCAGCAGCTTTGCCCCGCCTGCAAGCAGTTCACTGAAAGCGTCAAGCTGTCTGGTGTCAGCGGTTGTATCCCCAGTATGCTCTTCTTCGACAGGGCCGACAGCCTCAGCGGTCTTCTTGTCCTCAGCAGCCTCTTTCTGAAGCGCCGCTTCATATACAGGATCCGGCTTCCTGATGTCGTCCACGACTCTTTCGACAGACTGCATGAACCGCTTAAGCTGGGATTCACCGACCATAACAACATCCTCGCCGTCAGCATCGAGCGCACCGGCAAAGAGAGACTTCTTGAATTTCAGTAGCTCAAGGATCCTTTCTTCTATGGAAGCGGCGCTTACAAAGTTTATGACACTCACATTACGCTGCTGTCCGAGCCTGTGCACCCTGCCGATTCTCTGCTCGAGCACTGCCGGGTTCCAGGGGATGTCCATGTTTATTACAACTGATCCGCTCTGGAGGTTAAGGCCGACTCCTCCGGCATCGGTCGAAAGAAAGGCCTTGCAGTCAGGGTCTTCCCTGAACTTTTTCATAAGGCCTTGTCTCTGTTTGGACGGCACTGAGCCGTTTAGATGTACATAGCCGATGTCGTTTCTTTTCAGGATATGTTCAACAAGCTCATTCATCCTGAGCCACTGGCTGAATATCACGACCTTTTGTCCGCTTTCAAGGACGATCTCTCTAAGCAGTATCTCAAGCTCCTCGATCTTCGGTCCATGGATAGTCTTTTTGTCTACAAGATAGGTGTTGTCGGCAGACATCCGCATACAGTTAAGGGCCATCTGAAGCCTCTTCTGGTCTGCATCGCTCAGAAAACGATATTTCCGCCACTTTGCCACGAGCTTGACAACAATTTCATAATATTCCTCATGGATTACCATCTGCTCCGGGGTCATAGGCACCATGAAGTTTTTGTCGGAACGTGAAGGCAGTTGTTTCAGCACCTCATCTTTGCGTCTGCGCAACAGCACATCCTTCAGGGATTCACGTACAGCCTTCAGATTTTCATAACCGACAACCTTTCCGCCGCCGTCTGTTATTCTGTGGTTATGCACAAAGCGGTAGAGCGGGCCGAGATGGAAGCGGTCTACAAACTCCATTATGGAATGGAGTTCTTCCAGCCTGTTTTCGATCGGCGTTCCGGTCAGGACCAATGCAAACTGGGATTCGAGCCTCTTTACTGACTGGGCTGTGCGCGTCTTCCAGTTTTTGATCCGCTGCGCCTCATCAAGGATTATCAGATCTGGCGCCCATTCATTGATAAGGTTGATGTCTTTATGGACAAGTTCATAATTGAGCACCCTGAAAAATGCCGTATCTTTATAAAGCAGCCTCCTCTGCTGAGTCATACCCTCCATAACCGTGGAAGATCTTTTTGTGAACTTTTCGATTTCGGTTTTCCACTGGTATTTTAATGATGTAGGGCAGATGATCAGGACCTTTTCAATATGGTATAGCCTTGCCATAAGCTCAGCCGCTGCAAGCGCCTGTATGGTCTTGCCGAGGCCCATATCGTCTCCAAGGAGGGCCCTGCCTGCTTTGGCTGCAAAAAAAGCCCCTTCCCTTTGATAAGGATAAAGCCTTGTCTTGATAACATTATCAAGGAGCTGACTATTGGGACCTTCACTGAGACGCTGCCTGATGATATTGCTTCTGTGCGCCATGTCCTGAAGCTCCGCAATAAAGGCCATTACATCGTCATAGCACCTGATCTCGTGTTTATTTTTTTGGGGAAGTTGATCGAAAAAAGAACTGAAATCCGCTATATGAGATTCCCTGAGATTATTGTTGCCGTCAAAATATTTCCTTATCAGAGGTTTTATTTCTGCCGGTATTTCCGTGCCTGCCCTGAATTTGACCTGACGCCTCAGGCCATAGCTCAAATAGATCTCGGAATAGGGAATATCGCAGCCCTCTTTAAATGCCTTTTTTGCGCCGCTTCGTTTTCGGAGATTCAGAAGAACAAATTCAATGTGTTTGCATGTGCCGAGGGTGTTTATGCTGAAATCAGGGCAGGAGCAATAATTTTCTCCGGCCTGAAGCCCTCTTATGGCAATCTTATATGTCCTGGCCGATGCGGAATTGGCAACAGCAAATTCGGAAAAGATCGGACGTTTGCCGATATTCTTTATTGTCAGTGAGAGCGTCCCGGCATACTGCCGCCTGAGCAGTCTCTGCCATTCATCAACATCAATGTCGTCAGGCTTATGGGTCCTCGGCACCTTTAATTTTATCGGCTTAAATTTTGATCTGCCTTTTTTTCTGTCCGTATTGCCATTCGGTGATAATGTCATATTGATATTCACGTCCTTTGCGGAGTTTTGACAATTCTACCATAGCTGCTTTAATTGGTGGCAGGAAGACGCTCCTGGTCTGCTATAATCAACGCTGATATGGACGGCAGGGGGAAAATAGCAAAGGCAGCAGGACAGATGTCTGTCGCAACGTTTATCAGCCGTATACTTGGTTATATCAAGGATATGATCCTTGCGGTCTATTTCGGCGCAACAGGCCTTTCTGACACCTTCTTTGCAGCATTCAGGATACCGAATCTGTTGCGGGAGCTTTTTGCTGAGGGGTCCATGTCTTCTGCCTTTATACCTGTCCTTACAGAACAGAGGCAGAAGCAGGGAGAGCAGGAGGCTGCCCGCCTCGTCCGAATAACATTCACCTTTATCATATTGGTGGTCGGCATTGTCTGTATTGCAGGCCTTATCTTTGCGCCTGCTATTGTGGCGGCTATTGCTCCGGGTTTCCTCAGTTCTCCCGATAAATTTTCATTGACAGTTCTGCTTACCAGGATCATGTTCCCTTTTCTCTTCTTTATCAGCCTCGCCTCTTTGGTCATGGGAGCGCTCAACACAAAAAAGATCTTTTTTGTCCCTGCGCTTGCCCCTGCAATGCTGAATGTCACCACAATCATAATGGTCGTCGCCTTTGCCCCCATGACGGACCAGCCGATCCTTGTTGTCGCAATTGCGGTTGCCCTGGGAGGTTTTGTGCAGTTTGCTTTTCAACTGCCTGCTTTTTACCGAAACGGCTACTCGCTCGGCCTCGATGCCGGATTCCGCCATCCCGGACTTAAGAAGATGGCCATGCTGATCATTCCGGCAACAATGGCTCTTGCCGTAAACCAGATAAACATTATTGTGAGCAATATCCTTGCTTCCTACCTGGAGGAGGGAAGCATCACGTATCTGTACTACTCCATGAGGCTTATACAGTTTCCCATCGGCATATTCGGGGTGGCCATGGGAATGGCTGTGCTGCCTGCCCTGTCTGAACATGCTGCAAGGGGCGATTTTGACCGGCTTCGGGAGGATTTTTCCTTTGCGCTCAGGCTGCTTTTTTTCATAGCAGTGCCGTCCATGGCAGGACTTATTGCCTTGAGTGAGCCGATTGTTAATCTGCTTTTCCAGAGGGGTCAGTTTGATTATGCTGCAACGCAGGGAACAGCCGAGGCCCTGCTATTCTATTCGGCAGGTATCTGGTCTATTGTCGGCGTCAGGGTCATCACTGCAACCTTTTACTCCATGCAGGACACCAGGACACCGGTAAAGATTGCAGCAGTCGGTGTCATGTCAAACCTCCTGCTCAGCCTTGCCCTTATGGGGCCGCTCAGGCATTCCGGCCTGGCGCTTGCAAATTCACTTGCCTCAGGGGTCAACTTTTTTCTGCTGGTTTATTTCCTCAACAGGAAACTCCATAATATTGATGTGAAACGGATCGTAAAATCATTCTCCCAGGTTCTCCTTGCATCTTTTGTAATGGCCGCTGCAGGCCGGCTCATGCTGCGCGGTGAACTCTGGGCAAAAAGCGGCGAAGCTGCAGTCAAGGCTGTCTATCTGACTGGAACAATGATTCTTTGCATAGCCATTTATGCCATTGTAACCAGTCTTCTGAAGAATGAAGAGCTTCAGTATGTCCGCGGAGCGATCATGAAAAAAATGGGAAAGGAGTGAGCATGAAGATAGAGACTATTGTTGTTGGGCCGCTTCAGGTTAATTGCTATGTCGCATATGATGAAAAGAGCATGGATGCGCTTGTTATAGATCCGGGCGATGAGCCTGAGAAGATCCTGAAATTCATCAGGAGCAGGAACCTGAAGGTTTCCTGTATTGTATGCACGCATGCACATTTTGACCACACAGGAGGCATCGCTGCGCTGAGGGAAAAGACCGGAGCAAAGATAATGCTCCATATAGACGACCTTGAAATATATTCGAGGGTTGAATCCCAGGGGGCGATCTGGGGATTTCATGTTGCCCAGCCGCCCCATCCTGACCTGTTTCTGCAGGATGGAGAGGAAATTAAGGCAGGAGAAGCTATTCTGAAAGTCATGCATACGCCCGGCCACAGCCCTGGAGGGATATGCCTTGTTGGTGACAGGATAGTCTTTACCGGCGACACAATATTTGCGGGTTCTATCGGCAGAACAGACTTTTATGGCGGCAGCATTGAGGCACTGAAAGTATCTTTCAGGAAGGTGCTGTCTCTGCCGCCAGAGACAAAGTTGTTCCCGGGACATGGCAACTGGACAACAGTAGAGGATGAATGGCAGTATAACTTTTTTGTCCATGAACTTTAGCGCAATGCGCATTCAGGCAGAATTGTCTGATATTTTTTCTGTTTTTTCAATGCCTTAGATTTTTTGTCATGGTTGATGAGATTTTGCTTGCAAAGTTAGATAAAAATATTTATAATCAGGGTTCGTCAGTTAAGCCATGTATATTTCTATGGCTTCTGCAGTTGTCCATAGCACCTTTTCAATTAGAAAACAGGTGGCTGGACATGTCGTTCTTTGAAAACTATAGAGCAGGTCACGTTAAAATGAGTTTAAGAGAAACCAGAGTCAAATGAGAGTTTGATCCTGGCTCAGA
>CAYUNK010000058.1:0-17582 GCA_964446125.1 uncultured Nitrospiraceae bacterium | reverse complement strand
ACAGCAACGGTTGTTGAAAAAGTGGGGAATATTCCTGGCCCCAACTGGGGAATTACTCTGGTCCTCGACACGCGTATTAAAGATCAACAGCATCGCTATACGCTGGTCACCTACGACGCCGAAGGGCGGGCCAGCGCGGTGGCGACCGGGCTTTTCCGCAGACCCACATCGTGGCGAACATCCTCTCCGATCAAGTTCGATTTTCCGTCATTGCACCTGCGTGCCGGAGAATTGATGTTCTTCGTTGATTCCATGTGGTCAGGGGAAGTAAGCCTATTCGTAGCACCCCATGGCCGTGATGCCTTTCTCCAGCATGTTACATCATCGGTCAATTGCACGGCGGTTCTGGGTTGTGGCGATCAGGGCTGCCCTGATCAACTGGCAGTGGATGCAGGCCTGATCCGCAGGCTTCCCCTGCGAACCCATACCTATTGGAACGGGGAGGCTGAAAGGGATGCGTGGCTACAGGGCGTCGAACAGTATGATGCACGTAAGCCCTGGATCGAGGCCGTTGTAGCCCTCGAACTCGCCGTCGGAGAACATGCTCTCGAATTTTCAGCCAAAAACCTTGGGGGTAGGACTTCCATGGAGTTCGATTGCCGTCCTGGCGAAGTGATCTACATGGTGATAGGCGCGGTCTTCAACGATAACTCCTTGCCCCCAGAAATAGTGAACTGGCAGGTGAATCGAAGCAAAATCATGCCGGAATACTTTACGCGACGGCCAATGGTATGTTAATGCTAACCAAAGACAACAACCCTAAAAAATCGCAGCTGGCCGCCACTTTGTAAAGGCCATTATGGAAAGGCAATAAGGGGCAGCCGGTTCACGCCTGACAGGTGGGTCTGTTCTGGCGTATTCTTCCAGCCGAAATGGCAAGGCTTCTGAGGACAAATACCCCGGCTGTTTCTTTTGACATAGCACCGCCCGTGGCAACCAACATAAGGTTTATTCAGGTATGATAAGAGCAGGGACAGATTTTGAGGAGCGCCGGTTATTGAGGCGCATTATTGAACAAAAGGAAAGGTGGCAGGGTTATCAATTAAATGACCCGAGGATGCTGCCCGGCAGCGTCCTGCATACAGAACAGGAGGGTTATCCATGGGAAAGACGGTATTCCGGCTTCGTAATGCATTGCTGACAATCAGCGCACTGGCAGTCTGCCCGGTTATTCTTCTTATGGGTTCCTGTGAGAAGACCATGAACAGTTCAATAACTGACAATTGCGTGCCGACCGCGTATGATGAGATAGGTCCATTTTATCGGCCTAATGCACCGGTGCGAAATAAGGTCGGCACCGGGTATCTGCTGCAGGGAAGGGTCTTATCTACAGACAAGTGCCGTCCGCTTCCCCATGCGCAGCTTGAATTCTGGCTGGTTAACCCAAGGGGCTCATATGATGACGACCATCGGGCAACGGTAATTGCTGACAACAGCGGGAAATACAGCTTTGAGAGCAACCGCCCGACCGAGTATGTCGGCCGTTTGCCGCATATACATATGAGAATTACAGCGCAGGGCCACGAGGAGTTGATCACCCAGCATTACCCAAAAGAGGGCGCTTCAGGGGCAGAGTTTGATATTGTGTTGCCGCCTGCATCGAAATAATACTGCAATGAGCCGGAGCGGGCACTTGTTGTATTTATGGTCTGCTGTTTCCTCAGATGCCGGGCGTCTCCGGCGTATGCGTATACATGTGGAGTGGCCGCCTCCAGGTGGGCCTGGTCGCCTGTACTTAAGGGCAATAATAGAATAGCAACATTGGAGGAGCTATGCCGTATGTGAATATCAAAATAACCAAGGAAGGCGCAACTACCGAACAAAAGGCGAAACTGATCAGGGGAGTCACAAATCTTGTCGCAGAAATATTGGGCAAGAACCCGGCTACCACAGTCGTAACAATTGACGAAACAGAAACAGACAACTGGGGCATAGGTGGAGAGTCTGTAACTGTCAGAAGAAAACGGGGGCAATAACAGATACCCCTTGTTTTTTGCAGGCGAGGTCTTTCAAATGCTTATTCTAAAGATGTGTGAGGTCACTAAGGCATAAAATGACTGTTTTATCAGGAACTGTCTTATCTGTTTCGTTGCTGGTTATCATGATTATTCTCCTGCCGGAGCAGGCTGTACATTTTCTTGTTGATGAGAATGGCCTCATTGAGAATGCACAGGTTGTTCTCTATGCGGCGGGTGCAATAATATCTCTGATATACGCAAAAAGGAAGATCTGGAAAGATGGCTTAAGCGGCGGATTGATTCTTGTATTTTTTGCCTTGCGTGAGCTTGATTTCCATGAAAAAGATACCAGGATAAGCATTACCAATACAGCGTTTTATGTCTCTCCTGACATATGGGTATCTTCCAAAATATTTTTCGGTTCAATCATAGTTTCGATTCTGATTATTGTATTGTTGTTTGCAATAAGAAATACAAAGCCCTTGATGACCGGCTTAAGAAACCAAAAGAAATGGGCAATCTATGCTTTCACAGGCATTATATTGATTCCTGTCTCTGTTGCGGTGGACAAGAGTCTGAGAGTCCTGAAATTACTGGGCATCAGCATAGGCAGTAATGCATATATCATAAAGACGACTGCTGAAGAGGTGACTGAGTTGGGCATCTCCGTGATGTTGCTGACGGCTTTAGTGCTATTCCGGAGAGAGTCTGATAAACAGCAGATTTCCCGGTGACAATGCCCCGGCTCAATGCGGTCCTTTCATGCCGGCCGTCTTTCGGCAGATGGCGGCAGCCG
Organism: uncultured Nitrospiraceae bacterium; assembly: GCA_964446125.1. GTDB lineage: Bacteria > Nitrospirota > Thermodesulfovibrionia > Thermodesulfovibrionales > UBA6898 > UBA6898. The sequence continues at coordinate 14,828 of CAYUNK010000058.1, read as the reverse complement.
GAAAGTCAGATCTTACAGACCCGTCGGATGGTCTATAAATTCGGCCTTAAGGCCATACTTTCCGGCAAGCATATTTCCGACGGCCTTGACCCCGACCGTCTCTGTTGCATAATGGCCTGCAAACACGACGTTCAGCTTCATCTCTTCGGCAAGCGTGTATGCGCTGTGCGAAGGCTCGCCCACAAGGAGGGTATCAATTCCTGTCTTTTCCGCATCGTAGATCGCCGACCAGCCGCCGCCCGAGACAATGCCTATCTTCCGCACCCTCCTGCCGAAGCCGAGCGCAGTTGTCCGGGTCTGTAATATCTTGTCTACTCTGCCCATAAAATCGCTCAGAGAAAGATCCTTGTTAAGGCTGCCCCAATATCCGATCCTCTTGCCGTGATACTGGCCGAACCCGCCTCTTCGTTTTATCGAAAGCAGCTCAAGAAGCCGGGCATTATTGCCGTATTCAGGATGCCAGTCAAGGGGAAGGTGGCAGGCATACAGCGAGATGTCTGAATCAAGGAGCGTCCTGATCCTCTTTTTCAGAGTGCCGCTGACTGAGCGGATGCCTCCCCAGATCAGGCCATGGTGGACTATAAGAAAGTCTATATTTCTTTCAGAAGCTGACTGAAAAATATAATCGCAGGCATCCACTGCAAGGCCGATCTTATGGACTTCTGCGCTGCCTTCAACCTGAAGGCCGTTGACGCTCTCGTCCTTCGGAAATTCAGAAAGCTTCAGTTCACTGTCAAGAAAGCCTACGAGTTTTCTGAGCGCGACAGATTTCATCCCGGCAGTATTTTCAGATTTCATGCTGAAATGAGACTGTCATGCTATTGCCTCTTGCAGGTGCCGTCAAGATTGAACTGATAGGTTGACCAGTTCCTGCAGTCAGGACAGCGCCCTGACCAGTCATCGGCACGGTATCCGCATTGGCTGCAGCAATAGGGAAGCCTGAATGCCGTCTTTATGTCGGCTGCCTTCTTGAATTCCTGGACAGCCATTTCGAGCTGCTTTTTTCTCATATAGAGATTGCCCATAAGCAGGTGGAGTTCCGGGTATGATGAGCCTCCAGTATCAATTCCGGAGAGTGTGTCAAAGGAGTCGTCAATCATTTCGAGCCTGTGGAAGAGCTTGCCCAAAAAGAACCTGATCACAGGATCACTGGGATTGCGCGAGATCCCGCTTCTGTATATGCGGATCAGGCGTGACGGTTCGCTCATGCTTATGAGCAGGTCCTCAAGCCGGGCGAGCAGGATCTTTGACTCGGTCAAGGAAAAGGAATTTTCGAGGATATTGATAGCCTCTTCGCTTTCACCCTCCTGCAGAAGGACTTCTGCAAGGCCAAGGATTGCAGGCACAAAGCCTTTTTCAGACCTCATAATGCTTCTGAATACTTTTTTTGCCTTTTCGAGCTGGCCGTTTTCGAGGCTGTGGCGGCCATATTCATATTCATAGCCGATAAGGTTCTCATGTTCGCGCTTCTTGTCTTTTTCAGAATGCTCGCGTTTGAGGATAGACTTCTGCAGGGAGACAACATCGTCCCATCGAGTCTGTTTTTCAAGGACCTCGCGCTTCCTGTACATAGCCGTAAGATTCGCATCGTCCATGTCAAGGATCTCATCCAGATACCGCAGGGCCTCCGACCATCTTCCCGATTTTTCCATAAGGCTGTCGAGCGCAAAAAGGGTCTCGATCCTTTTGGGCGCCAGTTCGCGTGCGCGCTGATAATGGCTGTTGGCCTTCTGAAAGTCATCCGATGCAGCAGCAATGTCGCCAAGCCGGAGCAGGGCGTCAATATAATCAGGCTCTTCCTTAAGAATGCCTTCGAGCGCATCTCTTGCAGCATCGTGATTTTTTGCAAGAAGCGAGTTCAGCGCCCGGGAATAGAGTTCCTGCACCTTGATCTCCTGCTTCTGCTTTTTCTGATATTGCCAGTTGTCTATCAGTCTCTTCGTATCCCTGATGGTAAAGAAGATAAAAGCGACAAAAACGCCGACTGCAATGGAAAGGAGCAGCAGTGCAAATTTCTGAATTTCGTAGGTCTCGCCAAAGGGTACCATGATTGATACGGTCCCCTGGTTAAAGATCGAGAAGACCGAAAGCGCAAAGAGAAAGAGAACGAACAGGAAGATAGATAATTTACCCATCAGTGATGATACCCTCTTTTCTTCAAAATGGTAAAGGCGCGGTACAGCTGCTCAAGGAATATAAGGCGGGACATCTCATGCGTAAAGGTCATGGCAGACAGCCGGATTTTTTTTGCTGCCTTTGCCTTCACCTCTTCTGAAACACCATAAGCGCCGCCAAGGAGGAACGTGGCCGAGGAGCCAAGCTTTTCGATAAACCGGGCAAAATCAACAGAGTCGAGGGTCTCACCCTTTTCATCCAGCAGCAGATAAGGAGTCTTGAGGCCCTGTATGCGTTCTCCTTCTTTGGCTAACATCCTGCCGATATCCTTGCCCTTTTCTTCCCTGATCTCTGTTATGGTTACGTCTGCATATGCCTTCAGAAGCCTCAGATACTTCTGCTGCCCCTCATGAATGAACCGCTCTTTTGTCTTTCCGACCCATATCAGATTGATCTTCATCGAATTCTACGGTCTTTGCATCCATCCAGAGTTTTTCGAGGCTGTAGTACTCACGCGTCTCTTTTTCAAATACATGTATTATCACATCTCCATAATCAAGCAGCGCCCAATGGCCGTAATTTACGCCCTCCCTGCCGATCGGCCTGTTGCCCTGCACAGAGAGCTCCTGCTCCATAAAATCAACTATAGCCCTGACCTGGGTTGTGCTTTCTCCGGAGCAGATCACGAAATAATCGGCTATAACAGTCAGTCCGGCAAGTTCGAGGATGACAATACCCTGAGCCTTTTTCTGGAGAGCTGCATGCGCTGCCTTGAGGGCCAGATCCTTGCTTAAGAGCGGCATTCCCTCTTTAGAGCCCTGTCCTGTGGTTTTCTGGATGCATACAGTTTATGAGAAATTATATAGGATTCTGCCTCTGCTGGCAACAGGTATTTCATGCTCTTCCCCTGTGCTATGCGGCCTCTGATATCAGTTGCCGAGATATTTACAGGCGATATATTGAGGAGCATTGCGGTCTTTCCGTTTTTTAGGGCTGTTGAATATAAAGGTATTTTTCCGGCTTCGAGCCTGCGCAAGATCTCTTTGCTTAAAGAAAGATACGGTGAGATTGACAGATCTGCGAACCTGCACCCAGGCCGCGAAAGGACCATAATGTCTGCAAGGCTGAGGAGTCGTTCAGGTCTGTGCCAGTTCGGGATATCAAGAAAGGCATCAATACCCAGCATCAAATAGAGGCTCTGGCCGGGATAGAGATTATGCAGTTTTTCGAGGGTCTCTGCGGTATAGGACTTCTTAGGGGATCTGCATTCAATATCAAGCACCTCAAATGCAGGATTTCCTTTAACCGCCAGTTCTGTCATGGCATACCGGTGAGGGGCAGGGGCAATGTCTGCTGTCTTGAGCGGAGGATTGCCTGAAGGGATGAAAATCACCCTGTCGAGCCCTGCAAGCTCCCTGGCATCTTCAGCAGCCCGCAGATGGCCAAAATGAACCGGGTTGAACGTCCCGCCGAATATGCCGAGTCTTTTCATATCACATTTCATCCCAGAGTATTCGACGAGGCAATGGGTTTCTTTCCCTATGTTACGGCTTATGGACCTTCAGGCCCTCAATTCTCCTGAAATCCTTCTCGTCATACGTGAAGACGTCGGTGATCCCCTTCTCTAATCCCCAATAGCCCATGACAGCATCGGCAAATTTTATATTCTTCTCTTCATAGACAACTATCGCCTGTTTAAAAACATTCTCCATATCACATATGATATCGGGAGTGTTTAAAAGAGCCTCTACAAAATCCCGCACTTTCTTCTTCGGAAGCCTATAGTACTTTTCCAGAATCCAGACAGTTTCGAGGACTGCTACAGGGAGAATATAAAGCATCAACTCCCTGTTTGCTGCTTTTTCAAGGAGCTTTACGCATGCTTCTCTTTGCCTGGCATCATCTTTGACAGCAAGCCTGATGATTATATTCGTATCAACGACTGCTTTTAACACGTTCCATCATCGCTTCTTCTGTAGCTTTCTCTATCATTTCCTCGATAGAAATATCGAGAGCAGGCAGCGTTCCGATAAAATCATAAATTGTCTTGCCCTTTTTTATGACGATCCTGTCCTTTTCTTCTTCAATCACCAGGGCATCGCCGATATTTATACCGAGATGCTGCCTGATTTTTTTTGGAAGGGTAATTTGGCCCTTGGGCAATACCTTGACGGCCTGCATAATATCCTCCTACTATTAATATTATTCCTACAAAATAGTATAGTAGGAATAATATGGTTTTTCAAGCGCCAGAATTATTTCCCTGTGCTGCCCTTCCCAACTGGCTTCATGCCCCTTTCACAATTTAGACAGCTTTGTGTAATACTCTATCTCAAGAAGCCTGCGCTTGATATCAACCCCCGGCGTATATCCTCCTATGGAGCCGTCTGACTCGATGATCCTGTGGCAGGGGAATACAATAGGAATGGGGTTTTTGCCAAGGGCATTTCCGACAGCCCGGCAGGCATGAGGGTTCTTGATCCTGTCGGCTATCCATTTGTATGAACGAGTCTCTGCATAAGGAATTTCCTTCAGGGCCTGCCATACCTCATGCTCGAATTCAGTGCCTTCAACAAAGGCTGTCTTTAAACTGAAGTCTCTCCTGCCACTGTCAAAATATTCGGACAGCTCATTTCTTGCTTCTTCAGACTCTCTCGTCTGTTTAAGTATGACCTCAAGAGGCTTATCAAAGGATATGCGTATCAGAAAGGCAGTCCTGAAGACAAGATATATCGCGCCTATTGGGGCAGGGAAAATATCGTAATAATCACTATGACCTGACCTGTTCGGTCTCATGCTGCTCATAAGAATAGACCTCTACCCTGTCGCCGCCTTTTCTGATCGCGCCGGCAAGCGCCTTTTCAGCGCAGAGTATCAGTTCTTCCGGGGTCTGGCCGTCCAGAAATACAATGCCGACACTTGCAGTGACCTTTCCCCTGGGCTGCTCTTCCACATGGTCAAAGGGGTAGTTTCTGATGATAGCGGTGAACCTGTTGCTTAGCGACAGGCCTGCAGATATTATCGTATTGGGCAAAATTACAGCAAAAGAATCTCCGCCATAGCGAACAACAACGTCCGAGCCGCGGATATTTTTTCTCAGAAATTCCGAGACCTTTTTCAGGACGATATTGCCATGATTTTCGCCGCTCTTCTCTACATAGTTGCCGAAGTAGTCAATATCAAGGAGCACCAGGTTCAGCGGCAGCTTGTACCGTCTTGCGCCCTCCACTTCCTGGGCAAGCCTGATCTGAAAATAGCGATGGCTGAATACCCCTGTCAGTTCATCAATCAACCCTGCCCGCTTTGGATAGAGGATCTCGAGGTCCTTGATATGATCTATCATCTCTTTTGCATCAAAGGCATGTTTTCTGACAATACGCTCGATCTTGCCCATCAGGGTCATCCTGTCTTCTACGGATATGTCGCGTTCTGTCAGTATAAAGATCGGGGTATTCTTCGTATAAGGGTTCTCTTTCAGCTCCTTGATAACATCGAAGCTGAGCATGTCCGAGAGGCTGAAGTCCATGAATATGATGCTTGGCCGGAGCGTAATTGCCAGATCAATACCCCTTCTTCCCTCTGAAGCAGTATAGATCAGGTATCCCTGAGGCTCAAAAATCTCCTTGAAATAATGTGCTGCGCCCTCATCTTCCTCAATTATCAGAATTGAAGATGGAACGGCAAGCTTGCCTGATGCATTGCTGATCTCACCAAGCTTTGACAGAAGCGCGCCTTTGTCAAGCGGCTTCATCAGATAGTCAGTAGCGCCCAGCGCAAAGGCCAGCTCTTTATTGTCAACAATGGAATGGATGATTACGGGAATGTCCGCAGTCAGGGGGTCGCTCTTGAGGGTCTGCAATACTTCCCACCCGTCCTTTTTCGGAAGCATGACATCAAGGGTGATGGCAAACGGGGCCATGCGCCTTGCCTTTTCTATGGCCTCTTCACCATTGTACGCATGGGCAACCTTATAGCCGGCCTGTGACAGATGGAGTGTCAGGAGTTCGGCTGTGGCAGCATCATCCTCCACCACAAGCAGCAGAGGGGCTTCATCTTTTGCCCAGGGAAAGTTAAGGCCTATGGCCTCGGGCTCCTCAGGAACAGCCGGCTCGGTAACTGATGTGACAGGCACCGTAAACATGAAGGTGCTTCCCCTGCCCAGACCGCTCTCCAGAGAGATGCTGCCTCCGTGGAGTTCAACAAGTTTTCTTGAGAGCGCCAGTCCCAGACCTGCACCGCCATATTCACGCGAAAGCGTACTGTCAACCTGTTCGAATTCGTCGAAGATCTTCTCCTTGTCTCCCGGCCCTATGCCGACTCCGGTATCCCAGACAGAGAATTTCATGACATCGCGTTCAGTCTGCCCGGCCTCAGAGAGGTCAGCCGGCCCGGTGTCATATCCAACCCTTACGCCGACTTTGCCGCCATCAGGCGTGAACTTGATCGCGTTTGAAAATAGATTGTACAGGATCTGTTTTATCTTCACCCTGTCTGCGGTAATGAAATCCAGATCATTATTTATCAGCTCAGATATCTCGATGGACTTCTTCTCTGCAAGGGGCTTCATGATGGAGACTACTTCAGTGATCAAGTCCCTCACTCCGAAGGACTCGTACATGATCTCGTGTTTTCCTGCATCAATCTTGGCTATGTCAAGGACATTATTTATAAGCTCAAGCAGGTGCCTGCCTGCGGAATGGATGTTCTTTACATACCTCTCCTGGGAATCATTCAACTGCCCGAACGTTTTTTCGATCAGAACGTCAGAAAAGCCGAGAATCGCGTTCAGCGGTGTTCTGAGTTCATGGCTCGTATTGGCAATAAACCTTCCCTTGATCTGGTTCAGTCTCTCAAGCTCGCGGTTTGTCTTTTCGAGCTCCTCAGTCCTTTCCCGAACCTTATTCTCAAGATTCTGGCTGAGCTCTTCAAACTCAAGGTTCTTTTTCTCTATTGCCGTCTTTAGTTCAGTCTCCAGCCTCAGGGACCTGATCACAAAGATTGTTCCATAGAAATGCTGCATCTTGTCTTTCATTACCGCTGTGCTGAGCCTTGCCTCAATATCGCTGCCGAGTGCGTCAACAAGTGTAATCTCCTGGGCTCTGAGGTTGATGCGTTTGCCGGCCAACTTCTTCAGCGAGGCGTCTGAGGCCCCATTTTTCATCAGCGAAAGCATGGTCTTTCCGGTCAGATCGTCTTTTGTATATCCGAGCAGGACAGAGGCAGCGTCATTGCAGGAGATGATAAGGCCGTTGGAATCTGCCATCAGCACTGCATCATGGCATGCGCCGGAGAGGCCGGCAAATCTCATCCTGTATTCTTCTACGCCCTTCATCAGCGCAAAGCGGTCTATGGTGAGGCTGATAATGCCCATGGCCAGTGACTGCGAGTTCTTCTGCCTTTCGGAGTATTGTCTTGGTTTGAAATCATAAATATAGACAGCCCCTGCAACCTCGCCTCTGAGCACAATGGGACAGATCAGCACGGATTTTATCTTTTCAGATATAAGCAGAGGGTTGATCGGGTCATGCGCCCTGGATATGTCAGGTATCTCGCAGAACTCCTTTTTATTGAAGAGCCTCTCGGTGACGGCATCAGGCATTGAGCTCCAGGATGCACTCTCAATAAACTTCCTGCTTAGCCCTTTTGACGCCATTATCTTCATCTGACGGCTTTTCAGCAGGGCAATGCAGCCAAGCGGCGCATCGCTGATATCAAGCGTCTTTTCAAGAACCAGCTCCAGGAATTCCCTGAGCGATTCTGTTGAGCCCAGCCTCAGCGTAAGGTCGTTCAGGATCTTCTGATCAGCCGAGATCTTGATCGCTTCTATCTTTGCCCGTTTCTGTTTCTCGATGATATCCCAGAGAAAGCGCGCACCTATCCCTTCCACCACCTCGATCTTCTGACTGAAGGCCGCCCTGATCTGACCGCTGCTTACATCATCTCCCATCACATTTATAACGAGTTCAGGGTTGGCCTTCACAAGATCTTCAAGCCGGGAAAAGACCGGTATGGACCACTTGCCGGCCAGGACACAGCCGGGGGAATCAATTTTCTGCTCAAAGACACCGACGAGTTCAATGTTGGCATCTGCACGCAGCAGGGACAGCAAGGCGCTTCCGCCTATGCCGCCCCCAGCAATCGCGATCTTAAGCATAAATACAATTTCCCTTTGCCATAACCCTCATCATTCGTATGAATATGCCGGTCAGTTCAGGGTCCCACTGGCCAGAGGGTTTCTCTTTCTCCATGATCGAAAGGACATCATCAACAGACCTCATGCCTCGGTAGGGCCGGATCGAGACCATGGCATCGAATGAATCAAGGATAGACAGTATCCTTGCGATGAGCGGTATTGAGTCGCCGCTGAGCTTATCAGGAAATCCTGAGCCGTCCCACCGCTCATGATGATGTCTTATTCCCGGCAATGTTTCACGAAGGGATTTCAGAGGTCTGCAGATCTCTTCTCCGAGTGTCGGATGCCTCCGTATCTCATCAATCTCCTCAAGTGTCAGTCCGGAAGGCTTCTTCAGGATTGACTCTCTCAGGCCCATCTTGCCGATGTCATGAAGAACCCCCGCCTTCTTGAGAATATCCTGGTCTGCGGAAGTAAAGCCGAGAAAAGCGCCGAACTCTGAAGAAAGATCTCCCACCCTGGTTGAGTGGCCTTTGGTGTAATGATCCCTTGCCTCCATAGTCAGAACGAGGCTGAAGATGATATTTTCCGAATGGTCGAGCTGCTCATGAAGCTCCTTCAGCTTCAGCAGCGAGCGAACCTTGGCAAGCAGTTCCCGGGCGTCAAAGGGCTTTGTGATAAAATCATCAGCGCCTGCCTCAATGCCGGTGAGTCTGTTTTTCTTTTCATTGAGCGCTGTTACAAGGATAACCGGCAGGAATTCCTTTTCCGAGAAATGCTTAAGCTGCCTGCAGAGTTCAAAACCGTTCATTCCAGGCATCATAACGTCCAGCACTGCTATATCAATACGCTCTTTTGCGTATATGTCAAGAGCTGCCTCTGCAGACAGGGCAGTGTATACCTTAAGTTCTGTTTTCCGGAAAACAGCCTCCAGCAGTTCCAGGTTCAGTTGAATATCATCCACAACCAAAACAGAAGTTCTCCTCTCTTGTCCTAAACGGCTGAAAGGGGATTGCATAGGGGAATTAAATCATGAGCTGCCTTGAAAAGTCAATATTATTCTTTAAGTTTCAGATGTTATGGAAATAACTTAATTTTCTTCTTAAAGATTTCGCAAATGAAACAATGGCAACGCTGTCTTGTAGTAAATCGGCGGAGTTGCTATGATGTAACGCATGAAGAGCTTCAGAAAAGAACTTTTTTTCAACGTACCTGCTCGCAGGGCCTTTATTAATATCACTTCGCAGGTTGAGGAGTGCCTCAGAGAAAGCGGCATAACAGAAGGTATTGTCCTGATAAATGCCATGCATATTACAGCCTCGGTGTTTGTCAATGATGATGAGCCGGGGCTTCATCATGATTTTGACCTGTGGCTCGAAAAGCTTGCCCCGCATGAGCCTGTTTCACAATATTGCCACAACAGAGGCGAGGACAACGCAGACGGCCACCTGAAACGACAGATCATGGGCAGGGAGGTTGTTGCGGCAGTCACCAGGGGCAAGCTCGACTTTGGACCATGGGAGCAGATCTTGTACGGTGAATTCGACGGCAGAAGAAAAAAACGTGTGTTGGTCAAGATAATCGGCGAATAATATATGGCAGAAATGCTCCTGCTTTACTGCCTGCAGGGGGGAAGCATCTGATATGCTCAAAAAAATCGCAATAACTATGGGAGATCCTGCAGGCATAGGGCCTGAGGTGATTGTTAAGGCCCTGCTGAATCCTCAGATTCAGGCTGTCTGCAATCCTGTTGTAATCGGCGATCAGGCTGTCATGAAAGAGGCTGTACAGCTCTGCGGGGTTTCCGTTAATCTGGCGACTGTAAGCTCTATCCCTGATGAGCATCCGGCTCCCGGTGTCATAAGAATCATAGATGCCGATGAGTTGAAAGAGTTTCGGAAGGAAGGGCCATCAGCAGAGGGCGGCAGGGCCTCTGCCAGCTATATCAGGAAGGCTGTCGAGCTTGCGAAGGGCAGGCAGGCAGATGCGATTGTGACTGCACCCATATCGAAAGAGGCCCTGAAGATGGCAGACCAGAAGTGGCATGGCCATACAGAGATGCTTGCAGAACTTACAGATACAAAAGATTATGCCATGATGCTTGCCGGCGGCCCCCTGAGGGTAATCCTGGTGACTATCCATACAGCGATAAGAAATGTGCCCCAGCTCATCACAAAAGAGGCGGTACTGAGGACGATCAGGCTGGCAAAGAGGGCATGCGACATGCTCGGAATAGGCAGTCCGAAAATAGCTGTTGCAGGGCTGAACCCCCATGCAGGTGAGGCCGGAATTTTCGGCGCAGAGGAGATTGAGGCTATCTGTCCGGCTATTGAGGATGCCATAAAAGAAGGACTGCCTGCCACAGGTCCCTATCCGCCTGACACTGTATTTCACAGGGCAAATAAAGGCGATTTTGATATTATCGTGAGCATGTATCATGACCAGGGGCTTATCCCGCTGAAGATGGCCTTTTTTGATACAGGTGTAAACGTTACGATCGGTCTGCCGATCATCAGGACCTCTCCTGATCACGGCACAGCATACGATATTGCCTGGAGAGGTCTTGCCGGCCCCTCAAGCATGGTCGAGGCGATCAGGCTCGCAGCGAGACTAAGGCTCTGATGGCAAAGAAGCATCTCGGCCAGAATTTTCTTTTTGCCCCTTCGATTCTTCGCAGTATCATACAGTCAGCTGATCTGTCTGATAGCGACACGGTGATAGAGATAGGCCCGGGGCCTGGAGGGCTTACGAGGCTGCTTGCAGAAAGGGTTAAGAAGGTTGTTGCCATAGAGCTTGACCCATACCTGTACAACAGACTGACAGTAGAGCTGAAAGATCTCGATAATATCGTTCTTGTATTGGGCGATGCGCTGAAATATCCCTTTGAACAGCTTGATCGGTTCAAGGTAGTTGCAAACATTCCCTACTATATAACAACACCGATTATCTTCAGGTTGATCGAGGCAGCTCAGAACCTTGATTCCATGACGCTCACCATACAGAAAGAGGTTGCCGAGAGGATTGTGGCAGGGCCGGGCACAAAGGCTTATGGCGTGCTTTCGCTTATGGTGCAGTATCGCGCTGAGCCTGAACTGAAGTTCATTATTCCGAAAGAAGCCTTCAGGCCTGCCCCCAAGGTAGACTCTGCAGTGGTCCATATGAAGCTCAGGGAGAAGCCTGCAGTGGCGGTGCAGGATGAAGTCTTTTTTGCCAGGGTGATCAAGACGGCATTTTCACAGCGGAGGAAGACCCTCTCGAATTCACTGAAAGTCTTCAATAACATCGGAGCTGCATTAAAACAGGCCGGGATAGACCCTAAGCGCAGACCAGAAACCCTCAGCCTTGAAGAGTTCGGCAGGCTTTCGGATTCTCTGACAAAATAAAAGGCTATGCCTGCATGCTGACAGGCATAGCCTTCGGAAAAGATGCTGCGCCTTACCGGTCGAGAGATACCTTTCTGGTTATCGAGTGAATCGGAAATTTCTGATCCGGGTTGGTAAGCTCATAATAGAGGTTAACAGTGACATCTGCAGACCTCACTCCCTCAGGAAGGTTAAACTCTACGGTCTCTTTTCTGGCCTGACCCGGCTGAAGGCTTGTGTCCCTGATATTCGCCACCTTCCACTGCGCTCCATACTTCATCTTGGTATCGCGACAGTTGGTTGCCTGGGGATGATACTGTCTGTCCTGCTTCTGCTCAACATCCTTGCCGTCTTTATCCTTGTATGTTGTGATCACGTCCATGATCACTCTGTTGTGGGACGGTCAACCATCAGGAATCCTGTGCCCGGCAGTTGTGGTTATTTTTGTATTAACCACAATCTTTGGTATGAGAGTGCCGGCCTTTTGGAGCCACTCATAGCCAAGGGTCTGCACATCAAGTGAGATTGCCTTCGCAAGAAGATCTTCAGTTGCCTTTTGGTCATTCCAGTTCGGGGCTATAAGATGGTCAGCCTTGCCATTGATCGGCTTCATGTGGCAGTCCTGACAGGTCTGGGCGCCGCCGGTAGGAAGATACGCATGCAGATAGCTTCCATAAAGAGTTGCACACTGAAATGTCTGGCTGAACTCAAGATTCGGACCAAGACCATGACACTGACCGCAAAATACCGAATCTTTGATTATTGGGTTCTTCTTGACGGATTTAAAGGTTCCATCCATATGCGCAGGGACATCCTTTGTGCCGTACAGCACGCCTTTCTCCGGAGCGCCGAGTTCGCGCTGATGGATGATCGCCTTTTCATTGTGGCAGACAATGCAGGTGATCTGGAGTTTCGCAACCTTTGCTGAATCCTTTGCAAGCAGCGCCTCTGCCAACTCAACAGCCACAGAGTCTTCTGCTGAGGTGATGGCCTGCGGCAGGTGGCACTTGAAGCAGGGGAAGCTGCTTATCTTCATCTTTTTGGGGTCATCCTCAGAAAAGGCAGTGCTGCCCTTTTCCCCCTTTTTGATCGAAAGCGGGGTGAGCATCAATCCTCCCTTGACGCCCATCAAAGGCCTCGCATGATGTGATTTTTCCCACTGGGCATAAATCTCGGCATGACAGCCCTTACAGCTTGACGAATCAAACATCTGTGCCAGGTCATCGATTGTCTTTGCCTTATTAGCCTCTCCATCGGAAAAAGGCATCATGACAACGACTGCAATCAACATCAACATGATAATACGCATACGTCCTCCCTTTTCTGTTTTTTTTTGAATGCGCTGAGCTCAAATTCTCGCCAGACAGGATAAAAAGCGATTCATCACCCCCCTTCCCTTTTATATATGTTTATACCTGTACCTGCCGAAATTGTCCAGCATTAATTTGTCAGCCCTCTTCTGACAGGCATGACAAAAAATCCGGAGTTACAATATTTTCCCCATCAATACTTCATCAATATACTGCTTGCCGATCCTGATCCGCTTCTGCCGGGTGCCCTCCTCAACAAATCCGGCGCGCTCAAACAGATGCAGAGATCTCCTGTTCGTTGTGAAGATGTCCGCCTCAAGCTTTTTGAATCCCCGCTTTGTTGCCCAATCTACTGCAAATGACAACATCTTCGATCCGATGCCCTTGCCCCGGTATTCCTGTATCATATGCAGGCCGATCAGAAGGATATGAGATGTCTCCGGTCTCTTTCCGCTGTCCATCTGGATGCCTGACAAAGCTCCAACTACGGCCCTGTCTGTTGCCGCTACAATCAGGAGATTCTTCTCCAGATCCATGCTGCATATGTATTGCTTGACCGTCTCTGCCCTTGTGCCATAATGCTCCATCAGCACATAGCTTCTGTCAGGCGCATTTGTCCTGATCACGCTGATGATCTCTTCTGCATCCCGGCAGCCGGCCAGTCTGAGTGTAATATTTTCGCCGTTGTTTGCCGGAAATTCGAGGACAGTTTCTTCGCGCATGGCGCCCTCCCTAAAGACTTACGCCCAAATTATACCGCTAATCCGGGGCACTTTCAACAAAGTCATCAGGCAATCTGTTAAGCGGACTGACCGGTCAGCAAAAGACAAAGCGGACAATGGCAGGATTCATATCTTCTTGAAAAAAGTCTCATAGGGATACGTTCTCAAAAAGATCAGAAACTCCTCCATCACATGAGAGAGATATTTTCGCGCAGGGATGAGCAGGGAAAGATCTCTCTGGATCGCTCCCTCCCTGAAAGTGAGAATCTTCAGGCGGCCGTCGGCAGCTTCTCTCATAACAGCCCACTTTGAGACAATCGAGACGCCGATGCCGGCCTCCACCGCTTCTTTTATCGAGGCCGTGCTGCCCAGCGCCAGCGCAATATGCATATCGTGGATGCTTATGCCGTGCGCAGAAAAATACTCTTCTGTCTTCTGCCTGGTTCCGGAGCCTTCTTCTCTTAGAATAAAGGGTTCCTTTAAAATATCCAGCAGCGACACATTTTTTCTTTTTGCCCATGCATGCTCGCGGGAGACTATAAGCACAAGTTCGTCCGACATTATTGTTTCTCTCTTCATCCTCCCGCCCATGCATTCCCCGGCCACCAGCCCGAAATCAATAAATCCTGACTTCAGAAGCTCTTCTATTCTTTTCGTATTGCCGACCATCATGCTGATCTTTACCTTGGGATGCTCCTTTTTAAAGGCGATGATGATCCTCGGCAGGACATGGTTGCCGAGCGAAGTGCTGGCGCCTATCGTAAAGCCCCCTTTGATAGCGCCGGAGAGCCTGCGCATCTCTTTCTCAATATCATTGTAATGCTCCAGAATGTGTTTTGCCTGATGATAGAGAATCTCGCCGGCCTGAGTCAGGGATATATCGCCGCCTGATCTGTCGAAGAGCTTTGTTTCGAAGAATTCCTCAAGCGCCTGTATCTGAAGGCTGACTGCAGGCTGGCTGAGATGAGCAATTTTTGACGTCCTCGAGAAGCTCCGAGTCTCGGCAACCGCGCAAAAAAGCTTGAGTTTTATATCCATGGCAATAGGATAGCATACTGGACATAAAATAATACTATAGCCTTATAAAGCCTGTGTTTTATAGAAAGCTGCTTCGGTAAACTACCCAAATATGCAGAGGCAATCGCACAGAGCTTTGCTGGCCGGATCAGCATCAAGGTTTTTCGCA
>CAYUNK010000057.1:0-17839 GCA_964446125.1 uncultured Nitrospiraceae bacterium | reverse complement strand
AAGTGGGGAATAAACCTGGTCCTGACTGGGGAATAAACCTGAACCTCGACAATGCTGTCTTGATATCTGTCGCGGCATAGTCCCAGGGGATTTGGCCTGCCTTAAAGCCAATAGTTGCAGTAGTAATAACTGTTCCCCTGGACAGGATAATCCTGCCATTAATCATCGGGGAAATATGCCACATATCATTGAGGCAATATGTAACAGCATCAGCCAGCTGAGGTCTAAATATCTTTCAAGTTCAATCTGTTATAACTCGATCTTCTATGGCATTGGATTTGCTTTTCTCTTCAGTATCGTGAGCGATATTCTTCTCTGCACCCAGAATCAGCTTCTTATCAAGGGGCTATACGGAATGCTTCGTGATGAGGGATACAATGTCGGGCTTTCGGATTTCCCTGCACATGCTGTTCAGCAGGTCCTGAATAACTCGTACGATGCTGTTATTTTCGACTCACAGGCGTTCGGCATGTCTGCAGAAGATGCAGTCAAGGTGATTAAAATGATCAAGCCTCAACTCAGGGTGATCCTTGTCGGAAACCCGGAAGAGGAGACAGATGCATTCAGCATAAGAGAGCCTATTGATCTTGAACGGCTGAGAAATCTGATACACTGTATTCATGCAGGCAGCATCACTCTGTATAGATAAGGAGGATTTATTCGTATGGCTATGACACCAAGAGAGACGATCCTGAAGGCCTTTGCAATGGAGCCGACCGAGAGGGTTCCGGTAACCCTGTTCGGAGGAGGCATGTGGTCAATTAAGGACTACGGCACGAGCTTTGAAGAGCTTTCGACCAATGTAGACAAGAACGTTGAGATGTGCGTTGCCGAGGCTGAGAAGATCAGGTCTGACATTGTATATGTCGGCTCGGGCTTTAACAACTTCCATGCGATTGCCCTGGGCAGAAAGATGGGTGTTGACGTGAAGTTCCGGGAGATAGGCGCCCCTGACATGACTGCTCATGTCGTGGGATCAGAAGAGGATATTGCAAAGCTTGATATGGAAGATATCTTCAGGGATCCGGTAGTCCTCTCGGTGATGGATGCAACGCGCAAGGTCAAACAGAAGATCGGCGACAAGTACCTCGTAACCATGACCTGCTGGGGCCCGTTCACCCTTGCGGCCCGCTTCGTCGGCGAGGAGACCTTTATGAAGGCGACATTCAAGAAGCCTGCCTTTGTCGAAACTATGGTGGACTTCTGTGCAGACCTGCTGATAAAGCTTTATGAGCCGCTGATAAGAGACGGAATCGAGGCGATAAGTATTGCCGACCCTACGGCCTCAGGAGATCTGATCAATGCCAGGCAGATGGCGAGGTTTGCAGTGCCTCCGCTTAAGAAGATGAGCGACTGGGCAAGGTCAAAGGGCGCACATACCATCCTGCATATCTGCGGAAATACATCCGACAGGCTCGATCTGTTCCCCCAGACCGGCTGCTCCACCATATTTTTTGACCAGAAGGTGGATATTGCCAAGGCGCGCGAGGCCCTCCTGGGCAGGATGTCTTTTGGCGGCAATGTCGCTCCGGTGCATGTGCTTCTGAACAAGACAGAGGCAGACGTTGAGGCTGCCTGCAAAGAGGTGATAGAAGTGGCAGGCAAAGACAATAAGGGCTTTATCCTTGTGCCGGGCTGCGACATACCGCCTACGATTACGTTTGAGAATCTGAAAAAGTTCCATGATGTTGCGCTGAACTGGAAGTATTAGACAGACAGGTTGATACCCCTGAGGGAGGTGATGAAATATACAGGGGGTCAGAAGGACACAGAGGGAGGTTAACGAAAATGGGTTTAATTGATTTTGCAAAAAGTATTCTTGGCCTTGCGCCGGGAGATCAAACAACGGAGGTAAGTAAGATGGCAGAGAAGATGACAGCTGAGCAGGTTAATGAGTACATGAAGCAGCAGTGCGGCTTTGTGCCGAGGATGTTTCAGGTTATCAACACCGTAACACCGGACCCTGGCAAGACGTTTGCCGACTTCTACGCCAGCATCTTTGGCGACGGCGCTCTTTCGAGGAAGGTGAAGGAACTGATGTTCATGTCAGGCGGAGTAGCCTATTGTTCACCGCGCTGCATTATCCATGTCATCCCTGCTGCCAATGCAGGGGCGACCTGGAACGAGGTCTTTGAGGCGGCAGCAGTCGGCATGATCCTGGCAGGCTTTGTGCCGGGCGGCCCCGGCATTCCCTATGCGTTTGAGTATGCCCTGAAGTGCCTTGATATCTATGACAAGTTCAAGAAGGGCGAGAAGTGGGAGTATCTGCCGGCCCCTAAGTTTGACCACGGCGTGTTTTAAGAACCGGGCGAGGACTGGGGTTAAGGGAGAGGACAAGAGAGTTGCTGACAGAACGGTCATGTCTGCTCAACCTCGATCTTGACCTTAGTCTGCCTCATAAAAAAAGGGACAGGTCCTCAAAAAGAGGAACACTGCCCCAACTGAGAAAGTGACGGTAGTTTAGCATAAATCATATGTAAAGGAGAGAGAATGTTCAGATTCGAAAAAGAACAGAAGGTCTTTAATTTCAGCGGCATCCCTCTGGGCGGCCAGCCCGGAGAGAACCCGCCGCTCATGATAGCCTCACTGTTTCATAACAAGGACAGCGTTACCAAGACCGACCGCAAGGGCAATTTTGACCGTGAAAGGACAAAAGAGATGCTCAGGCAGATGGAGCAGATCTCTGAGGCCACCGGTGTTCCTGCCATGGTCGCGATGGTTGCCAACACCCCGGATGAGGCAAAGACCTATATAGATTTTTATCTTGAAAATACTGCCATGCCCTTTGGTATTGACATGTGGGTTGCCGAGCAGAGGGCAAAGGCGACTGAATATGTTGCCGAGATCGGCATGCAGGACAAGTTCCTGTACAACAGCATCACTCCCTGGGATAAGGATATCAAGGGGCAGGTTCAGAGGCTTAAAGACCTCGGCATAAAACATATCGTGATACAGGCCTTTGATGATCAGGACCAGTCCCCTGCAGGCAGGGTGAATTCATTCGAGTCTATCATGTCGCAGGGCGCTGATTCCTTTGATACTATTATTGTTGATACCTCTGTCATGAACATGCCCTCAACATCCTTCTCGCTTGTTGCAAACCGCATGATAAAGGAAAAACACGGATATCCCTGCGGAGGCGCATACTCAAACGGCACGCATATGTGGGGTGAGAGCAGGCAGAAGTGGGGGCTTGACGGGTTTAAGGCAATGGATGCAGTCGTGCAGGGCATGGGCTCAGCGCTCTGGTCAGACTTCAACTTCTGCGGCCCGGCGGTCACATCACCCCGTGTATTCCCTGCGGTTGCAAGCGCTCACATATTATTATCAACGCTTGTTTATGAGGAGTCAGGAATCATATTCGACAATCCGGACCTGCCGATACGCAAGCACTTTGCCGAATTTCTGACAAAGCTGCAAGAGGGCGGCTCCAGAAAGAAAAAGAAATAATTCCGAGAAAGGAGAGGCATAATATAATGAATTCACGCGAAAGGGTATTAAATGTCTTTAAAAGGGAGGCGGTTGACCGGGTGCCGTGCTTCAGCGGCATGGGCAACATTACAGAGACCGGCATCAACAGCCTCGGTTACCGGTTTGCCGGCATCCATCTTGATGCAAAGCAGATGGCAGAGACCGCTGCGACGACCTACAAACTTTTCGGCTATGAATGCGGTGTTGTGCCGGTTGATCTCTGCGTTGAGGCAGAGGCAATGGGCTGCATTATCAATGTCTATCCCCAGTCAGAAGGTATACTCTATCCTACTATCAAGGAAAAACTGATCCATAACGAGGCAGAGATGGATACAATCAAGCTTCCGGATGGTTTTTCCGAGAAGGGAAGGATTCCGCTGATGCGGGAGGCGATCAGTCTTCTCAAGGCCGATATCGGCAGGGATGTTGTGATCGGCTCGTATGTGCTTGGCCCTTTTACCCTGGCAGGCCAGATCATGGAACTGAATGACCTTCTTAAGCTTTCGTTCAAGAAAGCGGACAAGGTGGCAAAACTGCTTGACCTCTGCGCAGACGCCATCATTCATACCGCAAAGGAATACGAAAAGGCGGGTGTTGACTTTATTACGGTCAGGGAGATGGGCGCAACGAGCGACGTGCTCAGCCCACGAGTATTCAAGAGCCTTATCCTTCCGCCGCTGCAGAAGGTGATGAAGGCCCTTTCCGTATACTCGGTTCTGCATATCTGCGGAAAGACGAACGAGATCGTGACATCAATGATGGAGGCAGGACCCACTGCGATCAGCGTTGAGCAGAAGAACGATGTTGTTGAGTCAAGAAAGAAGCTCGGCCCTGACGCGATCATCTTCGGCAATCTGGATGCATATAATGTGCTCGTCTCGGGCAGCGAAGATGCTGTGCGACAGGCGGTCAGGAAATGTATTGACGACGGCGTCAGCGGCATATGGCCTGGATGCGATATCTGGCCGACTGTGCCGTCCCAGAATATGAAGGCAATGATGGAAGAGACTATTTCATATGGAGGTAAAAAGTAATGGCAGATGATGCAAGAAAAAAAGAGATACTTGAGAAGCTGAGAAACGGTGTTATCCAGTATGATGAGGACGCATGCAGGGAAGGCGCAAATGAGGCGCTTGAGGCCGGTATTGACGCCAACGAGGCGATCTTCGACGGCCTCGTCTCCGGCATGGAGGAGGTGGGCAGGCTGTTTGAGGCTCAGGAGTATTTTGTTCCCGAGATCCTTATGTGCGCTGATGCCCTGTATGCAGGACTCGATATACTTAAGCCCCACTGCAAGCAGATGGACCTTGGCGTGAAGGGCTCGGTTGTGATCGGCACGGTCGAGGGCGACGTGCATGATATCGGCAAGAACCTCGTCAAGATGATGTTCGACGTCGCAGGCTTCAATGTGTATGACCTCGGCAGGGATGTGCCGCTTGACAAGTTTGTGGACGAGCAGCTCAAGACAGACTCTGATATCGTCTGTCTTTCTGCAATGATGACCACATCCATGGTCGGCATGCCGAAGATCATCGAAAAGATCAAGGCCAAGAACCCCAACTGCATGATCATGATCGGCGGGGCTCCGACATCAAAGGACCTTGCCGACAAGTGGGGCGCTGACGGGTATGCAGAAGACGCAAGCAATGCCCTTAAGGAGGCGATCAAGATGGTCGCATTCCTGAAGAAGCTGAGGGCTGAAAAGACTGCCTAAGGGCATGCAGTGAATGCGGAGCAGCTAAAGCATTATCTGAAGAGCGAAGGCGCTACGCTTGTTGGGGTGGGTGATCTGACCGAGGCGCTGCCGAAGGAGCTGATCCACCTGAACCGCGGCATAGCAATAGCGGTCAACAGGAACCTCAACCGGGAGACAGTACGGCTGCTTGCCCGGCTTCAGGGTCTGACTGTGGCCTGGCTCAGCAGCCGGGGATATCGTAATCTTTCGATCCCTCCGGATTCGGACCGGCAGAACGGCAAGCTGATCACAAGGCTGTACAAACTCTTCTGCCATAAGACCGCAGCCACCTGCGCAGGCCTCGGATGGGTCGGCAAAAACGGGCTTTTGATCAACAGTCAGTATGGATCAAAGCTCACCTGGGCAACGGTGCTGACCGACGCGCCTCTGCATCCGGCAAGTCCGACAGAGGAGTCTGAATGCGGCGATTGCGACCTCTGCGTCAGGCACTGTCCGTCAGGGGCGATCAAAGGCGATCATTGGTCTTTGGAAAGTCCCCGAAAGAGGCTCGTTCTGTATGATAAGTGCGCGGCGCTCAAGGGCAGTCGCCAGAGCCTCGAGGGCAAGCCCAATTGCGGGTTCTGCGTCACGGTCTGTCCCTATTCGAGGAGAGGCAGGAAGAAACAGGAAGTGTAGCAAACCTTTAGTTACGGGTTATAAAGCATAACCCCACCGCACCTCCCCTTATCTTAAGGGGAAGGGGGAGTTATGATGCCGTTAATCATTGGGTAAAAAACGGAATGACAGAAAAATGACGCTTTCAAGGAGGAATTATCCATATGAGTCGTAAGTTCAAGGTTATTTTCCAGCCTGCAGGCAGGCGTGGAGAGATAGAGGAGGGCACAACGATCCTCAAGGCTGCACAGCTTCTTGGCGTTGACCTCGAAGCCCTCTGCGGAGACAAAAAAGTATGCGGCAAATGCAAGGTGAGGATTGAGGAAGGATATTTCGAGAAAGATAATATCGAGTCACGCATGTCCCACATCATCCCCCCTGCGGCAGGTTCGGACGAACTGAAGCATATCAAGCCTGAGGACGGCCCCGGCATCAGGCTGGCATGTTCCTGCAGCATACACGGCGACCTCAAGGTCTTTGTCCCGGAGCGCTCGCGCGCCGGCAAACAGGTGGTCAGAAAGGCTGCAACCGAGCTTAAGATCGCGCTCGACCCTGCAGTCAGGAAATATGCGCTCAGCCTTACCCCGCCTACCCTTCATGACATGACGACCGGCGACTATGAGCGTGTTGTCAGGGCACTTGAAGAGGTCTATGGACTGAAGGATCTCAGATTCGACTATGAGGCGCTGCTTGGGCTCCAGGATGCGCTGCGCGAGGGGCAATGGACCATTACGGTTACGGTCTGGCAGGACAGGGAGATTGTGAAGGTCGAGCCCGGCCATGTTGACGTATGCTATGGTCTGGCTGTTGATGTCGGCACTACCACATGTGTCGGATATCTCTGCGACCTTTCGACCGGCAAGGTGATCAATACGGAATCAATGATGAATCCCCAGGTCCCGTATGGCGAGGATGTGATGTCAAGGATAACCTATGCCATGTCGAACCCTGAAGGACTGAAGACCATGCAGGATGCGATTTTGGCCGGACTGAACGAGATTATCAACAAGGTGGTGAGCGAAGTCAGAAAGGACGGTCCAAACCCGGGCTTTGCGATAGATGATCTTACGATCGTCTTTAATACCGCCATGCATCATATCTTCCTTGGACTGAACCCTGTCTATATCGGGCGGTCTCCGTTCATTCCGGCCGTACAGAAGGCCCTTGATATCAAGGCACGCGACCTTGGGCTCAAGATCAATCCGGGTTCATTCATCCATGTGCTTCCGATCGAGGCCGGTTTTGTGGGGGCTGACAATGTCGGTGTGCTTATCGCCCGGGAGCAGTATTTCCAGGATGATATGGTTCTGATCATAGATATCGGCACAAACGGGGAACTCCTGCTCGGCAACAGGCAGAGGGTATGCTCCACATCCTGTGCAACAGGTCCGGCATTTGAAGGCGCGCAGATTAAATTCGGCATGCGCGCAGCGCCAGGAGCCATAGAGAAGGTGAAGATAGACCCTGAGACCAAGGAGCCCCAATACAAGGTGATCGGCAAGGCTGACTGGCATACGCATATAGAAGGGAAGATAGACGCTAAGGGCATCTGCGGCTCTGCAATAATAGATGTGATTGCAGAGATGTTCAAGGCTGGTATAATAGACAAAACAGGCAAATTTATCATGAGCGAGGGCATAACCCGTATAAGGAAGGACGAGGAAGGCAAGCCCGAATATGTGCTTGCATGGTCGGCCGAGACCTCGATCAATCAGGATATTACGGTTACGCAGGCAGACGTCAGGGCGCTTCAGCTCGCAAAGGGCGCGCTCTATGCCGGAGTGAAACTGATGATGCAGAAGATGGGCGTTACCAAACTTGACCGTGTTGAGCTTGCCGGCGCGTTCGGAAGCCATATAGACCGGGAGGCATCGCTTGCACTGGGACTGTTCCCTGATGTGCCTATTGAGAAGGTCGTTGTGGTGGGGAATGCTGCAGGCGATGGCGCTCGCATGAGCCTGCTCAACAAAGGCAAGCGCCTCGAGGCAGATGAACGGGCCCGCTGGGTCGAGTTTGTCGAGATAGCGACCGAGCCGACATTCGAGAAGGAGTTTATGCAGGCTATGCATATTCCCCATATGAAGGACAAGTTTCCGAACCTGAAGGCATTGCTCGAAGAGCAGAAGGCGCCGATAGCATCGTCCATAAAGGCCTGAATGCCAAAGAGAGGCAGGGCCTTCTGCCTCTCTTCTCAGGGTCATGGGACTGCAAGGGATTTTCCCCCCCAGGGAATCCCCTCCCCCTTGCATTCCATGGCCCGCAGAAGAGGGAGGATGCATAATGACAAAGGTTCGGATCAACCCCGGGGTCTGCGGTTTTGGCGTTACGGTGAGCGTTCAGAAGGATCAGGACAGAAACATCAGGGTCAGCCTTGATACGGAATGCGAGATGGTAAAGAAGATGGCAGAGGAGATAGCGTTTCTCGATTTCAGGGCCCCATTTTCTGCGATCATGCATAATCCTGTGTACCGTTCCGCCTCGAAGAACCTCAGACATGCTGCATGCCCGGTGCCGTGCGGCATTCTCAAGGCAATAGAGGTGGAACTGGGAGCCTGCCTGCCGAGGCCGGTTGACATATCATTTGCAGATGATCGGGAGGACAGGACTTCCTGAGCCGAGCGCTTCATGGATATGGGTCCTGTTATCTGTTAAGATGATTGCATAACCATGATGAATATCATTATCTTTGTCGCTGCCCTTGTTGCCTACCTTCTTTTTCTGCTCCGATTTGCCTGGCAGGGCATTGTCTGGTTCAGGGCGTCAGGAGCAACCTCAGTATATCCGGTGTTTCTTGTAAGTGTTCCTGTAAAGGTATATATCAGCTCAGCGCTCGACATCCTTTTTTTCAGGCGGATATTCAGTACAAGCAGGCTGCTATGGCTGGGGTCATGGCTGTTTCATTTATCACTGCTGTTTGTTGCGCTTCGCCATATGAGATTTATCTTCCCATCCCTGCCCGACTGGCTGATCATTCTTCAGCCTGTTGGGCTGGTTGCAGGATATCTGCTGCCCTTTTCTTTGGCATACCTTATGGCAATGCGGACTTTGCAGAAAAAGGACAGATATACATCGTCATATAATTATATGATTTCTGGGATGCTGCTGCTTATCAGCGCGGCAGGGCTGCTGATGAGGACTTTTTTCAGGCCGGACGTGGTGAGTGTGAAGCAGTTTACGCTCGGTATCTTCGGCCTCAGTCCCCAGGCACTGCCTGAGAGCGGCCTGTTTCTTTTTCACATCGGCATATTCATTGCCCTGCTTCCCTATCTGCCGACGCATATAATAGCTGCCCCCTTTGTGAACCTGGAGGCAAACAGAAGAACAGAAGAATTGAGGCATATTATTCATGAAAGATAAGAAGGAGTCATACACCGGAAATCTGACGCCGATGCAGATGATGGAACTGGATGCCTGCGCGCAATGCGGCGAATGTCTGAAGCACTGCCCTGTGCAGCAGGTGACCGGAAGGCCTTCCATATCAACGCCCGAGAAGATCAGGATGTTCAGGGAATTTATCAGGGCAACAAGCGGGCTTAAGGCACGATTCCTTAATCCGAAAGAGATAGACAGGACAATGCTCGAGGATTTCACCAGGGCAGTCTTTGAATGCACGACCTGCGGGGCCTGCGGCCAGAAATGCGCGGTCGGCATCTTCACCCAGAGGCTCTGGCCTTATCTGAGGAAAGAGATGTTCGACCGCGGTCTGGTTGACTATGACATCCTGAAGAACATGCCTGAGGCGATTAAGAAGACCGGCAATCCCTATAACTTTCCGGTTGAGGAGAGGTTTAAGCCGTGGTTTCCGGAGCAGGTGAAGGTGGCCGACAGGGCAGAGACAGCATATTATGCCGGCTGCTCCGGAGTGTATGGAGCAAAACCTATGGTGCGTGGAGATGTGCTTGTGCTTGATGCCATCGGCGAGCCCTTTACCATGCTCGCAGAGGAGGATGAGGTCTGCTGCGGATTTCCGCTCTTTATCTCCGGCCAGCACGATATGCTTGAAGACCTTACAAAGCGTCTTGTTGAGGCTTATAAGGCAAAAGGCACAAAGGCGCTTGTCTGCTCCTGCCCCTGCTGCGTAAATATAATGACAAGGGACTGGCCGGCCTTTTACGGAAAGGAACTGCCGTTTAAGATCATTCATATCACCCAGTATGTGTCGGATGCACTGAGGCAGGGCAGGATTGCCGTTAAGAAGGAATTGAAGGAACGCCTCATATATCATGATCCATGCTATCTGAGCAGGGGGGTGGGCGTAATTAATGAGCCGAGGGAGGTGCTGAGGGCTATTCCGGGGATCGAGCTTCTGGAGTTTGACCTGCATGGACTGGAGTCGCGCTGCTGCGGGGCAGGCGGAGCTGTCAGAAAGGTCTTCAGTGAAAATGCGATCGCAATGGGCAGGCTTGCGATAGACGAGGCAGTCGCCAAAAAGGCGGACAAACTAATCTTGAGCTGCCCGGCCTGCTACGGCAAGGTGAATGAGGCCATGCAGGAGCATGACAAGAAGATCCCTATCGTTGACATCATGGAGCTTTTTGCACAATACGCTGAGAGGGCGGATAGATGAGCCACTTTACGATATTCTGCAGGGGATGCAGCAGGGAGCTTACAGACGTTTATTGCGCCTTCTGCGAACACTGCAAAGACTCGCTGCTTGTTACGAACTATAAAGACCCATTCAGGGATGACTGCGGAGACGGCATCTGGAAATTCAACTGGCTGCCTGTGCATACTCCTTCGTCTGAACAGCCGGGCTCCATTGTTTATAAGTCTGAATGGCTCGCAAGACACCTCGGTCTCGAAAACCTCTATATTGCCTTTAACGGTTTCTGGCCGGACAGGGGCGCGCTGCTTCAGACCTGCACCTTCAAGGAATTTGAGGCCGCTATAGTGCTTCAGAATGCTCAGGAGAATCAGGTCAAGGGGTTGATCGTCGCATCTGCAGGCAACACTGCACGCGCCTTTGCCCATCTGTCTTTTGTATCCGGATTCCCGGTCATAATCGTAGTGCCGAGGATGTGCCTTATGGAGATGTGGTACCTCGAAAGCTCCAGAGCAGTGCCTACGCTTGCGGTCGGTGACGGTGATTACTCTGATGCCATTGATCTTGCCAGAAGGATATCAGTGATATCGAATTTTCCGTTTGAGGGCGGAGTAAAGAATATCGCAAAGCGGGATGGGCTCGGCTCAACCATACTTGAGGCGGTTTCGAAGATCGGGAAGCTGCCTGATCACTATTTTCAGGCAGTAGGCAGCGGCACCGGCGGCATTGGCGTTTGGGAGATGTCGGAGAGATTCCTGCGGGACGGCCGCTTCGGCAGCAGGCTCCCGAAACTTCATCTTGCACAGAACCTGCCCTTTGCTCCGATGCTGCATGCATGGGAAAGAGAGAGCAGAACACTCTTTGAGGAAGACCTGCGGCCTGAACTTATCGGCCAGATATCCACGCGTGTTCTTTCGACCCGCTATCCTGCCTATTCGGTCAGGGGCGGTGTTTATGATGCGATGAAGGCCTGCGGCGGCGCCATGTACGGGGTTACGAACCGTGAGGTCTTTGAATCCATGGAGCTGTTCGGCAATCTTGAAGGGATAGATATTGTTGCTGCTGCCGGTGTTGCTGTCGGCGCGCTGAGGCAGGCAGTTGCACGCAATGCCGTCAATAAGGAGGATACTGTCCTGCTGAATATAACGGGCGGCGGTGAAGTTACGCTCGGCAGGGAGAAGAAGACCTATAATGTTGAGCCTGAGTTTGTCTCAAAAAAGATGACCGATAAGGAGATAGAAGAATTGCTATGCAGAGTCCTGAAGAAGAGCTGATTTCGATACTCAATAAAGCAGGGATTGACTTCACCGCATCCCTGCCGTGCGAAAAGTTCAGGGTTCTGCTTGAGATGCTGTCAGATCGGTTTTTTCATATACCTCTTACGCGGGAGGAAGAAGGAGTCGGCATCGCAGCAGGCGCAGCCCTGGCAGGCAAGAGGCCTGCCCTGTTCATTCAGAGCTCAGGCATCGGCAATATGATCAATGCACTGCTGTCTTTGACCGGATTTTATGAACTGCCGCTTGCCATTTTTGTGAGTCAGCGGGGGATCTATCAGGAGAAGATCGCTGCCCAGCTCCCGATGGGAAGAGGCCTGCCCAGGATCCTGAAGGGGGCAGGGATTCCGTATACGCTCATCAGCACGAGAGAGGATTTTGCGAAGATATCACGGAGACTGAAGGCCGTATACCGGCAAGGACGGATTCATGCATTTCTCTTAAGCCCCGCTCTATGGGAAGGATCTGAGGCAGTGAGCGCCGCCACGTTTGACCAGCGGCCTGTCTCATGCATGACCACTCAAAAAACAGAGGATATTCTGCCGCCGCAGCATATACGCTATGAACTGCTTGAGATGATCGGCCCCTATCTCGATGGCAGGATTGTTGTGAGCAACCTGGGCTGGCCTTCCAAGGAGCTCTATGCACTGAAAGACCAGCCGTCGAACTTTTATATGTTAGGCAGCATGGGCATGGCAACGCCGATCGGCCTCGGCATAAGCCTTTCGACCCGGAAGGATGTAATCGTAATAGACGGCGACGGCAGCCTGCTGATGAACCCAGGTGTTTTGGCCACTGCAGCCCATTTATCACCCGAAAACCTTGCCATTGTTGCTGTTGACAACAGCTCGTACGGCTCAACCGGTAGCCAGAAGACCCTGACCGGCTCATGCGTTGATCTTGAACTGGTCGCCAGGGGATTTGGCATAAGTAATACCATAAAGGTCTCTACGAAGCAGCAGCTGGCAGATGCCATGACCGGAGGCAGGAGCGGATTAAGGTTCATCCATCTGCTTGCCCTTCCTGGCAACAGAGATGTTCCGAACATCCCCCTTGATCACAGGGAAATAAAGAGGCGGTTTCAGGAATTCCTCTCAGGGCAGTGGAAGGCTTGAGTTGATCTCCTGGAGTGGGACTTACGAAGCGGCAGTCTTGACAGGCTCTGAGGCAGATAAGGCTGCAGGATGAGATGACAGGACATCTTTGTTTCTTCTGTCGCTGAGGCTGATTGAGACCGTCATGATTTCTTAAACTGCTTCCCGAACTTGACCATGTTGAATGTCTTCAGATGACGACACATCTCTTCCTGTGTTATTGCGCCCAACTGAACAAGGGCTTCGCCAAAGAACAGGTAATTATCCTCCTGTTCAAGAACCAGTTCCGACACCTGTGAGTCGCTCAGAAAGCCTAACTCAACAGCAAGCACCCCGAATCTTTTAAGAGTCTCTTCCTGTATGATCATAATCCTCTGAATCTCTTCGTCTGTAAGCAGCCCCCTATTTTTGGCAAGAACGCCGATCTTCTGGTTGTTTCTGATCTGAAGCGACCGCGCCTGAATAATCTGATCATTGGTAATAATTCCCTGATTGCAGAGATACTGGCCAAAGAGAAGAAAGCCCGACCGGGGCCGTTTGGCTTTGTATTCCTGCATCTTGTTGTAGTAGTCACAGACAATGCAGGTTTCATATTTCTGGGCATATGTGCCCTGCACTTCGCCATTGCATAGTGTCCCTGCGATCAGCCAGCATTCGGTCTGCGTGAAGGATGCGGCAGGACATTTCCCCAGTTGCTCGACCCGTCTGCCTCCAGGCTGCCTGCCGCATTTCATATATTCCCAGCATCTGATCTGCTTCATCTCTGTCCTTTCAGCCGTGCAGTATGATAGCATGCGAAAGCAGAAGTCAGAAAGGCCTGTGCAGCCGCTGTCAACCATGCAGGGCATCATTATTATGATGGACACAGACCGGTTGAAAGTTCCTGACATGAGAGTATAATGAGATCAGGGCTAAATGACAGTACCGGAGGCTGAATCATGACGGACAAGCTATCCTTCAGCGTTGAAAAAAACTTCTGCGAAGAATGCTCCCTGAGAAAGCCGGGTACAGGCATAATCCGAAGAAGATGCATGCCGGATGAGATGTAATGTCTGAACTGAGGCAGGACCCTACAACCTTTGACTGGGTGATTATCGCCAGGGAGCGGGCGAAGAGGCCTCATGAATTCAGGCATATGCGCCCCAATCATGCGACGCCCCAGGCCCATGACAGTGATTGCCCCTTCTGTCCGGGCAATGAGCATATGACGCCTGATGCGACGTTTCTTTATGAAGACAGCGGCAGGTGGCAGATCAGGGTTGTCCCTAACAAATTTGCTGCCCTGAGCCCTGAGGGCGACACAGAGCGGCAGGAATGGAAGCTCTACAGAAAAAGCCAGGGCTACGGCAGGCACGAGGTGGTGATAGAGTCGCCTCTGCATAATGAATTCATGCCATTTATGTCGGATGGCCATGTTGAGCAGATCATAAGGGCGTACAGGAGCCGGTACCATGCACTGAGAGAGGACCCCAATATCAGGATTATCATCATATTCAAAAACCATGGAGAGGAAGCCGGCACTTCGCTTGTGCACCCTCATACACAGATTGTTGCAACTCCTGTGGTGCCTCCCTATATCAGGAGAAAATACGAAGTGACGACTCAGCATTTCGACAACACGGGCCGTTGTCTGCATCATGATATAGAGCGGATAGAGCTTGAGGCCAAGACGAGGATTGTCAAGGAAACATCTCATTTTGTCGTGTTTCATCCTTACGCCTCCCACTATCCCTTCGAGACCCTGATAATGCCGAAAGAGCACAGGTCGTCTTTTGGGGATATCTCGGATGATGAGACAGGCGACCTTGCCAGGGTGCTTAAGGACGTCCTTCTGAAGCTGTATCTGAGCCTCAAAAACCCTGACTATAATTTTGTGATCCATACAGCCCCGGTGGACGATGAACATAAGTCATACTACCTGTGGCACATACAGATCATACCGCGGTTGACAAAGATGGCCGGCTTTGAATTGGGCTCCGGTATTTATATAAACGTGGCCCTTCCTGAGGAGACGGCAGCCTTTATGAGGACCTTTAATACAGAAAGCTGAAGCTGCTCATCAGACCTCAATACATTCAATTGGCGCATGATCTTTATAATTTCTTCACTATTGACTGTTATGGTATAGACGATGCAGAGCAATACAGGCAATGAATCTGACATAGCGCGAGATTTCATCATAGTTATTTCAATGAATAATGAATAAGGAGAAGACATGAACAAAAGATTGCTGATAGGTGCACTGGTGACGGCATTGATTATGGGGTGCTCCGGCCAAATGGCTTTTGGTATGTCCAGCAACATGGACAATGCCGGCCGGTCAGTGAACTCCGGACATGATCATCATTCAATGAAGCATGGCAGTCATGAGGGCATGCATCACGGACACCAACACGGCCACGGCCAAAGCAAAGAAAAGCTCTCATGGGACGGCATGGCGCAGCATATGATATCCATGATGAAGACGATTGCCGATATGTCGCAGGCCTTGACGGATACCATGGCAAGGGAGATGAGTGATGAAAAAATCGGTAAAATAGGCGAGGTGATGGACGCCATCTCAACCCAGATGACCATGATGACCGACATGATGAACAACAGGGAGGCAACAGAGGCTGAGATGCATTCGCTGCATATGAACATCAGCCGGACAGAAGAGATGCTTAAGCAGATCAAATAACGAAATATGGGGAGGTGCGATGCCGTGAAATGGTCGAATATACTGAGGGTTTTGCCGCTGCTGCTGTTTCTGTCTCCGGCAGTTGCCGCTGAAGGCGCGCAGGATGTCCTTACAGGCAAGTATGATCAGACTCGCAGAAAAGGGGAGACGAGAGCAACCCTCGATCCGGGGCTCTTCTCTGATGCCCGGGTCAGAGAGGCCTATAAGGCGGCAAAAGAGATCCCCTGGGTTCTGGACAGCATCTATTGCTTCTGCATGTGCAGGGAATCTCCTGCATTCCGGCATACAAGCCTGCTGAGCTGTTTTGTTGACAATCATGCCGCGGTCTGAGATATCTGTCTTGGGGAGGCCCTGCGGGCCTTCGAGCTGTATAAAGAGGGATATTCGGTAAAACAGATACAGGAGACCGTCGAGAGGGAATTCAGGAGATAGTAATGCATGTAAGTGTTCTTGATGACAGAGGGGAGGCCTCTTATGCGGCAGATGGGCTGGCAGACTCAGGGCAGGTCCGCAGGTCTTATCGCTGGACAGCCTCTATTCTGTAGATGGCGCCCTTGCCGTAGTCTGCAGCGTATATCTCGCCAGCTTCGTCTTCGCCGAAGGTTGAGATTGCCATGCCCGTGTTTTTGAGTTCCATGGTTGTCCATTCACCAGTTGACTTCTTCAGACCCCAGATGCGGCCTGAACAGAAGTCTCCGTACAAATAGATGCCCTGCATGGATGCGTAAGCACTCCCCCTGTACACCATGCCGCCTGTTATTGAACAGCCCTGATTATGGTCATATACCGCGACAGGAAGGGCAAGCCCGTTTCTGTTGCAGTTGTCCGAAGCGTAACACGCAAGGCCTTCCATGATATTCCAGCCATAGTTCCTGCTGCCTTGAACACCCTTTGGCTGGACATGAATCTCCTCGTAGGTATTCTGACCCACGTCTGCAATGTACAGATCGCCGCTTATTCTGTCAAAGGAAAACCTCCATGGATTCCGCAGACCTGTAGCCCATATCTCGGGCCTGTATGTCCTGTGACTGACATAGGGATTATCCGATGGGATGGCGTAGGGTTTTGGGACAGATTCGACACGAATTCTGAGCATCTTGCCGAGAAGCGAGGAAGCGTTTTGAGCATGAAGATGAGGGTCTCCAGCAGCGCCTCCATCGCCCATGCCGATATAGAGGTATCCGTCAGGGCCGAATGCGATCTGTCCGCCATTATGGTTCGAATAAGGCTGCTTGACTGTCAGTATAATCTCTTCACTATTGGGGTCTGCCCTGTCAGGGTTCTGAGTCGTTCTATAGCGCGCCACTACAGTATCCCCTGATATGTTCGTATAATTGACATAGAAATAGCGTTTCTCCATATATCCTGGAGGAAAAGCTGCGCTCAGAAGGCCGCGCTCACCGCAGCAACTGACATTGCCTGAAATATCGAGAAAGGGCTGACGGCTGACGGCCCCACTCTTTACCAGCAGGATCCTCCCCCTCTGCTCAGTGATGAAGAGCCTGTCGCTGCCGTCTGCTGCATGGGTTATGGAGGTTGGCTGACGAATGTTGCCCAGAAAGAAATTAAGTCGTATCTCAGGCCAGACTCTGTCGGGCCGGCCATCCCCTGAGCTGTTGCAGGTGAAGAGTCCTGACATAAGAACAAGCAGAATGGTGATCCATGGAATCAGGAAACGAATTGCAGACTGTGAGGATCCCATTGTCTGTCCCATGTCTCAGTTTAATACAGGACTTTTGTTATAGCAACCTGGATCAGACTGAAAGAAGATTCTGGAAGAAGCGCTTGTGCTGAATTGTGCGCCAGCGGTTGTATACCATGCCCTGCCACGGCATGGGCGCAGATTCCAGATGACAGACTTCCCTGCCGGATTTATGATCTGGATCATAGACTTCTGCTTTTGAAAGCCTCAGAATACAGGCATGAAGAGTCTGATTATTGCGATAGCGGCTGTCGGTCTGCTGCTTGTTTTGGCATCAATGCCCGAGGCGGCCTGCAATGTATGCCACAGCAAGAATCCGAAGATGCAGGCAATGCATCAGGCCCTGCAGTACAAGGACTGCTTCAAGTGCCATGGGATGGGTCAGATAAAGAAGTCGCCTGAGGAGCGCAGTCGGCAGATGACTTCGGATCCTCTCTGTATCGCCTGCCACAAAAAGTAGCTTTTATCAGTTGACTGCATATCTTCCGGTTTGTAGCACTGAAAAGTGTCTCCAATAATATACAGACCCTCAGAATCCTTGACTTATGAAAACAGGGTATTTATAGTATTAATTCGCTGCTCTGTTTGGCAGTCAGCGAAATACGCAGTCACTCATCACCGTTTACGCATTGTTGCGTTGCGGCTTTTTGGGGGCCCATAGCTCAGTTGGTTAGAGCTACCGGCTCATAACCGGTTGGTCCCAGGTTCGAGTCCTGGTGGGCCCA
>CAYUNK010000056.1:0-18168 GCA_964446125.1 uncultured Nitrospiraceae bacterium | reverse complement strand
TTATCTCAACCGCCTCAAACAAGCTGCATGATGATTTTTATGCAACATTAGGGTAAACCCACCGTATCTTGAACCTTCTGCCTACTGGCGCATTATCGAAGGGGAACCGCCCGTAAAGATAGAAGGCCGCAGACCGGCTATATACTATTATCGGCCTCCTTTAAAGTTTCTTTCTGAGTCGGCAGAGGGTCTCGGCACTGCCATTGAGTTGAAGCTCGTCAATAGAATCCGGGAACGCATGAAAGAATGGCTGCCTCTGGCGCTTAAAGGTGGGGGTGGCGTTACCGGCGTTACCTGTGAACTTCTCAATTACTGGCATAGGGAAGGGCGGCAGCATAGGCTTTTCTTTGCGCAACTTGAGGCAGCATCGGCAATTATCTTCCTGAGAGAAGCTCGCGCCGATTTCCTGCAGGGCATTTCAATCCCATCCGACGAACCGAGCGAAGAGAAAAAGGCAGAGGGATTTAAGGCATTTGTCAGATATGCCTCAAAGATGGCAACCGGATCAGGAAAGACGACTGTTATGGGAATGATCGCTGCCTGGAGCATACTCAATAAGATCAACAGCAAGGGAGATAGCCGTTTTTCTGAGGCTGTGCTTGTCGTCTGTCCGAACGTAACGATTCGGAGCAGGTTGCAGGAGCTTGATCCTGAAAGAGGCGAGGCAAGTATCTATCGAACCCGTGACCTTGTTCCCGCACACCTTATGCCTGAGATCACGAAAGGGAAGCTTCTCATAACGAACTGGCATGTGTTTGAACCGCAGGTGATGCAGACAGGCGGGGTCAGCGCAAAGGTAGCCAGGACGGGCGTGCCGATAACTATAACTGAAACCATCACTATCAGCGACAAAACCACAACTGCGCGCGGCACACGCTATTTGACCTTAGAGGATTTTACGCAGCAGGTGAATGCCGGCATTTTAAACATTGTCTCTGAGGAGCGCGACAAACAAGGCAATCTCAGAAAGGTCAAAGTCGAATCAACGAAGTATGTGGAAAGCGACACTGCTTTACTGAAGCGCGTTCTTGGACGTGATCTTGGGTCTAAGCAGAACATCCTTGTTTTGAACGATGAAGCCCATCATGCCTATAGAATCAGAAGGCCTGAACCGGAAGAGGGAGAGGAAGACCTCTTTGGCGAGGAAGAGGATGTCGAAGAATTCTTTAAAGAGGCGACTGTTTGGGTGGAAGGACTTGATCGCATCAATAAGCATCGGGGCATTAACTTCTGCGTGGACCTTTCTGCAACTCCATATTTTTTAGGCAGAATGGGTCCTGACAGCAACCGCATCTTTCCCTGGGTCGTGAGCGAATTCAGCCTCACTGATGCTATCGAATCAGGGCTGACAAAGATTCCCCAGCTTGCTGTAAGGGACACAACAGGCAAGGAAATTCCTGGATATTTCAATATCTGGCGCTGGATATTGCCGCATCTTACAACCTCAGAGCGGGGTGGAAAAAAAGAGGCGCCCAAACCTGAAGCAATTCTGAAATGGGCGCATACACCCATCGTTATGCTTGCTGGACTATGGGATGAACTTTCTCAAGCATGGGCGAAGAGTGGGGATGATCCCAGACCGCCTGTCTTTATCCTCGTATGCAAGAACACAAAGATTGCAAGGGTCATTTACGAATGGCTTGCCGAGAATAAGCCGCCTGGGAACGGTGGGTTAATGCAGTGAATGTTGATAGAAAATTTGGAAACTGGCAGTATGCGATTGTAAAGAAGCCGGAAGAGACAAGGGAGCGCCTGAATCAAGCGCTCAAATCTGTCGCCGGCAGCAATGAATGATATTTCTGTTATCCTTTGAGCAATCACGAATGGTGCGGCCTGTTCAAATAAACCTTTTTTGTGTAAAATCCTTCTATGAAACGTTATGACGATGTTGTTGAGTTCCATGGTCATTCCTGTCCCGGCCTCGCGCTTGGGTACCGTATATCCCAGTTGGCGCTCAAAGACCTGAAAAGCCGCTCAAAGGACGAAGAGATCGTTGCCATAGTTGAGAATAATTCATGCGCTGTGGATGCTGTGCAGGTGATGACAGGATGCACCTTCGGGAAGGGCAATCTCATATTCAGGGACTACGGCAAACAGGTCTATACCTTTGCCATGAGGCCGTCAGGCAAGGGCATCAGGATATCGATTATATGGGAGAGGCCTGAAGAGACAGGAGAAGAGAAGAAGCTTTGGGATGCTTATGCAAAGGGCGACAGAACGAAGAAGGTCCTTGAATTTGTTCATTCGCGGAAGGCTGCAAAGACAAGGCAGATACTTGATGCCGGAGATGACGAACTTCTTGCTGTAAAAAAAGTAAAGATTACACTGCCGTCTGAGGCAGAGATCTATAAGAGCATAAGCTGCGCTTCATGCAATGAAAAGGTGGCAGAACCTAAGGCATTACTCATGGGCGGCCTGAAGCTCTGCATCCCCTGCTCAGAACAGAAAGGAAAGAAGAAATGAAAGAGATCATTGAGAAGGCAGAAGTGCTGATCGATGCGCTGCCCTATATCAGAAATTTCTACGGCAAGACATTTGTCATAAAATATGGCGGGGCAGCCCAGACAAAAGACGAATTAAAGGAGTCCTTTGCAAAGGATGTTGCCATGCTCAATTTTATCGGCATCAGGATCGTGATCGTTCACGGCGGCGGGCCAAAAATATCAGCGACCATGGAGAAGATGGGCAAAAAACCTGCGTTTGTTCTCGGCCAGAGGGTCACTGATCAGGAGACCATGGATATTGTCGAGATGGTTCTTGGAGGTCTGGTGAACAAGGAGATTGTCTCTCTTATTAACAGGCATGGCGGCAGGGCTGTGGGCTTAAGCGGCAAGGATGGAGGACTGATCATGGCCCAGAAGAAGACCGTCAGGAAGGCCACGCCTGAGACCGGCGTAAGTGAGATTGTTGACCTTGGCCTTGTGGGTGAGGTTACCCGGATTGATCCTGCTATCCTAGACAGCCTCGAAGAGGGTGGCTTTATTCCGGTCATTGCTCCCATAGGAGTCGGCCCTGAAGGAGAGACGCTGAACATAAATGCTGATTATGTGGCCTCTGCAGTTGCCGGGGCGCTTAAGGCAGAGAAATTGATCCTTTTGACTGATGTTGCCGGCCTGCTTGATAAAAAAGGCAGGGTCATATCTACTCTAAAAAAAGGACAGATTTCAGGACTCATAAAGGACGAAACCATAAGCGGCGGTATGATGCCGAAGGTGCAGGCATGCACACAGGCGCTGAAGGAAGGGGTGGGGAAAACCCATATTGTTGACGGAAGGATTCCTCACTGCCTCCTGCTCGAGATCTTCACAAAAGAGGGAATCGGCACAGAGATACTCGATGTCTGATGGAAAAGGCTGAACCGGATATGATGAAGACAAAAAAGAATATTGTGATCGTTGGAGACAGGGTTCTCGTAGACCTTGATGACAAGATGGACAGGACATCAGCAGGCCTCTATCTGCCGGCCACAGTAAAGGAAAAAGAGAAGGTGCATGGAGGTTACGTAGTGAAGGTGGGGCCCGGATACCCGATTCATGACCCCAATTCTGCGGACGAACCATGGATAGCTAAGAAGAGGCAGGATCTTAAGTATATTCCGCTACAGGCAACCGAAGGAGACTATGCTGTCTTTTTGAGAGAATCGGCAGTCGAGATCGAATTTGAGGGGAAAAAATATGTGATTGTACCGCATTCTTCAATCCTTGCGCTTATCCGCACAGAACTGGTCAGCGAATGACGATCTCCTTTCTTTCGATTGCCATGGGAGCTCTTATCGGCCTTTTTATTGGCTGGCTGTTTGCATCCGCCCGTGCTAAATCAGCCAATGCCATTGCCGAGGAACGCGCCAGACAGGTCAAACAACAGGAGACTGAGATAGACAACCTTAGAGGCGAGCTCAACACAGCTTGCCAAGGCCGAACCGAGGCTATGACCAGACTTGAGGAGACCCGGAAGAACCTGCAGGAGCAGAAAGAACTGATCGGGGCAATGGAATGCAAGTTATCAGATACTTTCAAGGCGCTTTCTCTTGAGGCCCTTTCAAGGAATTCTACTGAATTCATCAAACTTGCCGAAGGGAAATTAAAGGAGCAGTCTGTTGAGGGGCGCAAGGATCTTGAAGGCAGGAAAGAACTGATTGATCAGAGCATTACAGCAATTTCGAGGGCCCTGACCGATGTTCAGAAGAAGATAGATGAAGTCGGCGTAAAGAGCGGAGAGAGGCTTACGGAAGTATCTACACTCCTTAAGAAACATGAGGATGTGACCTTTAAACTGAAGGACACAACTGAGCATCTGCGGCAGGCCCTTGCGAGTTCAAAGAAAAGGGGTGAGTGGGGAGAAAGGATGGCAGAGGATATCATTAATCTGGTGGGTCTTGCAGAGGGTATCAACTACATAAAACAGAAGACGATGGACAACTCCTCAGGCAGACCCGATTTTACCTTTCTCCTTCCCAACAGTCTCAAGATCAATATGGACGTCAAGTTCCCGCTCGATAATTATCAGCACTATCTTGAAGCCCAGACAGAGCATGACAGGCGCAGGTTCAGGGATGAGTTGATCAGAAACACCAGGGTCATGATAAAGCAGATTACGACTCGAGACTATATCAATCCTGCTGATCATACGGTAGATTATGTCATTATGTTCGTTCCGAACGAACAGGTGTACGGGTTTATCAATGAGGCTGACCCTACGATTATGGATGAGGCGTTGAAGCAGAAGGTTATTCTCTGTTCGCCTTTTACGCTCTATGCGGTGCTCTCCGTTGTCAGGCAGGCCATCGAAAACTTCAATCTGGAACGGACTGCTTCTGAAATACTGAAACTTCTTGCTGACTTTTCTAAGCAGTGGGCAGCGTACAAAGACAAGACAAAGGCCGTGGGTGAAAAGATAGATGCAGCCAGAAAAGAGTATGACATTCTTGTTACGACAAGGACTAACATGCTCGAAAGACCGTTGCGGAAGATCGAGGATCTCAGAAGACAGAACTCTGTGGCCCTTGATGCTGACATAACGTTTGATGAGTCGTCGCTGATATAACCCGGCATATGCCAAGGAAGAAGTCGCTCTGTAAGAAGCTTTTCTGGATATTTTCTATCCTCATCTTGGCCTTATTAGCCTTCCATTTCATATATCCGGATGTTTCGAAACTGAAAAAAGAGAACCCGAAGAAGACCGCTTTCATGAAATACCGGGAGAAGGAGTGGGCGCGCAACAACAAGGGCTATACAATTCAGCAGATCTGGATTCCGTATGATTCAATATCACCCTATCTGATCAAGGCTGTGCTGATCGGTGAGGACGATAAATTCTGGCAGCATGAGGGCTTTGATTATCAGGCTATGCAGAAGGCCATAGAAAAAGATATCAAGGCAAAGAAGTTCAAGCTTGGCGGAAGCACAATAAGCCAGCAGCTTGCGAAAAACCTCTATCTGTCGCCTTCAAAAAATCCTGTCAGAAAGGTCAGGGAGGCGATCATTACCTGGCGGATGGAAAGGGCTTTATCAAAGAAACGGCTGCTTGAGATCTATCTCAATATTGCAGAGTGGGGCGACAGGGGCATCTTCGGCATTGAGGCTGCATCACGCCATTATTACGGCAGGTCAGCCTATGCGCTCGGCCCTGAAGAGGCGAGCCGGCTCGCTGCAGTGCTTCCCAATCCGAGAAAGTTCAACCCGACTGGCAGTTCGCGCTATGTTGTGAATCGTTCCGGGCTGATCTATAACATTATGGTGAAGCGCGGCATTGTAGTTCCTGAATTTGAGGAGGCAGACAGGGACCGTCCTGAAGGCAAGGCGGAAGAAGTACCTCCTCCGGTGACGCCGATCAATAAGAAAGAGCCTGCCTCTTAGCATGCATAAAGGCTGTATATGCATCCTGATTTCGAGTAAAATACAAATATGAGTGACATAAAAGATCAGAATAACGTCAATAAAGAGATTGTACAGAATGCAAGGTTTCTGAACACTATATTTGAGAGCATCAGGGACCCATTCATGATCCTGGACAGCGACTATACGATCATCAAGGCGAATCCTGCATATTCCGAGCTGAAGGGCGTCAAACTGAATTCTCTGATAGGGGGGCACTGCTATGCAGTAACTCAGGGGAGGGACTCGGTCTGTGAGGACTGTATTGTTGCAAAGACATTCAGCTCTGGAGACCCTGCTGCAAAAGAAAAACAGATTGTAACAATAAAGGGTAATCCGGAATGGATCGAGATATACACCTATCCGATCCTGGATCAAAAAGGCGCAGTAACGCATGTTATCGAATATGTAAGAAATATTACCGACAGAAAGAGGGCAGAGCAGGAGAATCAGCGTTTTATAAGAGAGCTTGAGACGCTTTCCTCTGAGGACAGTCTTACCGGTCTGCTGAACCGGAGGATATTTTTTGAACGCCTTCAGTGTGAGATCGAACGCGTCAGAAGATATAAGGTTGAGCTTTCCCTCATCTTCTGTGATCTCGACTCGTTCAAGGAGATTAATGATACGTACGGGCATAACGCAGGTGACGAGATGCTCAGGGGTATTGCAGACATACTGAGAGGCTCGGTCAGGGCCTCAGACACTGTCGCCAGGTTAGGGGGTGATGAGTTTCTCATTCTCCTTCCTCAGACCTCTCTGAAGGGCGCACAGGAGCTTGCAGAAAGAATCCGTATCTGTGTGCAGGATATGAAGTTTCAGATGCCTGACGGCACTACTGCCGGCACAACCATGAGCATCGGCGTTGCTTTTTACGACGGCACGGATTCTGATATAGATTCTCTGATCAGACGCATTGATTCAGCGCTTTATATATCAAAACGATCCGGCAAGAACCAGGTCTATTCTTTAGACTGACGCATGGCCGGCATCGCTCTGCCATAGGGCGACAGCTCCCGCAGGTCTTTGACTATGCCTGGCATTACTTCAAGAACCCTGTCAATATCTTTGTCCGTATTATACCGGCTCAGAGAGAACCGTATCGAACCATGCACTGCAGTATAGGGAATGCCCATTGCCCGCATAACGTGCGACGGTTCAAGTGAACCTGATGTGCAGGCAGAACCGGATGAGGCGCATATGCCGTATTCATTCAGTCTAAGGAGGATCGCCTCTCCCTCTATATATTCAAAACTGATATTCGTGGTGTTCGGCAGGCGGTTGGCACGGTCACCGTTTACCCTTGCGTCAGGACAGGATTGAATAAGTCCCTGTTCAAGGCGGTCGCGCAGCCTGCCGAGATACGAGGCCTCTTTTGCAAGATTTTCCCTTGAGAGCTGAGCTGCCTTGCCCATACCGACAATGGATGCAACATTCTCTGTGCCTGCCCTTCTGCCCTGTTCCTGATGGCCGCCAAGGATATAGGGATGAAAAGAGGTCCTTTTTCTGACATATAACACACCGATTCCCTTGGGTGCATGCAGTTTATGGCCTGAGATGGTCAGCATGTTGACCGGCGTTTTTTTTACATCCAAGGGTATCTTGCCTGCTGCCTGCACAGCATCCGTATGGAAAAGAATGCCACGATCATTAATAAGAGTTGCTATTTTATCTACAGGAAAGATGACGCCTGTCTCGTTATTGGCAGACATGACCGAGACTACAGCAGTATCATCGTCTGCCGCATCCTGAAGGGAAGAAGGCTCTATCTGTCCGAGTCCATCCACTTCCAGATATGTGATTCGGTACCCTTTTCTCTTGAGATGGCGGCAAAAATTAAGCACAGCAGGGTGCTCTACCCGCGTGGTTATGATATGGCTCTTGCCGGGACAGGTTTCAACAGCGCTCATCAGGGCAGTGTTGTCGCTTTCTGTGCCGCAGCTGGTAAAGAGGATCTCCTCAGGGTCAGCATTTATGAGAGCTGCAATCTCTGCCCGTGCAGCTTCTATCTTCTTTCGAACCTGTCCTCCAAAGGTATGCATGCTCGATGGGTTGCCGTAATAGTCTGTCAGATAGGGTTTCATGGCATCGAGAACTTCGGGCGCTATCATGGTCGTTGCATTGTTGTCGAGGTAGATCGTGGTCATATCTTCTCTTGCCGAAGGGACAGGAGGATCTGCTCTATTTCAGGCCTGCACTCCCCGCATCCTCCGCCTGCCTTGGTAAAGTTCGTGATATCATCAACGGTTGTAAGATTGTTGTCAAGTGCAACGCGCCGGATCTTCTCCTCTGTGACATCGAAGCATTTGCAGACTACCTTTTCACTGCCGGATTCTTGCAGGGGTGCTCCCCTGTAGTTTGCGATCGCAGCCTCAAGGGCCTCCCTTCCCATGACAGAGCAGTGCATCTTCTTTAATGGAAGACCGTCGAGAAAGTCTGCAATGTCCTTATTGGTGATTGCCAGGGCCTGATCGAGGGTTTTTCCCTTAATCAACTCAGTAAGGGCTGATGAGCTTGCTATCGCACTTGCACAGCCAAATGTCTGAAACCTGGCATCAAGGATCGTGTCTGTCTTCCTGTCTATTTTCAGGTAGAGCCTGAGCGCATCGCCGCAGATAATGCTTCCTACTTCACCGACAGCATCGGCATTTTCGATCTCGCCGACATTCTTTGGGTGAAGAAAAGCCTCCTTCACCTTATCGGTATAGTCCCACATAAGCATATGGTTGCATAGCATTAAAGCGATGTCAACGTATAAGAGAGACAAAGAAACAGGATTGACATGACTGCCCGATGTGGTATTCTGTACCGTAAGCTATAAAAATCATTGAAGAGACAGAAAGGAGAAAGAAATGGATGTGGTAGAGGCAGTCCAGCAGAGGCGTTCTGTCAATTTTTTCGAGCCGTCAAAAGAGCTGCCGGATGAGAAGATCAGGGAACTTATTGAACTGGCCAAACTGGCGCCGTCTTCCATGAATCTTCAGCCATGGAGGATTGTCGTTGTCACTGACGCTGAGAGAAAAAAAGCGTTAAGAAAGTGTGCCTTTGACCAGCCTAAGACAGAGGAGGCCTCAGCTGTGCTTATTATGATTGCTGATCCGGCATCACTCGAGGCAACAATTGAAACAGTGTTAAAGAGCTGGGTAGACCTTGGGTACATGAAGCCTGAGATGGTTGAGACGTACAGAGGCATGGCAGCAGGGCTCTACGGCACAGAAGACAGCCTCAGGCGGAAGCTGTTTTCGGTAAAAAACACGTCACTCTTGGCGATGAACATCATGCTTGCTGCCAAGGGTTTGGGACTCGAAACTCATCCCATGGACGGCTTTGATGAGGACTGCATCAAGA
This sequence comes from uncultured Nitrospiraceae bacterium, assembly GCA_964446125.1. GTDB lineage: Bacteria > Nitrospirota > Thermodesulfovibrionia > Thermodesulfovibrionales > UBA6898 > UBA6898. Next base: position 8,950 of record CAYUNK010000056.1, on the reverse strand, counting down.
GGGAGTTCGGTATACCAGCAGGCATGATCATCCCCATGCTGATAACTGTCGGTTATCTGAAGTCAGGAGTAACACTTCTTCCCCGGGCCTACCGGAAGAACTTAGACGATTTTGTGACATTTAACAATTTCTGATTATATTGCTGAAAAGGAGGAGTCTATGCCGTACACTGCAAAGGACTATAGCTCATTGGCAGGAATGGAGGGGTTCAGTGAACTGCTTCTGAAGAATCATTTCACTCTGTATCAGGGGTATGTGACAAACACAAACAAGGTTTCAGACATGCTTGGACAGATGCTGAAAGAGGGCAGGACAGCAACACCCGAGTATGCAGAGCTGAAGAGAAGGTTCGGCTGGGAATTCAATGGTATGAGACTACATGAATACTATTTCGGGAATCTGGGTGGAAAGGCTGGTCTGGGCAGAGATGGAAGGCTGATGACTAAGATCCGGTCTGTTTTCGGAAGTTATGAAAACTGGGAAAAGGATTTCAAGGCTACAGGCGGAATGCGCGGAATAGGATGGGTTGCGCTCTATGCGGACCCGATGAATGGGACGCTTTTTAATTTCTGGATAAATGAGCATGATTCAGGCCATCCTGCGGGATGCAGCCCGCTTCTGATCATGGATGTCTTTGAGCATGCATACGTGACCGATTATGGCCTTAAACGGGCCGATTACATTGAAGCCTTCTTCAAAAACATCAATTGGGAGGCTGCAGAGGCAAGGCTTAAACAGGACAGTCCGGAATGGTCTGAAAGCTCGAAATAAAGAAGGGCAGTTGAAATAACTGCCCTTCTTTATTTCTCGCTCAAAATCCTGTTAACAGGAGCTCTTGCACTTACAGGTAGTTGCTGCCTTCTTCGAGATCTTCTTGATCATCATGCCACACACCTCCTTTGTGCAGATATTCGGGCTTCGTGCCCTATCACATTTCTGATTTCATTATATCATGGCAACAGCATCTGTAAAGATCTTTTCCGCAGGCATTGCCTAAAAGTTCTGCGCGGTATCTGCAGCCGCCCCTGCATGCGGCAAGGAATGAGCAGTCGCATGCAAGATTGTTCAGCATGACAGGAGGTATCCTCTTCCAGCATTTCCTTAGACCATCATGAATACTCCCGACAGCCCGGTCTGCATAAAACGAACATTTCGTCACCTTACCGTCAGCCATCACTGACATGAGATGAAGACCGCAGCCGAAGCCCTCACCGCCGCCGTGAAAGCCTTCGCCAAATCCATATTTCAGGTATTTACCACCTGTCTCCGGAGAAACCTGAAATTGCAGGCTATCTGCAAAACTTCCTGAAATACAGGGAACATCAACAGTCCAGTCCCGGATACCCATATTTTTGAATAGCGCTTCCATCCGGTCAAAATCATCGAGATTACAGGCATGAACCATGGTTGATATTGATACCTCAAAGCCCTTATCGAGACAGAGTTGGATGTTTTCCATTGACCTTGCATATGTCCCTGCTCCCCGCAAGGCATCATGCGCCTCCTGAAGCCCGTCAATACTGACCTGGATTTCATCCACATGCAGGCCTGTCAGGATCCTGCGGTTCAGGAGGAGACCGTTAGTAAAGAGCGCCTTTCTCACCATGAATTCAGGCAACATCTGGTTGATAGCCTCAAAGTCAGTATGAAGCAGAGGTTCCCCTCCGGTTATCATGACTCGCAATCCCTGAAGGGCCTCGAACTCACGGAGAATATTATTTATCTCACCCAAGCCAAGTTCATGAGAAGATTCCTCTGTCTGTTGATCTATATAACAGTGACTGCACCGCAGATTGCATCTGTCCGTAATCTGAAGTTCAAGATAGCGAAGAGAAGGGGCAGGGGACTTAATAACAGGGGGCCGCCTCCTGGTAACCTGTTCAGTGACCAGAAGTCCCTCATCAAGGCAGTAAGCTATAAACTTTACGTCATCAGAGCCGCCTCCGGCAGGCGCAGAGCATCTTGCAAGAAAATCGAACGAGGCTTCGTCAAGTTCGTAAAGCTCATCTGTTCGAAGATGATAGACAGATGGAATCTCAAGCCATTTCAGGCAGGCATCCGGGGACAGGTAATGGCGCATGCTTTAATTATACATCAGGCCCTGTTTTTGATATGATGAATATTATGGATAGGGAGGCGCTTATCAGAACACTCTGTGCAGGGTATTGCTCATTCTATAAACCTGGTAAAGATGAGGAACTCTGTTGCAGGGGTTTCCTCCTCCTCGAAAAACTGATTGAAAAGGGATGGAGTCTCCCTGCAGGAAGGAATGGGGTTTCGCTCAGCATGAAGGCCGAAGATGATCTGTTTCAGACAATCTGCCATCAATGTCAATTTTTTGAGGAGGATTGCGATTTTGCCTGCAGCAAGAGGCAGGGGGGCGCAGCGGATGTTGTATCAGAATCAGTTAGCCCATGCGGAGGATTCCTCTGTCTTGGGTATTGCCTTGGTCACGGCACTGTAGGTGTTCAAGATATATCGGCTGTGTTAAAGCAAGACTATCAGCACTAAAATGACCCGTATTGGAGGAACCATGGAGAGATTTTCTATCAGGGAAGTCGTGGAACAGGCGATAAGGACAGAGAAGCTCGGATTTGAGTTTTATAGCACTATAGCGAAGAAATTTGAAAAAGATGAAGGGCTTAAAAGACTTTTTGAAACTCTGGCCAGCAAAGAGCGCCTGCATGAAAGGAGATTTCTTGAACTGAAAGAGAGGATGAACGATGAAGAGCCTGAGGCCTGGGCTGATGTATCCGAATATATGAGGGCTATCGTTGAATCAGAGTTTTTTCTTGGCAGGGAGAAGTCACTTCCGTCGTTTGATCATGTCGCAACCGTTGAGGATGCTGTGCGTTTTGCCATGGGCTTTGAGAAGGAGACACTCCTTTATTTTTATGCGCTGAGGGATGCGGTAAAAGAGAAGGATGTAGTTGATGAGATCATCAATGAGGAGAGGAGCCACGTCATGTGGCTTGCGAAATTCAAAGACAACTTCATCAGGGAGTAGGTCATATGGACTACACAATCAGAATCGGAGGAGAGGCCGGCCAGGGCATTCAGACCGTGGGCGATACGCTTTCCCGTGTATTTGCGCGGGCCGGCTGTCACGTATTTACGTGTCAGGACTATGAATCTCGCGTCCGGGGCGGCCACAACTTTTTCCATATTAGGGTTTCGGACATGCCCCTGACAGCCTCACGTGACAGGATTGATATCCTTCTTGCATTTGATCGCGCCAGTATCGAGATAGATGCGGCTTCTGTCTCTGGGCAGGGAAAGATTATCTATGACTCAGGCTCATTAAAGGAGAAGTTCGAGGGCCCGCAGTTTCTTGACATACCCTTTACTGCGGTATCCATGGAGCATGGCGGAAGCAAAATTATGGCTAACACAGTGGCCATTGGGGCTGTCCTTGGAATGCTCGGCATGGAGATTGATATTCTTCTTACGATTATTGCCGACAGCTTTGAGAAGAAGGGCGCACAGGTTGTGAAGGCCAACGCAGCGGCAGCGGCTGCAGGCCATGATTTTTCGTCCAGTCAGTGCAAGCAATGCTTTTCGGTTGCCGGCGGTTCAGGGCAGAAGATGCTGATATCAGGCATTGATGCCATAGGCGCCGGGGCATTGGTTTCAGGCTGCAGGTTTTATTCAGCATATCCAATGACTCCCTCAACAGGCATCATGAACTATCTTGCAGGAAAGGCAAAGGAATTTGGCGTGGTTGTTGAGCAGGCAGAGGATGAGATCGCCGCTATCAATATGGCTCTTGGCGCATCGTTTGGAGGCGTAAGGGCAATGACCGCCAGTTCGGGAGGTGGAGTAGCGCTGATGGTTGAAGGCATCTCGCTTGCAGCCATGACAGAGACGCCGATCGTTATAGGGCTCGGACAGAGACCTGGGCCGGCAACAGGCCTTCCTACCCGCACAGAGCAGGGCGAACTCCTGTTCGCGCTGTACAGCGGCCACGGTGAATTTCCGCGGATTGTCTTTGCTCCCGGAGATCCTGAGCAGGCCTTTCTTCTTACGAACAGGGCATTTGATCTGTCAGAGAAGTATCAGATACCGGTGTTTGTGATCTTTGACCAGTACCTTGGAGATACACAGTGGACCTATGCCGGATTTGATATTTCTCAGACCGTATATAATGATTATCGGCTGAGGGCTGAGGCAATCAACAGCCTGCCGGAATACAAAAGGCATGCATACACAGAATCCGGGGTCTCCCCTATGGCAGTCCCTGGTCAGTCGCGCCACCTCGTTATTACAGACAGCGATGAGCATGACGAGCAGGGCCATCTTATCGAAGCTGCCGAGACGCGGGTGAAGATGGTTAACAAGAGGCTGTTCAGGAAGGCGCCACTGATAACAAGGGAGATTGCGCCCCCTTTGTTTATTGGAGACACTGCTCCTGAGATTCTGCTTGTTGGATGGGGTTCCACCTATGGCGTAATAAAAGAGGCTGTTGCTGAACTATCTAAGACAAAGAGGTCTGCTATGCTCCATTTCAGCGAGGTATTCCCCTTGCCGGCCACTGACAGATTTGATTATTTATCTCTGCTCAGAGGGGCGGCCAGGACAGTATGCATAGAGCAGAATGCCACAAGCCAGTTCGCAAGACTTCTGAGGGCAGAGACAGGGTTTGAGTTTTCTGCCTTGATAAACAAATACGATGGAAGGCCATTCACAGTTGATGGTCTCCTTGGAGAACTCCATGCCAAATATTGATGATTATAAGGGCTTGACCCCTGCGTGGTGCCCTGGATGCGGCAATTTCAGCATCCTCAAGACATTCTTGGAAGCGCTTATCGAACTCGGGCTTGAGCCCCATCAGTTTACGATAGTATCGGGCATTGGTCAGGCTGCCAAGTTTCCGCATTATCTGAAGTGCAACACATTTAACGGACTGCATGGCAGGAGTCTTCCTGTTGCAACCGGGATCAAACTTGCCAACCATGCAATGCCTGTATTTGCGGTTGCAGGTGATGGCGACTGCTATGGTGAGGGGGGTAATCATCTTGTCCATACCATACGAAAGAACGTAAATATCAAGCTTTTCGTCCATAATAATCAGGTGTACGGGCTCACAAAAGGTCAGGCCTCACCCACAACTCAGGAGGGTACTGTAACAAAAAATATGCCCTTCGGCGTCTTTTCTGAACAGCTGAATCCAATGGCGCTGGCAGTAGCTCTCGACTGCAGTTTTGTTGCCCGCAGTTTCTCTGGCGACCAGGAGCATCTTAAGTCCGTTATCAGGGAAGCAGTCAATCACAAGGGATTCAGCCTTGTTGATATACTTCAGCCGTGCGTATCCTTTAATAAGATTAATACGCATGAATGGTACAAAAAGAGGGTATATCACATAGAGTCAGAATATGATCCGACCGACAGGGTTAAGGCATTTGAACGGGCTCTCGAATGGGGAGACAGGATACCGATCGGCATTGTCTATCGGAACAGCAGACTGACGCTTGAGGAGAGGATCCCGATAATTCGAGATATTCCTCTTGTAGAACAATCTCGTGATATTGGCAAGTTAGGCGATATACTTAAAGAGTTTTATTAGGTGCAGATTACTTGCAATTGTTCCATAGCCCTGTCTTATGGCATTTATAGGTAAGAAACCGCCTGCCCTTAAACGCATGTTTGTATCTGTTATTATCGGTCTTGTGCTTGGGTATCTCGCGCTGATTTTATTTGTCTATGTCCGCCAGCCAAAGATGCTCTATTTTCCGACAAGGGAGATAGAGCAGACGCCGGCCGACATCGGACTTTCGTTTGAGGAGCTTTATCTTAAGACTGCTGACGGCCTGAGCATTTCTGCATGGTATATACCTGCGACTGATGCCCGGGCAGTCCTGCTATTCTGTCACGGCAATGCAGGCAATATATCTCACCGTCTCGATTCGATCAGAATATTTCATGACCTTGGCCTGAGCGTCCTTATCTTTGACTACCGGGGATATGGACAGAGCGGGGGAAGTCCCTCTGAAGAAGGCACTTACCTCGATGCAGAGGCTGCATGGGATTATCTAGTGCAGGCAAGGGGGATCAATCCCTCGCATATCCTGCTCTTTGGAAGGTCACTCGGAGGCGCTGTGGCAGCAGAGGTTGCGATGAGAAGAAGGGCAGGGGCTCTGATTATCGAGTCAGGGTTCACCTCGATCCCTGATATGGGGCGGAAGTATTATCCTTATATGCCGGTCAGTCTCATTTCACGCTTTCAATATGCCACGATAGATAAGGTTGTCAGTCTCTCTCTTCCCAAACTGATTATCCATAGCCGTGATGATGAGGTCATTCCCTATGATCAGGGCAGGAAGCTCTATGACAGGGCATCTGAACCCAGGGAATTTCTGATGCTGAGAGGAGGTCATAATGAAGGGTTTCTTATCTCAGGCAGGCTCTACACGGACGGACTGCGGCAGTTTATATCACGATATTTCCCCATAGACAGATAAGAGCGCTACGGCGTTTTGTTTAAAGCCGGAGCGCTCTAAATTATAAAGGCAACTTACAGTATTTCGAGAGCAGAAAAGAAGAAAGGCATTTCATAAGAAACTGATGCAGGCGAATCAGAACCATGCACAACGTTTCTTTCTATATCAGATGCGAACTCAGCGCGTATAGATCCAGGCTCCGCATCTTTTGGGTTGGTAGCGCCCATTATCTCACGTACTCTGGCTATGGCGTCTTCACCTTCGAGTACCAGAACGACAATTGGGCCCTCTGACATAAACTCTGTAAGACTGTCATAAAAGGGTCTCTCTTTATGAACAATATAGAATTTTCTTGCCTCATCCCTGGAGAGCTGAATCTTTTTCATCGCCGCTATCCTGAGACCACCCTGTTCAAATTTTCTAAGAACGTCTCCGATAATATTTCTCTTGACCGCATCCGGCTTGATTATGGATAATGTTTGTTCCACGCTATTCTCCTCTATCTTGATTAATGGGAATTATATTACGTATTGTCTTGAATATGGGTGTACAATATTGCCTCTAAGCGAAAGAGGTCTTGAATATTCAGACTTTTAAGTTTAATGCAAATAAAACAAAATGGCAAGGAGAAATTAGATCATTATTTCTTGACTTCGTGCTATTTTTTAATATATAACACGATGTTGACGATAAATATACCTCTAAAGGGGAATCCGTTTCAATATGAAAGAAATCCGTATTGCTGTAGCAGGCGTAGGTAACTGTGCGAGTTCGCTTGTCCAGGGGATTGAGTACTACAAGAATAACAAAAAAAGAGCTTCGATATCGGGATTGATGCATTATAATCTCGGAGGGTACCTGCCGGAAGCCATACGCGTTGTCGCAGCATTTGATATCGATAAGCGCAAAGTCGGCAAGCCGCTTTATGAGGCCATATTCGCAAAGCCCAATTGCACAAAGGTATTTCAGAAAATGAAAGGCAAATCTCAAGTTATAGTGGGTATGGGCTCTGTTTTTGACGGCGTCGCAAGCCACATGCAGCGGTACCCGGATGACCACAGGTTTATAGCTGCAAACAGAAGGCCTGTTGATGTAGCAAAAGTTCTGAAAACAACAGGAGCGGAAATCCTCTTAAGCTATCTTCCTGTCGGCTCTGAAAAGGCCACAGAGTATTATGCAGAAGAGTGCCTGAAGGCGGGCGTAAGTTTTATAAATTGCGTTCCGGTGTTCATAGCATCACAGCAGACATGGGCAAAGCGGTTCGAGGAAAGGGGGATTCCAATTATTGGCGATGATATAAAGAGCCAGGTCGGCGCTACCATTATCCATCGGACTCTTACAAAGCTTTTCGAGGATAGAGGCGTTGCAATAGATCATACATATCAGTTGAATGTGGGCGGCAACACGGATTTTCTCAATATGCTGAACCCTGAGAGGCTCGCCATGAAAAAGATATCCAAGACCGAGGCAGTTCAATCTCAGATGCAGTTTCCGCTGTCTTGCGATGATATCCATATAGGTCCATCCGATTATATACCCTGGCTTAATGATAACAAGGTCTGCTTTTTGAGGATTGAGGGAAGGGGCTTTGGGAATACGCCGCTTCATCTTGAAATGAGACTCTCTGTTGAGGACTCACCAAACAGCTCCGGCGTTGTGATAGATGCGATCAGGTGCTGCAGGATTGCGCGTGACAGAAAGGCCGGCGGCGCCCTTATTTCTCCTTCTGCTTATTTCATGAAGCATCCTCCAAGGCAGTTCTCGGATGACCTTGCAAGGGAAATGGTCGAAGAATTTATAGCTGCAAAACGCAACAGTTGATTGCTCGCTATGCTTAGCGAGAAATTCGGTCATTCGCTTGACAAGCCTCTTGGAGCATTTGCAAGAAAAATTCCTCTCAGCCCCAATGTTATCACTTTAACCGGTTTTATCCTGACAGTTATTGCAAGTTTCGTGCTTGCAAATAATCTGACCCTTGGCGCCCTGTGTCTTCTGCCTGCCGGGCTTTTTGATATGCTTGACGGCATGGCTGCCAGAAGCAGGGGGGAAAGTTCATCTTTTGGCGCATTTCTCGATTCAGTTGCAGACAGATACTCTGACTCTGTCATTCTGCTTGCAGTTGCCTGGAACCTCAAAGAGGCCGGCCAAATGACAGGCGTCTTTCTTTGCCTTGTCTCTCTTGTTGGCTCGCTTATCATCAGCTATGCCAGGGCACGCGCAGAAGGCCTTGGCGTCACGTGCAGGCATGGCCTCATGGAAAGACCGGAACGCTTAATCTTGCTGTTTGCAGGAGCTGTCAGTGGATTTATAGTGCCTGCATTATGGTTGCTTGCCGGTCTTACCCACTTCACTGTAATACAGAGAATTCTTCATGCACGAAAAGAGCTCGATAAGCATCGTTAGATTTTGATGCCCTTTCTTGCGAGTATTCCCTTTTCATAGGGATGCTTGATATGCTTCATCCTGAAAACCGCAGTTAAAGAACCCCCTATCTTGAAAACCATGTGATAATA